>DASVNH010000073.1:0-23468 GCA_036383955.1 Planctomycetota bacterium | reverse complement strand
GCCGGACTTCCTCCGCTCGGCTTCGATCCGCCCGTCGACATCAAAGCGCCGCTCCGGCCCGGCGCGCCTTGGAAGCCGTCGAAGGAGAAAGGGCTGCTGCCCGCGGACCCCGGCCTCGACGGCGGCAAGGGCGGCCACTGGGGCGCCACCGGCGAGAAGGACTGGGCCGACGCGCGCTGGAACGCGATGGACGTCGGGCCCTTCATGATGTCGAGCGTCGACCTCCCCGGCGGCCAGGTCATGAAGGGGCTCACGATCCGGCTCCACGACGGCGCCGCGCTCTTCGACACCGAACGCTGCGCCTGGCGCGCCTGGTGGACCGGCGGTTTCCTCAAGTTCAGCCCTGCCCGCTTCGGCGTCATCGACATGCCCAAGCCCGGCGGCGAGCCGACGCTGCTCCCGGCGACGTCCCCCGGCCGCTGGCTCGGCCACCGCCTCGCCGGCTCGCGGGTCGTGCTCATCTACGAACGCGACGGCAAGCGGATCGAAGAATCGCCCGCCCTCGTCGACGGCAAGTTCGCGTTGGGGAAGGCGGAAGGCCTCAGCACTCCCGGGCCCGCGATCCGGGTGAAGGGCGTCGTCTCGACGGAGAAGGGGCCCTACGTGATCGACACGATCCCGCTCCCGTTCGAGAACCCGTGGAAGGCGCTGATGTTCCCGGGCGGCCACGACTTCTTCGCGAACGGCGACGCGGCGGTCTGCACCGTGCACGGCGACGTGTGGCGGGTCTCGGGCCTCGACGCGGAGCTGCAGAACGTCGCGTGGGAGCGCGTCGCGACGGGACTCTATCAGCCGCTCGGGCTGAAGATTGTCGACGACGTCGTGTACGTCCAGGGACGCGACCAGATCACGCGACTGAGCGGCCCCGGCGTCTACGACTGCTTCAACAACCAGCGGCCGACGATGGGCGGGCACAACTACGTCGCCTGCCTCGAGACCGACGCCGAGGGCAGCTTCTACGGCGTCGGGCCCACGACGCTGCATCGGGTGTCGAAGGACGGCGCGCGCTTCGAGGTCGTCGCCGGCGGCTTCCGCAATCCCAACGGGATGTCGATCGGCCCCGACGGCACGATCACGGTCGCGCCGCAGGAAGGGGAGTGGACGCCGGGCTCGATGATCTGCGTGGCGAAGCCGGGCGGGCACTACGGCTTCGGGGGCCCGAAGGAGGGCGTCGAGCCGCCCCTCTGCTACCTGCCGCGGCTCATGGACAACTCGACGGGCGGGCAGGCCTGGGTGACGTCCGACCGCTGGGGTCTGCGCGGGCAGCTGCTCAACTTCTCGTTCGGCCGCAGCTCGATGCAGCTCGTCCTGCGCGACGGAGCGCAGGGGGCCGTCGTGCCGTTCCCGCTGCAGTTCGCCTCGGGCGCGATGCGCGGCCGCTTCCATCCGCTCGACGGCCAGCTCTACGTGAGCGGCATGAAGGGCTGGGTGACGAACGCGGTGCGCGACGGCTGCTTCCAGCGGGTCCGCTACACCGGAGCCCCGGTGACGCTGCCCGTCGCCTGGCGCGCGACCGCCGGCGCGCTGCGGATCACGTTCGCGACGCCGCTCGATCGGGAGTCGACGCTCGACCCCGACCGCTGGTCCCTCGACCAGTGGAACTACCGCTACGCGGCGAAGTACGGCTCCGAGGACTATTCGGCGGAGCGGCCGGACCAGCCGGGCCACGATCCGGTGGAGCTCAAGGCGATCCGGCTCTCGGCGGACGGCCGCGAGGTGACGCTCGAGATCCCCGCGCTGCGTCCCGTGCATCAGCTCCGCGCGCGCTACACCCTGCGCACCGCGGCCGGCGCCCCGGTGAAGAGCGAGCTCGTCGCCACGATCCACGCGCTGGCGAAATGACGTTTTCTAGAGGGCGGCCTTCATCTGGTCAAACTTCTTCAGGAAAGAGCGCGAGACGCGTTCCATCTCGCCCGCGGGCAGAAGAGCTTCGTGAATTGCAGCGTCGGGCAGAGCGTTCCAAATGCACCGTTGTGACCCTTCCTGGCATTCCAGAAGAATCATGGCCACCCGGTCAAAGGAGGACATCCCGAGGTGGGAGATATGGAATCTGCTTACCGCGTCCTTATAGACGGGTTCCGACTTCGAGACTTTGCCATCAACGACCATCATTGTGGTCCACAGCATGTCGAAGACTTCATTCTTTCCGAGTTCGAACAAGCCAAACTCCGACCGGGACTGAGGCTTGTTGATGAAGGTCCGAAGGTGAGCGCAACATCCTTTTAGGTCCGCTGAATCATCCCAGTTCCCTACGGGGATCCCAGCTATCCAGAATCTAAAATGGCCGAAGATCCAGGAGTCACTGACTTTCACGATGTCGGCCTGGATTGAAAAGATCTGCCGATCACCAGCTTCAACGTTAGTTCCCACAAGCGAATGGTACTGCCTTTCCAGGCTAACTCCAGATCCGGAAGCCTAGCTCCTGGGCTGCCCAGGCGCGGTTAAGACGCGGTCATTTCGTTAACGCGACTTCGAGGTAGTACGCCCCGCAGATCACCTGGCCCTTGTCGTCCAGCCATTCGGCCTCGAGCTCGATCTCCCCCGCCGGCAGCTCGACGGCGAACTCGACGCCCTTAGCGCCGGCTTCCGCGTCGCGCTGTTGCTCCTGGCCCCGGATCCTCAGCCTGGCCCCGCGGATGGGCAGCGCCTTGCCCGCGGCCAGGCGGCCGTCGACGACCTTCGTCTCCGGCGCCGCCTCCGCGAGCGCGAGGCCGCTCTCGGCCGGCCAGCGCCGCGCCGTGAAGCGGTAGCGGCCGGGGCGGTCGACGCGCAGGTGCCAGGTCCCGTTCTTGAGCTCGCCCTTCCTCACCTGTTGCTGCTGGTCCACGAAGACGTCCCACCACTCGCACGCGGTGAGCGTCATGGGATTCTCCGCGTCGTTCCCGATCACGACCCGCTGCTTGTCGTTCACCTTCCCGCTCACGCCGTCCCACCAGCGCGCGAGCTCCCCGCGCAGCCGGGCCAGGACCTCCGGGTGCTTCGCGGCGACGTCGACATCCTGATGCGGATCCGCGGAGAGGTCGTAGAGCGCGCGATCCTCCAGCAGCCGCCAGCGCTTCCAGAGCACGGCCGCGCCATCTTTGCGGGGCACGGCGGGATTGTCGGGCCGGTAGGTGTTGACGCCGACCGGCTGGCGGCTGAAGTTGATGAAGAGGGCGCGCTCGTCGAGCTCCGGCTGGGGCTCGCCGCGGAACAGCGGCGCGAGGCTCCGGCCGTCGAGATCGCCCGGCAGCCCCCGCACGCCGCAGAGCTCGGCGAGGCTGGGCAGGAGGTCCTGGACCTGGGCGAGGGGCGCGAGCTCGCCGGGCGGGCGCAGGGGGCCGGCGGGCCAGCGGACGAAGCAGGGCACGCGGTGGCCGCCCTCCCACAGGGTGACTTTCTTGCCGCGCATGCCGGCGTTGTAGTAGGCCTCGCCCAGCGTGCTGCCGTTGTCGGTGAGGAAGACGACGATCGTGTCCTCGAAGAGGCCGGCCCGGCGGAGGAAGTCGTCGAGCTTCCCCATGTTCTCGTCGATGTTGGCGCACATGGCCAGGTAGGTGACGAGGCTCTCGCCGAGGCGGCCCGCGGGCCCGGGATTCGCGGCGATCGCCTCGCGGATCGGGGCCCGGTAGCGGTCGGGCACCCAGAGGGGGCCGTGCGGGGCGTTCAGCGGCACGTACGCGAGGAAGGGCGCCTTCGACGCCCCCATCCAGCGGATCGCCTCGCGGAAGAAGGCGTCCGTGCAGTAGCCTTCCACGCGGGTCCGACGTCCGTTGCGCACGTAGACGTCGTCGAAGTAGTCGTTGTCCCAGGCGTCGGACAGCCCGTTGATGTGAGACGTGGGGAACCAGAGCGTCTCGTCGAAGCCGCGATCCTCCGGGCGGAACGGATAGTTGTCGCCGAGGTGCCACTTGCCGAAGATCCCGGTGCGGTAGCCGGAGGCCTTGAAGTAGTCGGCCATCGTCCGCATTTCGGGCCGCAGGAGCGTCCGCCCGCTGCTGACGTTCATCGCGCCGTTGCGCATCGCGTGATAGCCGGTCATCAGCTGCCCGCGCGTCGGCGTGCACATCGGGGAGACGTGGAAGTCCGACAGCCTCAGCGCAGCGGCCGCCAGGCGGTCGAGGTTCGGCGTCTTCAGGTACGGGTTCCCGTGGCAGGACAGCTCTCCGTAGCCCTGGTCGTCGGTCATGACGATCACGACGTTCGGCGCCCGCCGCGGCGCCGGGTCGCTCCGCGCCGGGGCGCAGGCCGCGAGGGCCAGAAGCGTCGTGGCGCGAAGGATCGATTTCATCCTCATTCAACGAGGGCCGGAGCGTCCCGGTTCCGGGCTTTCGCTCTTGCGGAGCAGCGCGGTGACGAGTTCCGAGATCCCCCACGCGGGAAGCCAGGCGGCCAGGACGGTCACGCCGGCCGCGGGGATCAGCATGAGGAGCTGCCAGGACGGGCGGCGGCGGTAAGGGTACCGATACGACGACGTGTCGAGGGCTTCCATCTCCCGCCCGGCGTAGTAGCCCCACGACCACAGCCCCGTCGTCTTCTGCACGAGGTAGGCGGCGGGAAACAGGAAGAGCAGGAAGAGAGAGCCCGCCAGGGTCTCGCAGCCGGTCCAGTTGCGCATGCCCGCGTTGACCACGCAGGGCCGGCAGTACTGGGCGTAGGGATCGCGGTTTCCGAACGGCAGCCGGCAGCTCGCGCAGCTCCGGACCGGAGGGGCGAGCCGCGCCGCGAAGGGCATCCTGCGCAGCAGCTCCCGCGCCCGAGGGCTCTCCTCCACCGGGCCCTTGAACTCGATCAGCTCCGGCCCCGCGTCGCCGGGACTCTTCAGCGCCGCGAAGGCTTTGTCCAGTTTGGACGTCGACCGCCTGAGCGCGACGGCCAGCAGGGGGCCGAGCTTTCCCGGCGGGATCGCGCAGCGCTCGGCGAGCGCGCGGACGACGGCCAGCTCCTTGGGCCCGATCGTGCCGTCCGCGGCGGCGACTTCCAGGACGGCGCGGAGGGTGTCGAGCCTCGCCTGAGGCTCCTTGGGGACGCGGATGCGCGGAGGATCCTCCGCCTCGGCGGCGGCCTGGATCTCCTTCGCGCGTTGGGGGTCGAGGCCGAGCTTGAGGACATAGGCGTTGAGCACGCGGGTCTCGTCCGGGCGGATCACGTCCTCGGCCCGCGCGGCCGCGACCAGGTTCCAGAACGCCTCTTCGGCGGGCGTGCTCATGAACGGTAGGACCGTCCCCGCATGAAACTATGACGGATCATTCTTCCTCGACGGCCCGGACGCGCGGGTCCGCCCTCAATGCCGCGAGCATCCGCTCGTGGCGCGCCCAATCGTAGCGGTCGCGGGGAAGGTCGTGCGGCGACCCGGTGGGAAGCCGATCCGGGTAGAGCATGTACCAGAAGTCCGGCCGAGCCTCCTCGGCCTCGCGATCCGGCCAGATCTCGGCGACGACGCTCGCGCCTCCCCGCCACGTCAACGGCGCCAACGACTCCGCGGGGAACGCGGAAGGGGACAGCTCGAAGCGGCAATTGCAGAGGATGGCCATGGCCACGAGCCCGTCTTCCGCTCCGGATCCGGGCGGGAGAACGGGGCGAAACAGGTCCTTCCAGATCCATTCCACCGCATGAGTATAACGGGTCAGGTGTTAACGAAAGGACCGCGTCGTGACGTCCTGGATCAGCAGGTGTTCCCGGCTGTCCGTCCGCTCGGTCGAGCTCGGCTGCTGGGCCAGCGTCTTGCCGTCGGGGCCGATGAACCACGCGCCCGCGGCGAAGCGGTTGGGGACGTCGCCCGCCACCGGCGGATCGAAGAGCCCCGCGTGGTTGTGCAGGGCCGCGTGGACGTTCAGCGCCGCCGCCCAGCCGCCGCTCGGCACCTGGGCTTCGGGGCCGTCGTTCGAGGTCTTCGCGGCCACCGTCTTGCCGTCCCACTCGCCGCCCCAGCGCGCGCGGAAGCGGTACCAGCCGGCGAGCGTGCTGCCCGTCGTGTTCGCGTGCGGCCCGTAAATGATCTTCGCGCCTTTGTCCGCGACGGCCTTCAGGTTCAGGAAGTCGGAGCCGTCCGCGCAGGTCACGATCCCCATTT
Source organism: Planctomycetota bacterium (assembly GCA_036383955.1). Lineage (GTDB taxonomy): Bacteria > Planctomycetota > MHYJ01 > MHYJ01 > JACPRB01 > JACQFK01. Next base: position 17,416 of record DASVNH010000073.1, on the reverse strand, counting down.
TCACGCCCTTGACCTCGAAGACGTCGTGCGACGTCCCCCGCTCCGTGTGGCCGCCCTCGGCGGTCAGCCAGATCTTGTGGTGCTTCCCGACGATCTTCCCGTCCGGCCCGATCACGATCTGCGTGTTCCACTTCTTGCCGTCCGCGTCCCTCTCCGCGAGCCCGACGCTGACGTAGAGCTTCTTCTCGACGGCCTTCGCCGCCACGGCCCGCACCTCGGGGCCGTCGAGGCTCAGCCAGGTCATGTTCGGGCTGAAGCGGTAGCCGTTGATGGAGAGCTCCGGGAAGCCGACGAACTCGGCGCCCTGGGCGGCCGCCTGGTCGATGTAGACCCGATGCCGCTCCAGGTTGGCCTCGATGTTCTTCCGGTTCTGCGCGGGCTCGGCCAGGTCGGACAGGAGGCACTTCATGCTCACGAGCGCCATGCGCAGCTTCGTTTCCTGGACGTCCTGGGCCAGCAGCAAGATCGCCAGCAGCATGGTCACCTCCCGAGTCTAATGGCCCCCCGGGCTCCTCGTCTCACGTGTTAACGAAAGGACCGCGTCATTTCGTTAACACGAGGCGCTTGAGCGCGACGCGGACCCAGTCGGGGTCGAGCTCGAAGCCGATGTAGCGACGTCCCAGGCGGGCCGCGACGGCGGCCGTCGTGCCCGAGCCCAGGAACGGATCGATCACCAGGTCGCCCGGCCGGCTCGAGGCCTCGACGATCCGCTCGACGAGCTTCTCCGGCTTCTGCCACGGATGCTCGGTGTTCTCGGCCATCGACCAGAACGGCACGCAGAGGTCCGTCCACACGTTCGACGGATGCGTCATGCGGTACCGCTCGCCGTTCTCCTCGACCCAGTCCTTCGGCTTCCCGTTTTCGCGATAAGGCGCGATCACCGGCTTCTTCCACTTCACCAGGTTGAACGTGAAGTCGGCGCCCGGCTTGACCGCGTACCAGACGTCCTCCATGTTCCGCTTCCAGTTCTTCGACGCCCCCCGCCCCTTGTCGCGCTTCCAGGTGATCCGGTTGCGCACCTCGAAGCGACGTCCCAGGCTTTCCTGGATCGCCCCCGAGATCGGCCAGTCGCAGCAGACGTAGATCGAGCCGCCGGGGCGCACGACGTCCGCCGCCGCCGCGATCCACGCGTCGTGCTTCTCCGCGGGCCAGTCGTAGGGCGGATCCGCGACGACCAGGTCGGCGGGCGGGCAGGCGCGGAGGGCGTCGAAGGCGTCCGCGTGATAGATCCGGTCGGGCCGGGCGGGGCCGTCGAGACGGGGGAGGGGGGCGCGGCGGTCGGCCTCCGTCAACCGCAGGGTCTTGTTCCGAGGGGACACCATAAATGGGACAGTACGATTTATGGTGTCCGGGGGGCACCATAAACTGGACAGTGTGATTTATGGTTTTTAGAGGTTTTCCACGTGGAGGGAGCGTTCGCGGCGCTTGCGGACCTGGCCGCGGATCATCTCCTTAACCTCGATGGGGTTCTCGATCCCGACGAGCTCCAGGCGCGGCTCGGTCTGGTCGGTGGGGGCGATGACGGTGACGATCCCCACGTTGAAGATGCGCTGGAGGAGGTTCTGGCGGACGGAGACGTCGTCGACGCGGACGAGCTCGATCTCGTTCATGGCGCGGGACAGGATGCCCGACTCCTTGAAGAGCCGGTGGGTCGTCAGGCGGTAGCGGGTGGCCACCTTGGCGACGAGCAGCTGCCAGGAGATCCAGACGGCCGGGAGGAGGGCGAGGACGGCGAAGATGGAGCGCAGGACGACGTCGCCGCGCTTCGTGTCGTGGATCTGAAAGTACCAGAGGTAGAAGAGCGCGGCGACCTCGAGGGTCCAGAGGAACCAGAGGTGGGCCTGGGCCTTGGCGGAGAAGCGGCCCCGCCAGAGCTCCTCTTCCGGCTCCGAGGCGGAAGCGGCGGGCGCGGGCAGGGCGGGGGAGCTGATGGCGAGCCCGCACTTGTTGCAGAAGGCGCTCCCCTCGGGAAGCGCCGCCTGGCACTTAGGACAGGACATATTCGCGGCGGACACAGTATTTGGTGAGCCTTCGCTCGGCGACAGTATAGCCGATGCCCGGGCCCTGGGGAACCTGGATGGTCCCCCGCGCGGACACGACCACGGCCGGGTCGATGACGTCCTCCGCGTAGTACCGCTCGCTCGCCGAGATGTCGCCGGGCAGCGTGAAGCCCGGCAGCGTCGCCAGCGCGATGTTGTGCGCCCGGCCCACGCCGGTTTCCAGCAGGCCGCCGCACCAGACCGGCGCGCCCTTCGCCTTCGCCAGGTTGTGGATCATCTTCGCGCTGTACGGCCCGCCCACCCGCGCCTGCTTGATGTTGATGATCTTGCAGGCCCCGAGCTCGAAGGCCCGCCGCGCGTCGTCGTACGAGCGGATCGATTCGTCCAGGCAGACCGGCGTCTTGATTTCCGCCTGCAGCTTCGCGTGGTCCACGTAGTCGTCGTACGCCAGCGGCTGCTCGATCATCAGGAGGTCGAAGGCGTCCAGCTCCTTGAGATGGGGGATGTCGCTCAGCGCGTACGCCGAGTTCGCGTCCGCCATCAGCGGCGTCGTCGGGAAGCGCTGGCGGACGGCGCGGACGATGTCGACGTCCCACTTCGGCTTGATCTTCAGCTTGATCCGCTGGTAGCCCTTCCCGACGGCCTCCTCGACGCGGCGGAGGAGGTCGTCCACCGAGTCCTCGATCCCGAGGCTCACGCCGGTGGGGATCTCGGTCCGCTCGCCGCCGAGGACCTGGTAGAGGGGCTTGTTCTGGGCCTTGCAGAAGAGGTCGACGGCCGCCATCTCCACGCCGGCCTTGGCCATGTTGTGGCCGCGGACGGAGCCGAAGAGGTCGCTGACGGGCCCGGGGCCGGCGAACTCGCGGTTCTTGAGCTTGGGGGCGAGGAAGTCCTTGATGACGTGCCAGGCGGTGTGGACGGTCTCGTAGCTGTAGCGGGGGGCGGCGGAGGCGGGGACTTCGCCGTAGCCGACGAGGCCGCCGGCTTCGGCGCGGAGGATGAGGACCTCGTGGTCGTGGACGCGGCCGAAGCTCGTCTCGAAGAAATGGACGAGGGGGAGCCGCAGGTGGAGCATCTCGAGCCGGTCGATCTTCATCAGCGGACCTTGAAGTTCTTCTCGAGCAGGTAGTGGCTACGGCGGCGGCCGTCCTCGACCGGGGAGAGGAAGCCCCGGACCACGTAGCCCTTCTTGAAGGCGAGCTGGAAGGCCGCGCGCGTCATCAGACGCCAGCGCTGGGCGAGCTTGACGTCGTCGTCCTTGAGGCCGTTGATGTCCGCGGGCACCTCGATCGAGAGCCGCTTCCCGGCGGGCCGCGCGAGGGCCTCGGCGGGCCTCCGCCAGCCGCCGTCGCTGCCGCTCGACGGCAGCAGCGCCGGATAGTCCTCGAGGGCGTAGCTCTCCTTGCGGCCGGCGAGCCGGTCCCGGACGCGGCGCGAGGCGATCGGCCACTCGGCGGTGAAGCGGTCGGGCTCGAGGCCGCGGTTGAAGCGGCTGTCGGAGCCGGGATAGAGGTTCTCGTTGTACTCGCGGATGACGCAGCCGAGCTTCTCGATGTTGAAGTAGGCATTGCGGCTCTGGAGGGGGTCGAACGCCCACTGGACGACGTCCAGCCCCTGCTTCAGGACGAACTCGCGCTGCTTGAGCTTGAGCGTGTGGCCGATGCCGCTGTCGCGGTACTCCGGCATGACGCCGAGCATGCGGGAGTAGTGGTAGACGCGCCCGTCCCGGTAGCCCGGCTGGCCGAAGCAGAAGGCGATCATGCGGCCGTCGCCGTTGAACGCCCCGAAGACCTGCCCGCCGTGCTTCTGCAGGATCACCAGCTCGTTGAGCGGGATGATCTCGCGGTCGGGGAACTTCCAGACGTCCGACTGGAGGCGTTCGACCTCCCGGTACTCGTCGGCGGTGACCAGCTTTCGGATCTTCATCGTGGGCCGCCCATTATAAGGACCAAGGACCAAAGACCAATGACCAAGACATCCCCCCCGCCCCCCCCCGGGGGGGGAAGGGGGGGCGACCCTTTGGTCATTGGTCTTTGGTCCTTGGCCCTTCTCCCGTAGAATCCTCGCCGTGCGCGGCCGGATCGTCATCATCGCCAATCCCGTCTCGGGCAGCGGGAAGGGGCTCCGCCTGGCCCGGGCGGTATCCGACCTCCTCCAGGCCCAAGGCGAAGCGCCCGAGATCGCGGAGACGGAGGCGGCCGGCGACGCCCGCCGCATCGCCGAGGACAGCGTGACCGCGGCCACCGTGGTCGCCGTGGGCGGCGACGGCACCGTCAACGAGGTCCTGAACGGCCTCGCCGCCGGCCCCGCCCTCGCCATGATCCCCGGCGGCACGGCCAACGTGCTGGCCAAAGAGCTCGGCCTGCCGCGCGATGCCCGCGGCCTCGCCCGGGTGCTCGCCGAGGGCCGCGCGATCCCGTGGGACCTGGGCGTCGACCGCGTGAGCGGCCGCAAGTTCCTGCTCTTCGCGAGCGCCGGCTACGACGCGCACGTCGTCCACCTCTTCCACGCCGCGCGCAAGGGCCCGGTGCGGATGTGGCAGTACCTCTGGTGGGGCGCCAAGAGCATCCTGCAGTTCCGCGCCCCGCGCGTCGGGGTCGAGCTCGACGGCGTCTCCCTGGGCGAGGCGGCCTGGGTGATCGTCTCGAACGTCGCGGCCTACGGCGGCCCGCTCGTCTTCACGCCGCGCGCGAAGGCGGACGACGGGACCTTCGAGGTGCTGGTCCAGCGCGGCGGAAGCCGCTTCGACGTCGTGAAGATGTTCGCCCGCGCGTTCACCGGCTGGCTGTCGGGCGACGACCTGCCGCTGCCGGGGGTGTCGTTCCACCAGGCCCGCCGCGTCCGGCTGACGTCCCTCGACGGCGCGCCGGTCCCGCTGCAGGTCGACGGCGATCCCGCGGGCCAGCTGCCCGCCGACCTCGAGCTCGTCCCCGGCGGCGTGAGGGTGCTGGCGCCATGAAGACGGTCTGGGTCATCTCCCATTGCGAGGTCTACCTCAAGCCCGGAACCTGGGCCGTCGACGAAATGCCCCAGTTCGTCGCGTCCTCGAAGGACGCGGCGCTGCGCCTGATCCGCGCGACGTGGGTCGATCCGGGCACCTGGTGGCGGCTCGAGGAGTTCCGCGTCGACGACTTCCAGGTGCGGGGTCGCGCCGCCGAGCTCTATTCGCGGGAGGGACGCCCGCTGAGGAGCGAGCCCCGCGAGCGCGGCTACCGGGCGGCGATCGCCCGCTACCGCAAGGACGTGGGCCGCATCCGCGCCCAGATGACGACGTTCCGAAGCGAAGGACGTCCGAAGCGCGACGTCGCCGTCCTGGAGAAGGCGCTCCGGTCCACCCGAAGCTGCCTGAAAGGACACGCATGAGACGGGCCTGGATCGCGCTGCTGGCGCTGGGGCTGACGTCCTGCGCGGAGTTCCGGAACTTCCCCTGCTTCCATTGCGCGCACACGACCTACGCGAAGGAGCCGGGGGGGTCGACCTGCCACACCTGCCTCCGGGAGAACGTCTGGTCGGTCTGCCCCGCCTGCGGATTCGAGGAGGCGCAGCCGGGCTGGGGCCCGTTCCGCTGCTCGGCCTGCGGGATCCAGGCGCACGCGGCGAAATGCCGGACCTGCTCGACGGTCGCGTTCGCGCGCGAGCCCGTGACGTCCTGCCCCGCCTGCGTCCGGCCGCCCGCCGCCTCGAACGCGGCGCTGAAGAAGGACGCGCGCGCCCACGCCGAACGGGGGGAGTGGGAGGCGGCGATCGAGGCGTACGGCGCGGCGCTGCGCCTGGACCCGAAGGACGCGGCCGCCCGCTACGCGCTCGCCTGCGTCCTGTCCCGGGCCGGCCGGACGGACCGCGCGCTCGACGAGCTGGAGCGGGCCGTGGCCGACGGGTACGCCAACTGGGACCTCCTGCGGAAGGACCCCGACCTGGCCCCGCTCCGGAGCCACCCGCGCTGGGCCGGCCTCCTGAAACGCGTCCCCAACGAATAACAGTCCGCGATTTATCCCATTCCGGCCTCCGACGACCGCGGGCCGCGCCGGCGTCGCCAGTTAGTTTTCCCCCGGACCGTTGACAACTCCCCCGGTCCACGTATAAGTAACCGCTATATGTACTATCGTTTTACGCGATAGGGCGCGGCCTCGCGGAAGGCGTTCTTCCGGAGGCCGAGGGGATAGGTTGGGAGGGTTTCATCACGTGATCACGACGACTCTGACGCTGCTGACGCTGTTGAGCCAGGCGACGCCGCCGGCGCCGCCCCCGGCGCCTCCGCCTCCGCAGGAGGGGATGAAGCTGCTGTCCCGGGACAAACTGGGCATCACCATCTACGGCTTCCTGCGCCTGGACATGCACTACGACACGGACCGCCCCAACAGCATCCAGATCCCCCAGTGGATCCTGTCGCATGACCTCCCCGGCGCCGAAGGCGAAGCGGCCGGCGAGAACGACTTCTCCATGAACCCGCGCCTCACGCGACTGGGCATGGATTTCGACGGCCCGGTCATCCCGGACCTCTGGGACGTCAAGATCACCGGCCGGCTGGAGGTCGACTTCTACAACCTCCCCAACGGCGGCAACCTCTCGTCCAATTCCCGCGAGTTCCTCCGCCTGCGCCACGCGTGGGGCAAGCTCGACTGGGGGACCTTCTCCCTGCAGTTCGGCCAGCGCGACGAGCTCTTCTCGCCGCTGACGCCCTCGCCCAACGCCGACATGGTGATGTGGGGCGCCGGCAACCCCGGCGACCGCCGTCCCCAGCTCCGCGCCGAGTGGAAGCCCGGCGGCGGCCTGACCGCGACGGGCATGATCGGCGTCACCGGCGCCATCGACGGCCAGAACCTCGACGGCGGCACGCCCGTCTCGGCGACGACCTTTTTCGACGGCGAAGCTTCCGGCGCGCCGACCGTGCAGGGCCGCCTGGCCTACGAGGTCGACGGCTGGGTCGAGAAGCGCAAGATCACCCTCGGCGTCCACGGCCACTGGGCCCAGGAGGAGCTGGACGTCGCCCTCGCCACCGGCGACCGGACCTTTTCCAGCGACGCGGTGGGCTTGGATCTGGTCCTCTGGCTGTTCGACGGCGTGACGCTGAGGACCGACCTCTTCTACGGGCGGAACCTCGACGACATCCGCGGCGGCAACAACCAGGGCGTCAACGCGACGACCGGCAACGAGATCGGCGCGCACGGCGGCTGGGCCGAGCTGGGCGTCCAGCTCGCTCCCTGGTACACGGTGATCTTCGGCGCGTACCTGGACAACCCGCACCACGACGACCTGACGGCCGCGACGGCCCGCGACAAGAACCTCATCTTCGCCCTCTGCAACCGCTTCCGGTGGGGCCCCTTCGAGATCGGCGCCGACTACCTGAACTGGACCACCGAGTACTTCGACGACGCCAACATCGACGACGGCAAGGACCACCGCTTCAACGTCTTCTTCGTCCTTTACTTCTAAGGAGTCCCCGATGAGAGCCCTCAGCGCGCTCCTGCTCCTCGCCGTCGGCTGCGCCGGCGGCGAGCGGGCCATGGCCATGCAAGGCAGGCAGGCCACCTTCGACGTCCGCCACGAGCTCAAGGTGATCGTGCCGGACGGAGCGAAGAAGCTCCGCATCTGGTTCGCCATGCCGCAGAACGACGCCGCTTCCAAGGTGGCGGGCTTCAAGGTGGAGGCGCCGTTCCCGCACCGGGTCGAGAAGGACTCGGAAGGGAACAGCTCGGTCTACGTCGAGGTGACCGATCCGAAGGTGAAGGACTTCACGATCGTCGAGACCTTCACGATCACCCGCTCCGAGGTCCTGAGCGGCGTCAGCGCCGCCAAGACGCGCCCGTACGAGGCGTCGGACCTGGCCGGCAAGGAGAAGCACCTGGCCGCGAACACCCACGTGATCATCGACGACCGGGTCCGGAAGATCTCGGCGGAGGTCGTCGGCGGCGAGAAAAACCCGGTCGTCGCCGCCCGCAAGCTCTACGACTGGACGCTGAAGAACATCGACTACTGGGTGAAGGACCCCAAGACCCGCAAGGCCTCGCCGGTCGGCAGCACCGAGTACTGCATGACGTCGAAGACGGGCAACTGCACCGACTTCCACTCGCTGTGGATGTCGCTCGCCCGCGCCGCCGGCATCCCCACCCGGCTCATCTACGGGTCCTTCTTCAAGCTGGAGCTCGACGGCCAGGACGCCGACCAGAGCTACCACTGCTGGCCTGAGTTCTTCGTGCCGAACGTCGGCTGGGTCCCCCACGACGTCGCCGTCGCCGACATCTACGTCGACACGTACGAGATCAACAAGGACAACGAGGTCCTCGTGCGGCGGACGACGGCCGACGGCTACAAGGGCCCCGACGCCTCGAAGGTCGACTACTATTTCGGCAACATCGAAGAGCGCCGGGTCGTCTGGTCGGTCGGCCGCGACCTGACCCTCAGCCCCAAGCAGGACGGCGGGCCCGTCAACGCTCTCGCCAAGGCCTACGTCGAGGTCGACGGCAAGATCCACCCGGAGAAGGACGGCTGGATCCGGAAACTCACCTATAAGGAAAAGAAATAGCCCCCATTGCCGTCCCGTTGTTACCCTATCTAGTCGAGCTTCCGGGCAGGGGGGCCGTCGCGGCGCCCCTGCCCGGATCCCTCATGACCGACACCGACACCCTGCTCCAGGACCTCGAACGCATGGAGCGCCTGCCTTGCGCGGGCTGCGGCCGGTCGCTCTGCGGCCACCAGCGCGTCGCCAGCGTCGTCCTGGGCTTCAAAGACGCGCCCCGCTGCCTCCCCTGCTTCTCCGCGGCGCTGGCGCAGCCGCTCGACGTCCTCCGCGCGCGACTCCTCGACTACGTCGAAGGCAAGGACTGCTTCCGGACGGCGTGGGCTCGCGCCGACGCCAGGGAAGGGCGCGCCGACTGCTTCGGCGCGGCGGGCGCGGTCCCGGCCGTCGAGGCTCCGACGTCCTCCGCTCCGACGGCGGACGTCGAATGGAACGCCGGGAACATGGGCTGCGGCGACCTGGTCCTGGAGCTGCGCTTCCGGATGGAGGCGCTGAAGCCCGGGACGGTGCTGCGGCTGACCGCCCGCGATCCCGGCGCCCCCGCCGATCTGCCCGCCTGGTGCGGCATGACCGGCCATCCCCTCGTCCACCAGAGTCATCCGGTCTATTTCATCCGTCGAAAGGAGGGTTGATCCCATGCCCGGAAAGTTCGTCGTCAACTGCACGATCTCGAAGGACAACACGGACAAGGCGACCGTGTCCTTCGTCGTGGCCAACGCCGCCCTCGGGTCCGGAAAGGACGTCGTCGTGTTCCTCTCCATCGAAGGCGTCCGCCTCTCCCAGAAGGGCTACGCCGAGGACATCAAGGAAGAGGGCTTCACCCCGCTCAAGGAGCTCATGGACAACTTCGCCAAGGGCGGCGGCAAGATCTTCGTCTGCTCGCCCTGCTTCAAGAAGCGGAAGCTCGACGAGAACAACCTCGTCGCCGGCGCCGCGATCGTGGGCGGCGCGAAGCTGGTCGAGTTCATGGGCGACGCCTGCCCCTCCGTCTCCTACTGACGCGGAATCAGGATCAGGATCAGGAGACGTCCCCCCTACCCCCCCGGGGGGAAGGGGGTATCGGATGAAAGTCATGGAACCGGTTGAGAAGCACGCGCTCCAGGCGGACGTCGCCTTCGACGGCGGCGACCTCGACTGCGGGAACGGACTGCTGCTCCTCATCCGCCAGCACATCGACCCCCTGGCGCCCGGCCAGCTGCTGGAGATCCGCTCGACCGAGATCTCGGTCGACGAGGATCTGCCGGCCTGGTGCCGCATGACGGAGAACGAGCTCGTCTCCTGGACCAAGAAGGGGAAGCAGCGCAGCTTCCTCGTCAGCAAGGGGCCGCTCTCCGCGCGGCGGGGGACGTCGACCCCCCGCGCCTGGACGCCCCTCAAGTCGATGGTCCCGGTCGTGATCCCGGCGTCGCTGCCCGCTCCCGCGCCCGCCCCGGCCGTCGCCCCCCTCTCCGTCATGGGCGTCGGCAGCTGGCCCCGGCCCCGCTGGATGGTCCAGGCGATCCACGACCACCTGGAAGGGCGGCTCGGCGAGGCGGAGTTCCAGGCGACGGCCGACGACGCCGTCCGGCTCTGCGTCGGCGCCCAGCTGCGCGCGGGGGTGGACGTCGTCAGCGACGGCGAGCAGCGCCGCGACAACTACTCCAGCTTCGTCGGCGGGATCCTCGACAACTGCCAGCTGATCCCGCTCACCGACCTGCTCCCGCTGGTCGACGAGCCCGAGAAGCTGAAGAAGGAGATGGAGCAGCTCGACGTCCCCGCGTCGGAGGTGCGCCATCCCGCCGTCTTCGGGCCGCTGGGCCGGAGCCGCCCCATCGCGGTCCACGAGCTCGCCTTCGCCGCGTCGTTGACCGCGAAGCCGGTCAAGGTCGCGCTGCCCGGCCCCTACCTGCTGACGCGCACGATGTGGATGGAGTGCATCTCCGACAAGGCGTACCGCTCGCGGGAGCACCTCGCGGAGGACATCGTCCGCGTGCTGCGGGAGGAGCTCCACGCCCTGCTGGCGGGGGGCGCGGCGCTCGTCCAGTTCGACGAGCCCGTGCTCAGCGAGGTCGTCTTCACGGGCGCCAAGAACACGCGCAGCTTCATGTGCGGCGCGCTGAGCGAGAAAAAGGACCCGGCCATCGAGCTCGCCTTCGCGCGCGACCTGATCAACCGGGTGGTCGACGGCCTCCCGCGCGACCGGGTGGCGCTGCACATGTGCCGCGGCAACTGGACGCGCGACGAGCGCGCGGCCCTGGCGGGGGACTACCGGCCGCTGGTCCCCACGCTCGCGGAGATCCGGGTGGGCACCTACTTCCTCGAGCTCTGCACGCCCCGCGCGGGGGAGATGGACGTCCTGAAGGACCTGCCGCGCGACCGCCGGATCGGCGTGGGCGTGGTCAACCAGAAGCACGACCGGGTGGAGACGCCGGAGGAGATCGTCGAGCGCGGCCGCCGCGCGATCGCGCTCTTCGGCGCCGACCGCGTCCTGCTCAATTCCGACTGCGGCTTCGCGACGTTCGCGGACAACCCCGTCGCCTCCGCCGCGATCGCCGAGGCCAAGCTCGCGTCGATGGCCAAAGCCGCCGCGATCCTCCGAAGGGGCTAAGCCGGGTCCCGGGTTACAGGCCGTGCGTCTCGATCTTCTTCCGCAGCGTCATGCGGTTGATGCCCAGCAGCTCCGAGGCCTTCACCTGGTTGCCGGACGTGATCTCCAGCACCCGCCGCAGCAGCGCCTTCTCCCAGCGCGCCTCCACCTGGCGGTAGAGGTTGCCGGGCGCGCCCTGCTGGACCAGCCGCTCGACCAGCTCGCGGACGCGGGCCTCGACGTCCGTCTCCCCCACGGGCTTGGGCGAGACGACGGCCTCAGGAAGGTGCTCGGGCCGCACGGCGCCGCCGTGGGCGAGGACCACGCCGCGCTCGATCGCGTTGCGCAGCTCGCGCACGTTGCCGGGCCAGGTGTGGGCCTTGAGCAGCTCCATCGCCTCGTCCGTCACCCCCGCGCCCCGCGCCTGGTCGAGGTAGAACGCGACGAGCAGGGGGATGTCGTCCCGCCGGTCCCGCAGGGGCGGGATCACGATCTTCACGACGTTGAGCCGGAAGTAGAGATCCTCGCGGAAGCGCCCCTCCCGGACGCGCTCCTCGAGGTTCAGGTTCGTGGCCGCGACGATGCGGACGTCGACGGCCACCGCCTCCGTCCCGCCGACGCGCTGGAACGCGCGCTCCTCGAGGAAGCGCAGCAGCTTGACCTGGGAGGCGAGCGCCATCTCCCCGATCTCGTCGAGGAAGACCGTGCCGCCGCCGGCGACCTCGAACTTGCCGGGCTTGCGCCGCACCGCCCCGGTGAAGGCGCCCTTCTCGTGACCGTAGAGCTCGCTCTCGAGCAGCGTCTCGGGGATCGAGCCGCAGTTGATCGCCTCGAACGGCCCCTCCGCCCGCGCGCCGTTGTGGTGGACCGCCCGCGCCACCAGCTCCTTGCCCGTCCCGCTCTCGCCGACCAGGAGGACGTTCGCTTCGCTGGAGGCGACGGCCGCCACCTGCTTGAAGACCTCCTGCATCGCCGCGCTCCGGCCCACGATGCCGGTGAGGTTCTCCCGCTTGCGGAGCCCCTGCACCTCCTTGTTCACCGCCGCGCCCCGCAGCGCCGTCTCGACGAGCGCGCGCACGCGGTCGAGGTCCAGCGGCTTGGTCAGGTACTCCGCCGCGCCCGACTTGACCGCCTTCACGGCCGTGTCGAGCGTCCCGTGCGCGGTGATGACCACGTGCTTGGCCCGGGGGGCCACCCGGCGGACCTCCGCGAGCGCCGTCAGGCCGTCCATGCCCGGCAGCTTCACGTCCATGAAGACGAGGTCCGGCGCCTCCGCCCGGGCCAGCTCGATGCCCTTCTCGGCCGTCGCCGCCGACAGGAACGCGTGGCCCATCGACTCGATGAGCTTGCGGAAGACCCAGACGATCGACTCTTCGTCGTCGACGACCAGCACTTTAGCCATGCGGCAGCTCGATCCAGAACGTGGTTCCCTTGCCCGGCCCGCGATCGAACCCGATCGCGCCGCCGTGATCCTCCACGATCCGCTTCGTGAGCGCCAGCCCCAGGCCCACGCCGTCGCGCTTCGTCGTCACGAACGGATCGAAGATCGTGTCGCCCAGGTCCGCGGGCACGCCGTTGCCCTCGTCCGTCACCCAGAAACGCGAGCCCTCGACGCCCACCACCAGCCGCCCCCCGGCCGGCATCGCCTGCGCCCCGTTCAGCACGAGGTTCATCACGCAGCGCTTGAAGCGGTCGACGTCGATCGCCGCCTCGACCGGCGCGAAGCGCTTCTCGACCTTCACGCCGAGATGCTCCAGCCGCCGCGCCATGAGCGCCAGCACCTCCTCCACCACCGCCTCCACCCGCGCCGGCTCCTTCCGCAGCGGCTGCGAGGCGCCCGACAGCTCGGCCGCCGTCAGCTCCAGGCGCTCGATCTCGCGCAGGAGGAGGTCGAACGGATCCCGGTCCGCCGCGCTTTCCCGCAGCATCTGCACCGTCATCTTCATCGACGACAGCGGATTGCGGATCTCGTGCGCGACGCCCGCCGCCATCTGCCCCATCACCCCGAGGCGCTCCGAACGCCGCACCTCCGCGAGCATCCGGTTCATCGCCTCCACGAGGTGGTCCAGCTCCGGGCCGCCGCCCACGGGGGCGACGTCCCCCTTCGGCAGCGAACGCGCGGCCGCCGCCAGCTGCTCGATGGGGCGCGCGACGGCCTGCGCCGTCAGCACCGCGAGCCCCGCCACGAGGGCCAGGCCGGCGACCGCCACCATCGCGAGCGGCTGGACCACGGCCGCCTTCTCCTTCGACAGGACGTCGGGCGCGTGGGCCAGGACCAGCTCCCCGTGCCGGGTGGGCACGCGGAAGACCGAGGGCCCGTCGCGGATCTGCCCGTCGACGAGCTCGCCGACGCGGAGGCCGTCGGCCTTGTGGAGGTCGCGGAGCACGCTCAGGTAATTGACGAGGACGGGGCGGTCGAGGCCGTCGACGAGCCGTCCCAGGTTGACGGCCTGCTCCCGCAGGCGGGCCTCGACGGCGCGGCCGACGAGGACGGTGGAGACGAGGGCGATGGCGGCGAAAACGGCCGCGAAGAGGGCCAGGAACGAGAGGAGGAGGCGGCGCCGTAGGCCCACGCCCCCCACTCTACTACTTGTCGAGGCTGAAGGAGCCCTTCTTCTTGGCCCACCAGAGCTGCCACTCCTTGCTGGACGGCCAGGACTCCTTGGTGATGGCCTTCAGGGTGGCGATGCAGGCCGGGATGACTTCCTGGGCCCGGGTCCGGTTGGGGTCGTCGCCGCCTCCGGGAATGTTCACGCCGCCGACGCCGCCGGTGTCGCCTCCGGGCTGGGGGAGGTACTTCTCGAGGCGCTTCATGAGGTCGATGATGAAGTCGATCGACTGGAGCTTGCGGATCTGGGCGACGGCCGTGAGGGCGGCCTTGGCCACCTTGGGATCCTTGTCCTCGCAGTACTTGTGGACGGTGGGCAGGGTGGTCTCGTCGCCGAGCTTGCCGACGCTGAGGAAGATGCTCTCGAGGACCATCGTCTCCTTCTGGTTGGGGGTGATGGCGCCGAGCAGGGAGGGCAGGGCGATCTTCTTGTAGTCCATGAACGCGCCCAGCGCGGCGGCGGCCGCCTTGCGCACCTCGCCGGTGTCCTGGTGCAGGAACGGCAGGATCGCGTTGAGCGTCTTCTGGTGCTGGACGCGGGCCAGCTCCGACACGGCCGCCGCGCGGGCGGGCGTGGACGGGTTCTTCATCTCCGTCTTGAACTTGGCGAGCGCGTCCGCCGCCTCTTTGTCTTCCTGCGGGCCCAGAAGCGCCATCGCCAGAATCGCCGCGTGAATCATCGCCGTATCTCCGTTATCCGGTTCAGGTTCAGGTTCAGAAAATCCCCCCCCGCGCCCCCCCCGGGGGGGTGGGGGGGACTTTCTGAACCTGAACCGGTACCTGTATCTGGGTTGCTATTCCGGGGGCTCTGTCCAGGACCCCTTGAACTTGCGCCACCAGTCGTTGGCTTCCTTGAGCGTCTTGAAGTTCTCGCCGGTGATCTTGCCGAGGGCCGACTCCACGGCCGGCGTCAGATCCGACTTGCGCTTCTTGTTGCCGTCTTCGATCGGGTTCGTGCCCGTGATGCCGCCGCCAAGGCCGCCGACCCCGCCGTTGAGGCCACCCTGGTCCTTCTCGTCCTTGATGCCGTCGAGCTCGCGCCAGAGGCCCAGCAGGGGGTCGATCGACGACCCCGCGCGCAGCTTCGCGCAGGAATCGACGGCCTCCCGGGCCACGTCGTTCTCCTTGTGCTTGAAGAACCCGATCAGCTTGGGGACGATCGTCCGGACGCCCACGTCGCCGGCGTAGCGGATGCACTTGACGACCGCGTCCTTGTCGCGGCGGGCCGCCGCGGTGGCCATGAGAGTCTCAGCGGCGTCCTTGTCCTTGCTGTACTTGCCGATCTGCTCGGCGGCCGCGATCGCCACCTCGGTCGTTCCCTTCAGGAAGCCCTTCAGCTCCTCGAGCACCTTGGGATGCTTCACGTCGCCGAGCATCTCGAGGGTCTTGGCGCGGTCGGCGTCGGTCTTGGCGGTCTTGAGCTCTTTCTTGAACTCGGCGATCTTGGCCTTCGCCTCGTCTTCTTTTTTCTTCGCCTCTTCCTTGGCGTCCTGGGCCGCCGCGAACGCCGAGAGGAGCAGCCCCGTGAGAATCGTCACTGCCGAACGCATGATTCGACCTCCAGTTTCACCCAGCCCAAGCCCGCTCTACTTGTTCGTCGTAATGGGCGGTCCGCCGCCCGTGGTCGTCGTGAAGGGAGGCGTCACCGAGGGGGTGCCTCCCGGATACAGCCGGTCCGGCACCGGCGGAAGCGTCCGTCCGGGCCCGTAGCCCGGATGATGGCCCGGCGCGTAGGCCGTCGGGGGAAGGACGTACGCGGGGCCGGCCGGGTAGTAAGTGCCGCTCGACCACCACCGCGTCCGCCGGGCGATCTCCAGCTCGGCCTCGATGCGCTCGCGCTCCAGCTCGATCTTCTGCAGCGCGACTTCGCGGTTCATCTCGGCCGCCTGCCGGATCGTCTTCTGCCGGTCGTATTCCACCGCTTCCGCGTGCTCCTGCGCGAGGAGCTGCTCCACGGTCTCGCGCCGGAGCCACTTGCCCTCGTGCTTGATGAAGCCGCGGGCGACCATGAGCTCGTCGCCCTTCAGCCATTGCCCCTCGTGGCGCTCGTAACCGAGGGCCTTGCGCGCCCCTTCGTGGTCCGGATCCAGGAAGATGACTTTTTGCAGCAGCTCGTCGGCGCGGCCCTGGAGGCCCCGGTCCCGCGCCCACAGCGCCAGCTCGAAGTAGTCCTTCGGCGTGCTCGCCGCCAGGGTCTTCGTCTCCAGCTCCTTGAGGGGATCGTCCGACTTCCGGACCTCCCGGACGTCGATCTTCCGGAACGTCATCGTCCCGTAGTCCATCCGGATCGTCACGCGGTCCCCTTCCTCCCGGACGATGCCCGAGAAGACGGACCCGTTCCGGAGGACGACCTCGTCCGCGACCGCCGGGGCGGCCAGCGCCAGGAGGGCCAGGAGGACCTTCATGCCATTCCTCTTCACACCTAACGTCCCGCCACCCCTAGAGGTGACGAAGGAATCGAGTATAGCTCGAGCCCGCCCCCCAGTACTATGCCGATTCCCCACCCCGTCCATACGACACGAGCCATAAACTGGACAGTACGATTTATGGTTTTCGGCGCAGGACGGCCTCGGCCGCCCTCTCGGCCTCCTTCAGGTCGGCCTCGGACAGGTCCTCGAAGCCGTAACGCGCCCGGACGAAGAGGGCGGTCAGGATCGAGGCTTCCCCCGGGGGATCCAGTTTCAGGGCGAATTCCGCCGGAGTCTGGCTGGGCTTTCGCCGCACCCCCCAGCGGGCCAGCTGCTCCAGCGCCCGGACGTAGACCCGGACCACCTTCGCCCGCCAGCCGTCCAGGGGGGGCTCCGGCGGAGCGTCCCCCGTGACGGGGGCCGGCTCGGGACGTCGCCGCGCCGCCGCCTTCTGCCCCTCGGGCTCCCGGGCCTCCGCGGCGCCCCCGCCTCCCCAGCGCATCAGCAGGTAAAACGCGATCCCCGCGAAGATCGCGATCCCCAGCAGCTGGAACAGGAGGCGGAGGAGGAGGTCGGGGCTCACCGTCGCGGCCGGCATGGCTTTCAGGAAGGGGGCGAAGGGCAGGGGGGGCACGAGGACGAAGAACAGGCTGAGGGCCGCCCCGAGGGCCGCCGCCGGCGGCAGGGCCTCCCGGGCGACCAGCCAGGAGCCGGGCGCGTCCCGCACCGGGTATTCCAGCAGCAGCCGCGCGTAATGGTCCGCCGAGAGGAAGAGGGCCACGAAGACCGCGCAGGCGACCACCGCCGCCGCCGCCAGCGGGCCCCCCGCCAGGGACGCGAAGATCGTCAGCAGCAGGGCGTTCAGCAGCGTGCCCTGATGGCCGCGCCCCAGGCCCGCGAACAGCAGGAAGAGCGGCTGCAGGCAGACCATCGCCCGCACCGCCGCTTCCGCGGCCTGGGACTGCCGCAGGAAGAGCCCGAGAAACCCCAGGATCGCGACCGCCGCGTGCGCCGTGGCGCCCGCCGAGCGGAAGCGCCCCCGCCCGGCCCGGTCGGCCAGCAGCGACAGGCGGTCGTGCAGACCCTGGCCCGCCAGCGCCGCCAGCGCCAGCAGCGCGGGCGGCCAGCCCACGAGGAGCGGCCCGTCGATCCATCCCGGCTTCCACGCCACGAGCCCCGCGTAGACGGCGGACGTCGACAGCAGATAAAGCGCCGCCAGCCGGGCGCGCAGGAAGGAGCCGCAGGCGCCGCTCACGTCTCCCACCCTCCCGTCCCCAGCGCCGCCCCCAGGTCGTCCGCCTCCCCGAGCACCCGCGT
>DASVNH010000072.1:0-30931 GCA_036383955.1 Planctomycetota bacterium | reverse complement strand
CTCGCTCGGAGGCCTCGTCGGCTCGCTTGACCGGATCACCCTCGTCATGGGCCCTCGCGCGCGGGAGCTTCGCGCCGCGCTCATCGCCTCGGGCGTCCCTCTCGATTCCGCCCAGCTCGACCTGGTGCTCGCCGTCCTGCTCCGAGACGGGGTGACCCACCCCTCGCGGGGGGAGATCCGCAAGAGAACGGCCGAGGTCGAGGCCTACCTGCCCAAGCCGGGCAAGGCGGAGGAGCTTCCGCGCGGCGTCGACGATGAAGTGCTGGTCCCCCTGCGCCGGGTCGAGGACTTCCTCGCCGCGCTGGCGCCGGTCCGCCCGAAGGTGGAGCTGTGGGAGGCGTTCTCGCTGGCGGTGCGGGCGGTCCCGGGAATCGTCGGGCTCTACGGGGCCCTGGTCGACATGCGTCGGGAGAAGGCGCGGGTGGCCCAGGCGCTGCGACGGTACGTGTCCGGCCTGGCGATCGGTAGCTACTCGGAAGACACCATGGAGCTCGCGTTCGCGTTCATCCTGGCCTCCCCGGAGGGCTGCCTCCGGGCCCGGCAGTGGATGGAGTCGCCCGAGCGGTTCATGCGGGAAGCCGCCATCCGCGTCGAAGGCGTGATCGGCCGCGCCCAGAAGTACCTCCACGCGCTGCGCTCGGTCGCGTAAAGGCTGTCACCTTTGCGGCCGAACGGAGTTTGTAAGGTTGTAGGAGGATTCGAATGAACACGGAACAAGTCGAAGGCAAGTGGCGGCAGCTGATGGGAAAGGTTCAGGCGAAATGGGGAAAGCTCACCCATGACCACGTGGCCGTGATCGCCGGAAGGCGCGAGCAGCTCCGCGGGAAGCTCCATGAGCTCTACGGCATCAGCAAAGAGGACGTCGAAAAGGAGCTCGCCGAGCTGGAAAAGAGCGGCTCTTAATGCCCAAAATGTTCGGATTCGCCCTGATGGGCGTCGGGATCGTGCTGCTGGCGTTCGGGATCGCGGCGGCCGATTCGTTCGCCTCGGATGTCTCGAGGTTCTTCTCCGGCAACCCCACGGACAAGTCCATGTGGCTGATGCTGGGAGGAACCGCGGCCATCCTGGCGGGCGGCGGCGGCTTGTGGCTCTCCCGAAGCCGGCCGTGACGCGGCTTTAGATCGCGCCGTCGTCGTACCAGCGGTCGCTGAGCAGCGGCTTGGGGCTGAGGCCGTGGGTGATCGACGTCCCGCAATGCGCCGCGTACTCCTCGACGAAGGCGTCGAAGGCCCGGTCGAGGGCCAGGCCGTTGCGATTGACGTAGGTCCGGAACACCACGACGCCCTCCGGCAGGAGGGCGAGCAGCCGCCGGCCCACCACGTTGCCCCCGGGCTCGCGCGCCCAGACCACGGTCTTGTCGACGTCGATCGCGTTCGACACCGCGCTCCACGCGTTGGAGCCGCGCAGGGAGAGGCACGAGGCGAAACCGTACTCGCCCATGAAGAGGATCTCGAAGGGGTCCGACTCCACCGAGAACGTGATCCGCCCCTCGAAGTCCGACTCGGGCGTCGCCTCCGCGATCCGCGCCCGCTCGAGGTTCAGGCCCACCTCCTCGAGAACCGCCGGGTCCGGCTCCGTCTTCCGCTCGGGGTCGGGCGCCCGCAGGGCCGCGAGCGCCGCCTCGAGCGCGTCCGGGCGGTCGGACCCCGGCTTGGCGCCGGCCTTCTCCAGCAGCGCGCGCGCCTGCGCGAGGTCCGCCTTGATCCGGCGCCGCTTCTCCACCTTCGCGTCCGCCGGGCGGTACTGGATCTCCTTCGCGAACGGCGCCCGCCAGCGCTCCAGCCGGACGTCCGGCCGCGCCTTCCGCACCCGCTCGGCCCAGGCGACGGCCTCCGTCTCGTTCCGCAGCCAGTCGTGCGGCCGCTTCTCGATCCGGTCCTCGATCAGCCGCTTCAGGCCTTTGCGGTTGTTCTTCATCCCCTGGACCGCCTGGAACCAGAGGAACGCCGGCAGGATCTTGGGGTCGACCTCGGTGATGTCGACGTCCCGGTCCAGCAGGTCGCGGATTTGTCCGCGGTAGAGCTCCCTCCGCGAGCGGTCGATCGCCGCCAGCGCGAGGCGCACGGCCTCCGCGCGGAGGTTGTCGCGCAGGTCCTTGGCGAAATCGCGCCGGTCGCGCTTGAGGAAGTCGGCGGCCTTCGCCGACGCGTCCTCTCCCGTCCACGCCGCGATCCGGAAGCGCAGGTTGGAGCGGCGCTTCGTGACGCCCTTCTTCGGATCGATCGCGACGAGCTCCCGGCGTGCCGCCTCGACGCGGCCGCGGAAGACGTCGATCGCCTTCAGCCGCGGCGCCGCGTCGAAGCGGCGTCCCAGCTCGTGGACGAGGTCGTGCAGGCGGGCGAGCTCCGCGTCCTCGGCGAGGAAGCGGAGGTCGTCGGGGAAGGGCGTCGGCGGCGGGCTTCCGAGGTCCAGGTTGCGCAGGAAGGCCTCGTGCTCCGCCCCGTTCCGGCAAAGGTAGCGGAGCTGGAAGGCGCCCTCCAGGAAGCTTTCGGCGGCGGCGGTCGAAATCGTGTCGTCCGCCGCGTGGTCGATGATGAACATCATGAAGTCCCAGATCGGCGAGAAGCGCTCCTTGTCGCCGCCGCGGCGCCAGAGGACGCAGGTGGCGCCGTGGCGCAGGGCCTCGAGCAGGACGTGGCGGCGCGCGCGGAGGGTCTGGCGGAAGAGGATGGCCATGAGCGCGCGGGCGCGGCGCGAGCCCACCTGGGGCGGCTCGCGGAGCGCCTTCTCGAGGCCGGTCTTCACGTGCGCGGCCTCGGAGACGGCGAGGATCCCGTTGAGCTCCTCCGAGCGCACGAAGGCCCGGTGGTCCGGCTCCTGCGCGAGGCATTCGAACAGCGCGAGGGTCGCCTCGCGCGTGAACTCGGGGCGCGTCTTGAGCAGCTCGGTGAAGAAGCCGAAGGCGTAGTTCGTGGCGTGGGGGATCGCCCGCAGCGCGGCCTCGATCTCGGGACGGCCCACCAGCTCGGGCCGCTCGTCCACCAGCCGCCGCAGGAACTCGTAGGCCGGATAGGCGTTGGCCGCGAAGCTCTCGCGGAAGAGCGCGACGAGGTCCGGCCGCACCCGCCGGATATCCTCGCCCTGGAAGGCGTAGCGGACGTGGTTGATGCCCTCCTTCGGATGGCGCCGCGCCAGCGCCGTGTAGCGCTCCAGACGATCGAGCTTGCGCAGGATGTCGAACAGCTTCCCGGGCCCGTCCGACGTCCGGGCCGTCAGGGCGTCGAGCAGCGCGTCGTCGAAGGCCTCGGGCTTCGACTTCGACATCCCGTCGAAGAACTCCCAGGCCTTCTCGGCGTTCGCGGCGAAGTGGCGCAGGACGGCCGCGACGAGCTCGGGCGTCTGCGACGCGGCGACGTCGCTCGCGGCGAAGGCGGCGGCTTCGACGGCCTCCGCGGGGTGGCGGTCGAAGGCGTCGACCACGCGGCGGAGGAGGTCGCCCGCCCGATCGGCCCACTTGGGCGCGAGGCTCAGCAGGACGACGAAGTAGTCGCGCGGCCACGCGTCGCGATGGGCGTCGAAGAACTCGACATCCTTCCAGCGGAGCAATTTGGATTCGTACATGGCGGCCGATTCGAGGATGCCCCAGGCGCCCTCGGGATCGTGGTCGTGATAGCGGAAGGCGTCTTCGATCCAGGTCCGGTCGAGAACAGAGTGGAATTCGTGGAGGTTGTAGCCCGCGGTGCGGAGGGCTTCCTTCGGATGGGCGTGGAGGTGCTCGCGGATCTTGGCGATCGCCGCCCCGCGCCGGTCGGGATCCTTGGCGGCGAGGATGAGGAGGAGGCAAAAGAAGGAGCCGGGCGCGCGGGCCATCTCGCGCTCGGCGAGCTTCAGCGTCTCTTCGTCGACGCGGGCCCCGTTCGAGCGGGCGTAGTCGCAGAGACGGTTCCAGGGCTCGAAGCCGCCTTTTTCGAAATACTCCTCGAGCGTCTGGGCTTCGACGTCGCGCCCCCGCCGGAGATAGTCCATCAGGCCCATGCCGTTGGGAGAAGGATACCGCGAAGGGAGTTACCGAGTTGAGAATCAAGAATCAGGAATCAAGAATCACGGGGTCCTGGGGCGGCCGGGTCCTGCGGTGACAACTTGTCGCGGGGAAAAGTGCTTGGACGAGTTGTTCGTGAGGACCGGTTGTTCTCAAGGCTCCGTGATTCGTGATTCTTGATTCGTCGTTCCTGATTCTCATTCCGGCAATCGCCACTCCAGCAGGCCGGCGCTCTTCCCGGGCTTGAGCTGGGCGATCAGGCGGACCTTGGTCGTCGTCACCGGGTGGAAGCGGACGATCGTGAAGTGCCAGTTCGCGAAGAGGTCGACCGCGGCGTCGTAGTCGGCGTCGTAGACGAGCGGGGCCCAACCGGAGCCGGTCCAGTACTCGTGCCGGAAAGACGAGGGGAAGTCGCAGCCGCCGCCGAGCCCCGAGTCGTTGAACCAGTAGAGGTCGCTCCGCGAGATCCGCAGCGGGGCGGGGAAGTCCAGCTGGATCCACTCCTCCGTGCCCTTGTGGTCCCACCAGGTGAAGCGCGGGATCGAGCCGTCCTCGGAGTTCGCGGGGAGGAGGCCGTCGTGGACGGCCGCCGCGGTCCCGCCGAAGGAGGCCGTCGCCGTCGCGTCGGCCAGGCGGCCCCGATCGGGCGGCGACGCCGCCGCGCCCGCCGACTCCGGCACCATGACGCGCATCTGGCTGTCGTGATTCCGGTTGTCCCAGACGCCGTAGGGGATCATCGTGAAGTTGACCGGCGCGCCGTTGTCGACGTGCGTGCCCGCGCCCGTCAGCTTCGTCACGCCGCCGAGCAGGCCGCCGTCGAACGCGGGGGTGATCGACGCCCCGGGCGGCACGACGATCTTGTGCACGTTCGTCCCGTTGTCGGGGCTCTCCAGGCAATAGACAAGCGGCCCGCGCGCGATCGCCGCGCGGCCCCGGTTCGCGAAGACCCGCGCGTCGGAACGGAGGCGGCGCACGGCCAGGGGGAGGTGGAGGTTGACGACGTCCCCCGCCGCCCAGGTCTTCGAGATCGCGTGATAGCCCGGCGAGACGCCCGCGCCGTTCACGGTGGCCCCGACGGCCCACTCGGGAATCCGCAGGTTCAGCGTGAAGGCGCCCGAGGTCTGCACCGTGATCTTCACGGCCTCGCCGAAGGGGTAGCTCGTCTCCTGCTTGATCTGGATCCGGCGGCCGTCGAGGTCGATGTTCGCCTGCCCCGCGACGTAGAGGTGGGTCCAGATGCCGCCGTCGCCGACGGCGTACTGCCAGCCCGGGATGGACGGGACGGTGCGGATGAGGTTCGAGGCGCAGCAGGGGATGCCGAAGCGGCTCTTGTCTCCATAACGGACCATGTCGTTGTTGTAATAGAGCCGCGTGCCGTCGATGGAGCGCCCCGACGCGAAGCCGTTGTAGAGCACGCGCTCCAGCTGGTCCGCGTAGCGGGCGTTCTTCGTGAGGTTGGCGAGGCGCAGGGTCCAGAACAGGAAGCCGCAGGCCGCGCAGGTCTCGTTGTAGGCCAGGTCCTGGCTGAGGTCCCAGTCGGGCGCGTAGCCCTCGTTGTAGAGCCGGTGCCCCGTGCCGCCGGTGACGTACATCTTGCGCTCGACGACGTTCGTCCAGAGCTGCTCGACGGCCGACAGCAGCGCGGGGTCGCCGCTCGTGGCCACGAGGTCCGTCGCGGCGGCCATCATGTAGGCCTCGCGGACGCAGTGGCCGAGGGGCTCGGTCTCGGAACGGATCGGCTTCAGGTCCTGGCAGAATTCGCCGTAGACCTCGCGGCCTCCCGAGTGCCGGCCGCGCTCGTCGAGGTAGAACTTCGCCTGCTCGAAGTCGCTGGGACGTCCGGCGCCCGGCAGCAGCCCGAGCGTGAAGAGCACGTGCTCGAGGCCCTGGTGGCCCGGCACGCCGGAGGTCCGGCCCTCGCCGAAGATCGACGACATGTGGTCCGAGAACTTGCGGGCGGCGTCGAGCAGGTACGTGCGGCCCGTGGTCTGGAAGTGCGAGACGCCCGCCTGCAGCAGGCCGCCCGCGACCACGTGCTCGTGCGCGCCGATCAGGTCCTCCCAGGGCTGGAGCACCAGCGTCTCGCCGCCGTAGCCGCGGCCCGCGTTGCCCAGCTGGAAGTAGGTGTTGAGATAGCCCTTCATCGGCCCGCTCTTCACCTGCGCGGCGACGATGTTCCCGACGATGCCCTCCATCGTGTTCTCGAGGCCGGCGTCCGGATGGCGCCGCAGCGCGTAGGTCATCGCCTCCACCAGCGCGTAGACGTCGCCGTCCGACCAGGGAAAGCCGTCCCGATAGCCGCCCATCAACCCCGCCGCCTTGGCGAAGTTGTCGATCGTGTGGTTCTCGATCAGCGCCTGGTGCATCTGGGGAATGCTCGCCGTCCGGTTCGTCTCGATCCGCGGGGCCCAGAAGGAATCCTGGAAGTCGACATCCTCCATCGGAACCGGCGTCAGCCCGGCCCGTCCCGCCCAGCCCTTCACGCGGCCCTTCACGCCGATCGCGTCGAAGCGGGACGTCGAGAGCGTCGCGTCGTTGTGCGCGGTCCCGCAGAGGCCGATGAGGACGTCGACGCCCATCGCGACCGTCCGGCTCGCGACGAGGGTCCAGGTCCGGCCGTCGGACGACACGCGCCCTTCGAAGACGTCGCCGACGCGCGTGACGCGCACCCAGGAGACGGCGGGGCCGAAGACGAGGTCGCAGCTGCCGCCGGGCAGCGCGCGCCACTGGAAGGAGGTCCCGTGCGAGGGGGTGACGACGGTCATGGCGAAGGGGGCGCTCGCGTCGAGGGACGCGCGGATCATGACGCCCGCCTTGGCCCACTCGTCGGTGGGGTCGAGCGAGAGGACGCGCGCGGTGATCTCGCCGTCGCCGGAGAGCGGCAGCCAGGCGAAGCGGAACTCGTCGGCGCCGTTCCAGATGTCGCTGCCGCCGGAGGAGAGGGCGACGACGCCGGCGTCGTAGCTCATGCCGCCGGAGCGGCCGACGGCGCCGACGTCCGTCGTGAGCCAGCCGGAGGACGCGGGGACCGCCGCGCCGCCGCCTCCGCCGCCGGAGGAGGAGCCCGAGCCGCACGCGACGAGCGGCGCCACGATGACGGACAGGATGAAAACCCGCATGCGAGCCTCCGAGGCTCGCCCCGCGACTAATTGGCCGTCGGCCGCGGGGCCGCGTCGGAGATCGTTCAGGGCGAAGGCGGGCGGGAGTCCGCCCAGCTGCCCGTAATCAGGCGGGCGCCGCGCTTCCAGGTGAGGTAGGCGTAGGCCCAGCCGGCGAGCACCATGAAGCGGTTGCGGAAGCCGATGAGGAAGAAGATGTGGACGAGGAGCCAGAGCCACCAGGCGATCCAGCCGGCCAGGCGGAGCTTTCCGATCGACGCGACGGCCGCGCCGCGGCCGATCGTCGCGAGGATCCCCTTGTCCTTGTAGCGGAAAGGCCGCGGAGGCTCGCCGCGGGCGATGCCGGCCGCGACGTGCTGCCCCATCTGGATGGCGGCGGGCGCGATGCCGGGGACGTCCTTCACGCTCGCCAGGTCGCCGATGACGAAGACGTCGCTCCGGCCCGGCAGCGTCAGCTCCGGCGTCACCAGGACCCGGCCGGCCCGGTCCAGCGGGGCGCCCAGCGAGGCGGCGAGCGGCGAGGCCTGGACTCCCGCCGCCCAGAGGATCGTGCGCGCCGGGATGCGCTCGGCGCCGACGGTGACGCCGAGGGCGTCGATGTCCGTCACCTTCGCGCCCCCGCGGACCTCGACGCCCAGCTTCTCCAGCTGGACGCGGGCTTTTTCGGAGAGGGTGTCGGGGAAAGGGGGCAGCACGCGCGGCGCGCCTTCCAGGAGGATCACGCGGGAGCTTCGGGGGTCGATGCGGCGGAAGTCGCTCTTCAGCGTATGCCGGGCGATCTCGGCGAGGGCGCCGGCGAGCTCGACGCCCGTCGGTCCTCCGCCGACGACGACGAAGCTGAGCCAGGGCGCGGGGTCGTCCTCGCGTTCCGCCCGCTCGAAGGCGAGGAGGACGCGGCGGCGGATCTCGAGGGCGTCCTCCAGGGTCTTGAGCCCCGGGGCGAAGGGCGCCCACTGGTCCTTCCCGAAGTACGAGTGCGTCGCGCCCGCGGCGAGGACGAGGGTGTCGTAGGCGAGCTCCCCGTCGGCGAGGACGAGCTTCTTCGCGGGGACGTCGACGCGCATCGCCTCGGCCAGGACGACCGTCGCGTTCCGCTGGCGGCGGAGGACGGAGCGGATGGGGTAGGCGATGTCGCTCGGATTGAGCGCGGCGGTGGCGACCTGGTAAAGGAGGGGCTGGAAGAGGTGGTGGTTGCGGCGGTCGACGAGCGTGACGCGGACGGGAGCGCGGCGGAGGGCGCGGGCGCAATAGAGGCCGCCGAAGCCGCCGCCGACGATCACGACGTGGGGCGTCATCCCCTAGTTGTAAGGGACGGAGCGGGAAGCGGGAAGTCCTTATTCCCGCTTCGCTCCGTCGAGGCGATGGACCAGGAGGACGGCGCCGCAGACGGAGACGGGGAGGGCGACGTAGGCCAGGAGCGGGATCATGTGAAGGAGGAGGCAGGCCGCGCCGAAGCCGAGGCAGGGGCGCGCCCGGCGGACCACGAAGCTCGGGCGCTCTCCCGCGCCGAGGCCGCGGGCGCCGAGCGGGTAGTCGACGTACTCGAGGGCGAAGAAGAGCGCGGCGACGGCGCCCGCCAGGACCGGATAGAGCAGGCCGAGCGGCGTGACGAGCGTGAGCAGAAGGGCGGCCTGGATGACGCCGAAGAGGGTCAGCTTGAGGAGCTGGCCGCCCAGGCCGCGCAGGAGCGAGCGCGCGAACGACGGCGCGGGCGGCAGGGTCTCGCCGAGGTCCCGGAGGGCGCGCTCCGCCAGGCTGTCGAGGAACGGCGCGGCCACCGCGTGGCCCACGATCGTGAAGAGGAAGGCCGTCGAGAGCAGCCCGGCGACGGCGATCAGGAGGCCGAAGATCCAGGCGGTCCAGGCGGGGAGGCGGTCGGGAGTGACGGCCCGGGCGAGGTCCGGCAGCCAGACGAAGAAGGCGACGAGGGCGGCGGTGAAGAGGACGACGTTGACGGCGAAGGCCGCCAAGGCCGGGGGCCAGAGCGCGGGACGCTTCAGGAGGAACCCGAGCCCCCGCAGGGGATACGACGCCGCGTCGAAGAAGCCCGGCATGCCCTCGCTACTTGGCGCTCTTGGCGATCAGCGCCTTCGCCGCCGCCGGATCGGCCTTGGCCTCGAGCATCGCGGTGAGCATCAGCGGCACCACGATCGTCGCGTCGGACTCGATCACGAACATCGGCGTCTTTTCCGTGAGCTTGTCCCAGGTGATCTTCTCGTTGGGCGTCGCGCCGGAGTAGGAGCCGTAGGACGTCGTCGAATCCGAGATCTGGCAGAAGTAGGCCCAGGGCTTGGCGTCCTTCTTGAGGTCGTACTTGATGCTGGGGACGACGCAGATGGGGAAGTCGCCCGCGATGCCGCCGCCGATCTGGAAGAAGCCGACGCCCTTGCCGGCGGCGAGCGCGGCGTACTGGTCGTAGAAGGCGGCCATGTATTCGATGCCGCTCTTGACGATGTTCGCGGAGGCCTCGCCGGTCTTCACGTACGAGGCGAAGATGTTGCCGAAGGTCGAGTCTTCGTGGCCGGGGACGACGATGGGGAGCTCGGCCTTCGCGGCGGCGAGCAGCCAGCATTCCTCGGGGTCGCCCTCGTGGAGCTTGGCCGGGATCTTCTGGATGACCTCGTAGAAGTACTCGTGCCAGAAGCGGCGCTCCTTGTTCTTCGTCGCCTTCTCCCACATGGGGACGATGATCTTCTCGACGGCCCGGAAGGCCTCGTCCTCGGGGATGCTGGTGTCGGTGACGCGGCGCATGCGGTCGTCGAGGATCTTCGTGTCGTCCGACTTCCGGAAGTAGCGGTAGTCGGGGAAGTCCTTGTAGGCGTGGTGGGCGACGAGGCGGAAGAGCGATTCCTCGAGGTTCGCGCCCGTCACCGAGAGGCCGTGGATGAGGCCGGCCCGGATCGCGGGGGCGAGGGTGATGCCGAGCTGCGCGGACGACATGGCGCCGGCGACGGCCCAGAACATCCTGCCGCCGCTCTCGATGTGCTTCCAGTAGGCGAGGAGAGCGTCGCGCGTCGCCCGCGCGTTGAAGTTCTTGAAGTTCTTGAGGATCAGCTCCAGGGTCGGGGTCGGCATGGTCGGTCTCTCCTTCGAGGCCGACAGAATAGCAACTCCGGATCGAAAACGCTCCTTTGGATTGAGCCGCCCGCAAGGAAAGGATGAAGGGGGGAGGGCCCGCCGGACGGCTCAAGGTTTGGGGGGGTTCTCCGCGCTTTTGCGCTCGAAGTCCCAGCGGAAGACGCAACGGATCGGGAGCTCCTTGGACGCCTCGCCGGTGGTCTGGAGCACGTAGTTGTCCTCGCGGATGATGTTGGGCTTCTTCCCCTCGGGGTCCATCCGGTGGAGGGTGAAGTTCATCGGCGGCAGCTCCTCGGGCATGTCGGGCACCCGCAGGGTCAGCTTGCCGGCGCGCTTGAGCTCGGTCTCGACCCGATCCGCCTTCTCCAGCGGGAGCAGGCCCCAGAGGATCTCCCGGACGCTGAACAGGTACTTGCCGCCGTCGAGACGGATCTGGAACTCGATCGGCACCCCCAGGCGCGTCGCCTCCTCGGCGCCGCCCAGGAACTCGTTCAGCAGCTTCGAGAGCTCCGCCCGGGCCTTCTTGTTCTCCTCCAGGCTACGGGTCGCCCGCTGGCGCCGGTCGGGCTCCTCGATGCGCCGGATCGCGGCCTCTTCCTTGGCGTCGTATTCGGCGCCCTTCTTCTCGATCAGCTCCATGATCGGCTTCACGAAGGAACCGTCCACGAGCTTGAACGAGCCTTCCCAGGTCCCCACGAAGGGGTCCTTGAGCTCGACGTCCCGCGGCTCGCTTTCGTTGCCGCGGACGTCGACCACCGCGACCGCGTACCGGTGGTCGGCGACGTCCTTCCCTTCCAGCTCGGTCTGGACGAGCTCGGCGTTCGCGGCGCCGCTCCGGACGTCCTTCACGAGCTCCTTGACCTCCGGCGCGGCGTGGAGGGGACGTCGGTAGATCCGGTAGGTCGAGAAGACGTCCGCGTGCTCCTCGAGAGGGGCGGGCTTCCACTTGAGGAGCCACTTGTCGTTCCCCTGGGTCTGGAGCTCCAGCTGGGCGAAGGAGGGGGATTCCAGGAGCCAGCGCTTGATGGTGAGGCCGCCCAGGTCGGCGTCGAGCGAGCGGTTGGTGACGAGGAGAGTCACGACGTTCGGCTGGCCCTTGACGCCGAAGCCGTCGAGGACGACGCGGCCCTGGGCGAGGGGAAAGGCCGTGATCTCGCCTTCGGAGCCCGGCGCGGGACCGGGGCCGAAGGGGTTGTCCATGGTGCCCTTGGCGAGGGAGACCCGCAGGGCGGCGTCGGACGCGGCGGCGCCTTCGAACTCGATGACGAGGCGGGGCTTGGGCTGCTTGGCGTCGCTGACGAGGGTGTCGGTCACCATGTAGACGGCGCGGGAGCTCAGGTGGGGGATCCCGGCGCGGGCGACCTTCTTGTAAGGGCGGCGGGCGACGCTGCCGTCGCTGGTCTTGCGCGCAAGCGTGATGAAGTCGGGCTTCACGTTCTGGCCGAATCCGAAGCCGTCGTCGAAGTAGCGGGTCAGGCCGGAGCTCACGCTTCCCGTGGTGACCGTCTTCGGGCAGAGCTTCGCGGTCCACCAGTCCCGGTGGTAGTAGTCGGCGGCGAATTCGGCGAGGGCTTCGCCGAGGGTCGACATCCCGTGCCCGCCCAGGACCTTCTTCGCGGCGGCGTCCATCGAGGAGAGCGAACCGCCGCCGCCTTCGTGGGCCGCGACGAGGAAGTCGCGGGCGGTCTGTTCTCCAAAGCGGTGCTGCATCCACTCGAACCAGAGCGCGTAGGCGTAGCGCTCGGTTTCGCCCGTCTGGTCGAACGAGTAGGCCGGGAGGGCCAGCGTCGAGGCGACCAGGCTCTCGTGGAATTTGTCCTCCAGGCCGCGCTTGCGCCAGAAGCGCCAGGCGTTGTACTCGGCGTCGCCCTCGCAGAGGCGCTCGACGCCCGACCAGGGCATCTCCGACTTGACCGTGCTGTACCACTTGCCCTGCGCCACGTGCAGCAGCTCGTGCGCGCAGGTGGACTTCATGACGGCCTCCGGGTCATAGGGGCCCCCCGCCGCCGTCCGGGCGAGCTCGTGGATCCTGGGCGAGATGAAGAGGGGGCCGCTGATGTTCGACGCCCCCAGATTGCCGCCCGTCTCGCCGTCGGGCACCACGAAGCAATCGTAGCGGATGAGCTTCGCGGGCGGCAGGGCGAAGCCTTCCGCGTGCAGCTCCTTCCGGCAGTACTCCAGCCAGTGGCCGAGGCGCTGGACGTACACGGGCGTCCGTCCGCTCGTGTCTGGCGTGAAGGGATCGTTGAAGACCTCCCAGTCGCGGGGGATTTTCGCCGAGCCGTAGGTGTAGTAGTGGATCTTGAAGTTGCCTTCGGGCGTCTCGTATTCCTCGCTGCGGCCGTAGTAGAGCGCGAAGGCGGCCGCGCGCGACGTGTCGTTCTCCGCCCCGGCGGCGACGATGGCCAGGACGGCCAGGAGCTTGCCGGCCGTCGCCGTGAACCCGATCCGCGCCGCGATCTTCGCGAGATCGGCCACGCTGAACAGGCTGGCGTGCGGGGACGTCGCGATCACCATGCCTTTGACGGGGTCGACCCGCGACGGCAGCGCCCTCCAGCGTCCGTTTTCCCAGACCTGGATGCCGACCTGGTCGTCCTTCGCGAGGCCCTTGACGTAGGGGAGCGAGAGCTCGATCGGCCGCTGGAAGGCCGTGTGCTCGCGGTCGTCGATCTTCAGGTCGTAGACGGGCCCGGCGAAGGGAATCGCCATCTCTCCGGGGACCTTGGCGCAGGGCGTGAGGGTCACGCGGGCCGGCGCCGGAAGCGCGCCCGCGGGGACGCGCACCGTCGCGCCGTTCACGGGGTCGCTCACGGCGGCTCCCGCGGCCGGCGTGTAGGAGGCCGTCGCCTTCACGTCGTGGAGGAGGACGGGCCGGGTGACGTCGACCTTCCGGAAGGGCGGGGGAGGGGGAGGGATCTCGGCCCGCCAGCGCGCCCAGGCCGACTCCGCGTCCTTCCCTTCGAGCGCGACCGGTTCGGGCTCCACCCGCGGCGCGCGCCAGAAGGCCACGCGGTCGAACCACGAGGCGTTGAGCCACCACGCGATCCCGAGTTCCGCCGCGGAGAAGGCCGTCAGGCAGAGCACGCTGAACACGCCCAGGCAGCCGAGGCTGCCCGTGCGCGGCCGCGCGGGCGCCGTCACCGGACCACTCCCGCGAGAGTCAGGCCGATGAGGGTCGCGAGGCCCACGTTGCAGAACAGCCAGAGCTGCAGGAAGACCCAGACGAAGCCGCCCGCGCCGAAGCGCCCGCCCTCGGCGCGCATCCGGCTCGCGGTGGACCACGCGCCCCAGAGGCTCAGCAGCCAGGGCACGACCAGCGGCGTGAAGAAGAGCACGAAGAAGCCGCGGACCGGTCTTCCGTTGTAGGCCTGGCCCGCGCCAGGAACGAGCAGCGCGCAGGCGAGCGCGACCGCCGCGCTGTGGGGGCGCCCGCCGGACGGAGGCGGGGCGGGCGCGACGGCCGGCGCCGGAGCGACGGGCGGCCTTGGAGCGGGGCTGACCACGACCGTGGGCTGCAGGGCGGCAGGGACGGCCGGCGCCGGAGCGTCCGGGAGGGGGTCGAGGTAGATGATGTCGGGCGCGGCCTGGGCCAGATCCCAGCCGCACTTCGGGCAGTTGGGAGATCCCTCGAGGACCTCGGTCTGGCAGCTCGGACAGCGCTGTGGCCCCACGCCCATGCGGAGGGAAGTATAGCCCGTGTGATATACCAGAAGGGTGCGTAACGTCGGCGTGAGCGTCCGCTGCGCCGTCGTTCTGCTGCTCGGCTCCTGCGCCGCGCCGGCCCGGCCCGCGCCCCGCCCGGTCGAGGCGCGGGATGTCCGGGGCGAGACGCGCGGCGTGCTCGACGCCCTGGAAGCGTCCTTCTACGTCCACTGGGGATCGGTCGAGCGGGCGCCGGAGTACCGGCGGCTCGGGCGGGAGCACGTCCCGGCGCTCCGCGAGGAGGCCGACGCGAACGGCCCGCGGGCGATCCTCGCGCTGCGGGCGCTCGAGCGGCTCGCCCCCGAGGAGCGTTTCACGCCGGCCGCGAAGGCGATCCTCTACGCGGCGGCGCTGGGGCGGGAGGCCGATTTCAGCCGCTGGGGCGCCATCTCCCCGTCGGGCTTCCTGCCGGGGGTGTACGGCCAGGAGCTGTTGAAGCTGGGCGCGGAATCGGCGCCGTACCTGCGGCCCCTGTTGCGCGACCGCCGCCGGGCCCCCGCCTCCGCCGAGCCCGCCGGGCGCGCGCAGGGGGACCGCGTCTGCGACTACGCGTGGATCCTGCTGGCGACGATCTTCGACCGCCCTCTCGCCTATCACGGGGACCCGGACCGGCGGGACGAGCAGATCCGGCAGATGGATCTGTGGCTGGATCGAAGACGCTAGCTCCGAGCGCCGAGCCGGACGGGGAGCTCGTTCGCTTGGAGCTCGTCCTAGGCCGCGCCGATGAGGTGCTCGACGATGTCGGCGACCTCGCCGACCTTGAACGGGCGGTTGACCAGGATGACCGTCCGCAGGAAGCAGCGCGCGGCCGCGTCGCCCTCGTCCTCGCCGGCGATCAGCACCACCTTGGGCGGCACCTTGCGCGGGCGCAGGTCTTCCAGCAGGCTGTCCATGCCCTTGTCGCTGAGGTTGGTCGAGAAGATCACCACGTCGTAGTTGCGCGCCTTGAGGCGATCCCGCGCGTCGTTCGGCTCGATCCAGCAGCTGACATCGTAGCCCGCGGCGTCGAGGGAGTTCCGCAGCGTCGCCGCCTCCTTCGGATCCGCGTCGCAGATGAGGATGCCCTTGCCGATCGGCTCGTTCGCCGGCGGCGGGACCGCGCCCGCCAGCCGGATCGTGGTGTTCGTGTCGCCCATCCGTTCCTCCGTCAGACCCGCGTGCCCGGCTCCTCCCAGGGAGGGCCGGCCAGCGCCCGCGCCGCGTCGGCGACATCCGCCGCCGTGTACGGCGCCCGCAGCACCATCAGGCAGGTCACCCCGTCCAGCTCCGCGCGCCGCTTGAGCCCTTCGGGACCCGCCAGGACGAGCACCGGGGGAGGCGACTCCCTCCGCCCCAGCTCGTCGATCAGCACGCCCAGCACGCCCTCGCCGAGGGCGGCGGAAAAGACCATCAGATCGTAGACCCGCTCGGCTTCCCGGCGCCGCGCCTCGATCGGCGACGTCACGTGGTTGAGATAGTACCCCGAGGCCTCGAGCTCGCGGCGCATGTCGGGGCCCTGCACGGGATCGGCGTCGACCAGCAGGATCTTCTTGAGCCGGACGCGGCGCGTGGACGGCTGATCGTGGATCCCGTGGGAAGAAGACGTCGACATGCCGCATCCCTCCTAGCGAACGACGCCAGGATTATAGCATTGCATGCGGCATGGGGTGGCTTATTTTTTTTCGCGGCCGGGGAGGAGGCCGTCGACCCATCCCTTGGCCTTCTCGACGGCCCGGTCCTTCCGCTCGTTCAGGTAGTCGGCGGTGGTCTTCCATTCGCGGCCGGGGATCATGAACCAGGCGGTGCCGCCGATGACGCCGAGCGTGAGGCCGAGGGCCCAGGCGGCCTGGAACATCCGCCGGACGCCCCGTCCGACGGCGGTGAAGAAGCCGACCTTCTTCTTGCCGAACGTCCAGCCCAGGCCCTGCAGGCCCAGGACGAAGAGGATCATGAGGGCGGTGATGACGATGCCGGCCGACATCCCCAGGAAGACGAGGGCTTCCAGCGGGATGGGGGCGTTGACCCGGACGCGGTCCCGGAAGACGTGCAGCAGCGCTCCGCCGCCCAGGTCGATCACGATGATCAGGATCTGCCCGGCGAGGAGACCGTAGAGGAAGCCGCGCTTCCTCTTGGACGTCTGCCCCGCCTGGATGGCCTGGCGCCGCTCCGCGGCCGACTTGCGCGGAGCCTCGGGTTCCGGCTTCCCGGGTTCCGGGTTCCCGCCGTCGGGTTCCGGCGATTGGGCCTGCTCCATCTATCTAGTTTAGACGATACGGAATCGGGAGCGTATGGGCGTTTTCGAGATTCTCGTGCTGGCCGTGGTGCAGGGGCTGACGGAGTTCCTTCCCGTCTCCTCGAAGACCCATCTCCTCTTCGCGACCCTCCTTCTGGGCCGCGAGCCCGACCTGACCCTCACCATCGTCATGCACGCCGGCAGCCTCCTGGCCATCCTCTTCTATTACTGGAGGTCGTGGCTCGACCTCCTCCACCGGCGCCGCGAAATCGCGCTCCTCGTCGTGGCCACGCTGCCGGCGGTGGTCGCGGCGCTGCTCTTCAAGGACCGGCTCGAGGCGCTCTACGCGAGCCCGCGCCTGGGCTCGGCCCTCCTCTTCGTCACGGCGGCGTGGCTGCTGGCGGCCGACCGCTGGGGCCGCGAGAAGCACGCCCTCCTGGAGACTCCCCTGGGGAAGATCCTCGGGATCGGCGTCGCCCAGGCCTGCGCGCTGCTGCCGGGCATCTCGCGCTCGGGCTCGACGATCGGCGCGGGCTACCTGGCGGGCCTGAAACGCGAAGACGCGGTGCGCTTCTCCTTCTTCATGGGCGGGATCGCCATTCTCGGCGCCCTCGCCTTGAAAGCGAAAGATGTCGTCCGCGCTAAAGTTCCGGTCGACCCCGTGACGATAGGCATAGGGATCGCGGCGACGTTCCTCGTGAGCTGGGCCGCGATCAAGGTGGTCGAGAAGCTGTCCGCCAAGGGGCGGTTCTCGTGGTTCGCGCTGTACTGCGCGCTGGCAGGGGTCGCGGGTCTCCTCTGCTTCAAGTAGGGGTTTTAGGGGATCACCGTGGGCAAGAAAGCCGGGTCGTCGAACGCCCTCGCCTCGAGGGTGCCGCTGCGGGAAAAAGCGAAGGAGCTGGGCGGGCTCTTCTTCTTTCTCTGCGCGATGTTCGTCCTGATCTCCCTGGTCTCGTATGAGCCGGGAGACATCCGGGAGATCAAGTACCCCCCGAACCAGCCGCTGCACAACAAGGGCGGCGCGATCGGCGCGCGGATCGCCTTCGGGCTGCTCTCGGGCTTCGGCCTGGCGGCCTATCTCCTGGTGTTCTTCGTCGGCTTCTGGTCGTTCGTGGTCTTCTTCCGGCGCCAGCTCGCCGGCATCTACGTGAAGCTCGTCTCGGTGGCCGTCTCCGTGGCCGCCGCCTCGACCCTGCTGTCCCTCCAGGGCCTGCTGAATCCGGTGGCGATCGGCCTCGCCGGCACCGCCCCGGGCGTGGGCGGCGCCTACGGCAAGGCTTTCGAGCTTTATCTGGTCGACCATCTGGGCGTCGCCGGCGCGTGGCTCTGCGTCCTGCTCGCGCTCTCGGTGTCCCTCGTGCTCTCGACGGACTGGATGCTCTACGTGGGCCTCCTCAAGGCGGGAACGGCCATGAAGGCCCTCTTCGGCCGCGTCGCCCACCACTACTCCTCCGAGGAGCGCGGCCGCCGCCACGCCCTCGCCCACGCGGAAGCCATGGAGCGCGCCAAGGCCGAGATGGCCCGCCGGGCCCAGGTCGTCGCGCCCGTCGCCAAGGCCGCGCCGACCCCCCTCACCCCCGTGCGCCTCACGAACTCGGACCGCGCGACCCACGCCGTCCAGGCGCCCGCGCCGCTGCCGGCCCCGAAGCCGGCGCCCGAGCCCACGATCGTGGTCCGGCCCGCGCCGGCCGCCCCGAAGGCCGTCGAGGCCCCGCCCCCCGTCAAGGCGCCCTCGGGCGTGGCCGCCCACAAGCCCGTCATGGAGTACGTCCAGCCGCCCATCGACCTCTTCGAGAAGAAGTCCGACACGGGTCCCGGCATCTCCGAGCAGGAGATCAAGGACCGGATGCTCACCCTCGAGTCGGCCCTCTCCGAGTACGGCATCGAAGGCAAGGTCGTCCACTACGAGATCGGGCCGTCCGTCACCCAGTACGAGGTCCAGCTCGCCCAGGGCCAGCAGATCGCCCAGGTGGTGGCCCGCCAGGACGAGATCACCATGCGCCTCGCGGCCCTCTCCGTCCGGGTCGTCGCCCCGCTGCCCGGCAAGGGCACCGTCGGCATCGAGGTCCCCAACCCGGTCCCGCAGTTCGTCCGGATCCGGGAGTTCTTCGACGCCAACTACTCCGAGCTCCGCAAGTGGGCCCTGCCCATGGTCCTGGGCAAGACCAACGGCGGGCCGGCCATCATCCGCAGCCTGGCCGAGCTCCCCCACCTCCTGATCGGCGGCACGACCGGCTCCGGCAAGTCCGTCTGCCTCAAGACCATCATCGCGAGCCTCGTCTGCGGGATGTCGCCGCAGGAGATGAAGCTCATCATGATCGACCCCAAGCAGGTCGAGCTGACGCCGTTCAGCGACATCCCCCACCTCTGGGCGCCGGTGGTGACCGACTCCAAGAAGGCCGGCCTGGTCCTCGACTGGCTCGTGAAGGAGATGGACGACCGCTACACCCTGCTCTCGCGGGTCGGGGCGACGAACATCAGCGCCTTCAACAAGCTCGGCGACAAGAAGATCAAGGACCGGCTCATGGAGGCCGCCGTCCCCGCCGAGGAGGCCGAGCAGTTCCCCACCCACATGCCCTACATCGTGGCCATCATCGACGAGCTGGCCGACCTCATGATGACCGGCCGGAAGGAAGTCGAGAACTCGATCGTCCGCATCGCCCAGAAGGCCCGCGCCATCGGCATCCACCTGGTGGTCGCGACGCAGAGGCCGTCGACGGACGTCATCACCGGCCTCATCCGCTCGAACATGCCTTCGCGCATCGCCTTCCGGGTGCCGAGCCAGGTCGAGAGCCGGATCATCATGGACAAGAAGGGCGCGGAGCGGCTGCTGGGCAAGGGCGACATGCTCGTGAAGATGATCGACGCCTACGAGCCGGTCCGCGGCCAGTGCACCTTCGTCTCGGACGAGGAAATCCGCGGCCTGGTCGCCTGGCTCCGCAAGACCGGCAAGCCCGAATACCACCAGGAGCTGGTCGAGCTCAAGTCGGTCGGCGAATGCGAGGGCACCAGCGACGACGAGCTCTTCGACGAGGCGGTGGAGTTCATCCTGCGGGAGGGCCGGGGCTCGACCTCGCTCCTGCAGCGCCACTTCTCGGTCGGCTACAGCCGCGCCGCCCGCCTGGTCGACGCCATGGCCAAGATGCAGATCCTGGGACCGCCCAACGGCTCGAACGCCCGCGAGGTCCTGCTCTCGCTCGAGCAGTGGCAGGGCCTGAAAAACCGCGCCCCGGCGTAGGCCGTCGGATCCGCGGTTCGGGTATACTGCAGACGTGGCGAGCAAGGGCGCGCGAGGGAAGATCCGGCCCCGGATCCTGATCGCCCACAAGGACCACGAGTGGGTCGACCAGGCCCGGTCCAAGCTGGAATCGATCGGCTACCTGGTCACCGAGTGCTACGAGCTCGACTGGGTGCCCGACATCCTCGGCGGCAGCATCCCGATCGACCTGGCCCTCATCTCCAACGAGATGGAGCCCACCGGCCAGGCGTCGATCGTCGACGTCCTGAAGAAGCGGGGCGTCCTGACCAAGCTCGTGCTGCTGCTCGACGACCTGGACAGCGAGGTGCGCGGCCAGGACATGATCAACTACCGGCTTTCGCAGGGCGTGACCGAGCTGGCCGCCCTGGTGGCCGCCCAGATCGGCCTGCCCCCCGAACCCAAAGCCGTCTAAGGACTCTCCCACCACCGAGACACCGAGCACACTGAGACGAACGAAGGTTCACCACGAAGGGCACGAAGCTCACGAAGTGATTCTTCCGATCGCGGGGAGATCGCCTCCGGCGATCTCGGCTCCCCCGGCGGGGAGCCGGTTTCCGACGAGGTCCATCCGTCCGGAAGCCCGCTTCAAGGCGTTCCGGACGGATGGATCTCGTCGGAAACCCCCGCGATCTTCGTGTTCTTTGTGCCTTTGTGGTGGGTCCTCGGTGCGCTCGGTGTCTCGGTGGTGAACGTCAGTCGCGGACGAAGTCGACGTAGCCGATCAGCATCTCTTCCCAGCTCTGCTGGCCGAAACGCACTTCCTTGGCGGGATCGGGGTTCGCCGGGTTGTCCTTCGAGTTGTCGAACCAGGCCGTCGCGCGGATCTTCGTCCCCGCCTTCACCCGCAGGTCCTTCGGGCGGTAGCAGGTCTGCCAGTTGAAGTCGTAGCGGGGGATGTCGAGAAGCACTTCCTCCCGCCCGTCCGGATGGATCGCGGTGTAGCGGAACGCCTTTCCCCGGACGTGCATGTGGGGCAGGAGGCCCAGGATCCGGGCGTCCTGGTCGAACATGAGGACCGCCTCCTCTTTATGGCGGGCCGCCCCGGGCGGGATCGCGATCCACGTGTTCACGATGCCCTTGGTGACGACCTCCTTCGCCGCCGGCTTCTTCGCCCAGATGATCCCGATGCCCGTCTGGTCCTCCATCGGCTCGCCGATCGTCGTGTAGTGAATCTGGAAGATCAGCCAGCCGCCCGCCGGGATCTTCTTCCCCAGGCCTTCCGGGAACACCGTCGGGCCTTCCCCCGGCACCATGATCGCGAAGTAGCCGTGCTCCAGCCCGCCGTCCACCGGCGGCTGCTCGTTGAGCCGGTGGAGCGGATACTGCACGAAGACCAGGACGTGGTGGACCACCTTCCGCGCCGAGGGCCGGATCTCCATCGCCGCCACCCAGCGGTCCTCCTTCAGGCGCGTCGGCACCCGCAGGTAGCGGTAGTCGACCGCCCCTTCCGCCGGCACCGCCTCGGGCTTGGGTAGCTTGTACACGACGTCCGGTGTCCCGATCGCCCAACCGTCCGTGAACGCGCGAGCGGGCGGCCCGTCCTTGGGGTCGCCCTCCGGCGTCCCACCGTCCACCCAGTGAACGATGGACTGGATCTCCGCGTCCGTGAGGCTCCGGTCGTTGTGCCAGCTCCCCGCCTCCGGGGAGGCGTGCCAGGGCGGCATCCGCCTGGAGGCGACGGCCTCCTTCACCCGGCGTCCCACCTTCTTCACGTCCGCGTAGCTCAGGAGGGAGAACGGCCCGATCTCGCCCGGGCGGTGGCACTCGACGCAGCGCTTCGAGAGGATGGGGGCGACGTCCTTGTGGTAGGTCGTTTTGCCGGTGGCCGCGACCGCCTTCTCGATGGGGCAGCCGGGGGCGTCGGTGTTCGCGACGGCCGGCGCCTTCCCGGCGAGCACAGCCTCCAGGGCGTCGAGCAGCCAGGTTTTGCTCGGGGCGTCTTTCTTGTAGTCGAGGCCGTACTGGTCGTCGAGCGCCCCCCGGTAGCGGACCTTGCGGCCGTCGTCGATGAGGAACACCTCGGTGGCGCGGCGGACGTCGAGCAGCTTCGTCATCGCCGGGTCGTCGGCCGAGACGATGAGCACGCGGACGCCGCGGGCCTTGAGGTCCTTCTCGAGGCGGTCGAGCTTGGGCCGGTAGAGCTTGGAGACGGGGCAGTCGGCGGCGGTGAAGGCGACCACGAGGGCCTTGGCGTCGGCGAGGAGGGGGGCGAGGGGGGAGTCGGCCGGCAGCTGCTGCGCCAGGAGAAGGAGGAGCGTCGTCATGGCCCTTTGGTCAGCTATACCGACCTCGAGGTTCGGCGGTTTCCGATGTCGCTTAGGGGGTTCGCGCCGCGTCGCGGATGGCGTCGAGGCCGCGCCGCGCGGCCTCGCGCACGCCGGGCTCGGCGTCGCCGAGCGCCCCCTCGAGATAGGGGGCCGCTTCCGCGCGCCGCGATTGGCCGAGCGCGTCCGCCGCGGCTTCGCGGATCCGGCTGTTCGTCCGGTCGCCCAGGGCCACCGCCAGCGCCGGAAACACCGCGGGC
The DNA here is from genome assembly GCA_036383955.1 of Planctomycetota bacterium. Lineage (GTDB taxonomy): Bacteria > Planctomycetota > MHYJ01 > MHYJ01 > JACPRB01 > JACQFK01. The sequence goes on along the minus strand of DASVNH010000072.1, from coordinate 9,058 downwards.
GTTCGAAACGTCGAGAGCAGGTCGACGGCCTCCTCGCGCTTGCGGCCGTCGGGGTGGTCGAGCATCTCGGCCAGGGTCCCGATCAGCTCCCGCAGGGGCGCGGCATGCCCGAGCTGATCGAGCGCCGCGACGGCGCCGGCGCGGACCTGAAGATCTTCTCCGCGTGAGACGTCGAGCAGCGGGGCGAGCGCGGAGGCGTCCCCGAGATCCCCGAGCACGCTGGCGGCCTGGGCGCGCAGCCACGATGGGCCGTCGGCCCGGAGGACTCCCGCGGCCAGGGACACGGCATCGGCGCCGCCGACGGCCTTCAGCAGCGAAAGCGCGCGGCTCTTCGTGCCCGTATCGGCGCCGTTCAGCGTTTCCCGCAGGGCCGCGATCCTCTCGGCGCGGGACGCGAGAGAGCCGAGCGCCCGCAGGCCGCGGCCTCGTTCCGCGGGGTTCCGGCTCTTGAGGAGAGCGGGGATGTCTTTGATCGGGAGCGGAGCGGCCTCGGGCGGCCGGTCGGAGGGGCTTTCCACGTCCGGCGCTCGGGGCTCGGCGACGTCCGCCTTCCGCGGGATTCCGGAGCCGGGCCGGGGCGCGGGCGATCGGCCCGCCGCCAACGCGACCGTGATCGCGATGGCGGCGATGGCCGGCGCCAGAACCAGGGGCTGGATTCGCATCCTACTGCTTAGGTCCGCTCAGCGGGCCGCCTCCCACGTGGAAGTAGGCGGGCGGGGCGCTCCCGTTGAGCGCCCAGTAGTCCTCGGCCGCCTGGGCCTGAGCCCGGACGGACGCGATCGACGCGTCGCTCAGGTCGTGAGGGATGACGACCGTGAACACGCAGAAATGCCAGTGGAAGAGCCCGGTCGCGATGTCCGTATCCAGGACGCTCACGACGATGAGGTACACGCGCCCGTCGTCCCGGCCGCCGCGTTCCCGGCGCAGGCGCAGGGGACCTCCCGCCAGCGACGCGTCGGGCGAGAAATGCGCGCTGGCCGGCCAGAGGTCGTCCTCGTCGCTGTAGACGTCGACGGACGTCGTATGGGTCGCGTTCGGGTCCACGTGCTCATCCACGTGAAGGCCGACCTCCACCAGGACGTGATTGGGGGGCCACAGCAGGTCCTGCTCCAGGGTGCAGGACAGGCATTCGTCCTCGATCAGATCCGGGCTCGAGAAGGCCAGGGCGCTCAGGGACAGCAGGAATAAGGCGGTTCGCATCGTCCAACCCTCGATTCGGCCGGGCCTTCCATACCGATTCCGCCGCCGCCCGGTCTCGCCGACGCTCGGTGTTATCCCGGGGTCTTCCCTGGATATGGGGCTTTCTACGTCGGCCGTGTCGCCGGGTTACGAGCGTTCCCTTTTTCATCCACGTAACGCGCGGAAGGATCGTGGCTCCGCACCACGGTTCAATCGTGAGTTGAGGGTGGAGAGGGGCGACAACGGGGGATCCTCAAGAAGCTGAGGCTCCAGGGAAGGGAGGGAGGTGGGAGAGAGGACCCCTCCCTTCCCGGCACACCCCGGCGATGACGTCGGCGCTACGCGAACGAGACGGGCCCGGTCAGAGCTTCACGGCGCGCTCGAGGGCCGCCGGGTTCCGCGCGGCCTCCAGGATGCGCATCACCGCCATCGACTCCCGCCGGTCGATCAGGGCCCGGCCCGCCGCGAAGAAGTCGAGCATCGCCGCCGCCGCGTCCACGAACAGCGGCTTCGTGTCGACCTCCACATAGCGCGACTCCTTCGCCGTCGTGATCGACGCCGCGTAGGGCGTCTTCCGCTGGTTGTACACGTTCACCACCGCCGTCCGGCCGCCCGAGAAGTCGATCAGCAGCTGCGACTCCGGGTCCGTCCCGCGGCGCATGAGCGCGACGGCCTCCGGGCCCAGGAGGGAGACCGCCATCTCCACCGGATGCACCGCGTACTCGTCGTAGCTCCGCCCCGGCCCCCAGGTCACGACATGGCGGACGTCCTCCACCTTCGCGACTTTCTGAGCCGCCGTGTAGCGCAGCGCCGAGCTGGTCTGCAGCGCGGCCTTGTGCTGGTCCGCCAGAGCGAAGATCCGGGCGGCCGTCGCGACGTCCGGCGCGAACGTCTTGTCCACGAACGTCGTCTTCCCGAACGGGAGGATCTTCGCGCAGAGCCCCTCGTGCGTGGCGGGCGTCGACGGCGCGAGGATCGCGTAGACGTCCACCGCCTTGTCCAGCGCGGCGGGATCGTCGAAGTACTCGAGGTCGTTCTTCACGGCCCAGGCCCGGCTCTTGTCGTGCTGGAGCGCCGTCGCTCCCGCCACGACGAAGCCGCGTTCCTTCAACGGGCCGCGGATCGCCTCGAGGTAAACCCGCGCGTGGTAGTTGTCGAGGTCGTCGTCCACGAACCCGATCCGCTTCGGCGGGCCGGCCTGGGCGGCGACGGCGGCCGCGGACAGCGGCAGGGCGGCCAGAAATCCTCGGCGCGTCAGCATGGTCCCTCCCTTGGTCACGAAACAGACGGTCTGTTTCGTGACTACTTGGTTATAGGCTGGGTGATGCGCAAATAGGCGAAGAGGTCGCGGAGCTGCTGGTCGGCGAGGCCGTCGAGCAGCCCCGTCGGCATCAGGCTCTGGCCGGCGGGCTTCACCGCGCGGATCTGCGCGGCGCGCAGCGTCACGTTCTCGCCGTCGATCGTCCGCAGCACGGTCACCTGGTTGTCCCGGTCCACGAAGAAGCCGCTCAGCACGCGGTCGTCGGTCGTCGCCACCAGGTAGTACTGGAAGCCCTCGCGGATCTCGCCGCTCGGGTTCACGACGCTGGGCAGCAGCGTCCCCAGGTTGTCGCGCTGGTAGGCCGTCAGGTCCGGCCCGACGTTGCCGCCCTTGAAGAACAGCTTGTGGCACTTCGCGCAGCGGTCCATGAAGAGCGGCTCGCCCGCGTACGGATTCCCCGTGCCCGCCTTCAAGATCGCCGCCACCTGCTCGATCCGCTTCAGCGCCTCCGGAGGCTGGGCGACCGGCGCCTTCAGCAGCGCCGCCGCCCGGGCGGCCTGCGCCGGGTCGGGGCTCGCCCGCAGGCGGGTGGCGACATCCTCCGGCACGTCCTTGACGCGCCCGGCTTCCACCGCGTCCAGCAGCCGCGCGCTCCACTTCGGCCGGCTCGCCAGCAGCGCGACGGCCGCCACGCGCGCGTCGCCGCCCAGCGAGGGGAGCAGGTCCGCCACGCGCGCCCCGATCGCCTCGTCCTCGTACGCCGACAGCGAGGCGAGCGAGGCCTTGCGGAGCTCCTCGGCCCCCGCCGCGGAGGCGACGTCCAGCAGCGCCGCGACCGCGCCGGGCTCGCGCAGCTCGCCGAACGCGCGCGCGAAGAGCAGGCGTTCCTCGGCCGGGGCCTTCGGGTCCCGCAGGCGGCGGAGGGCTTCGGCGACGGCCTCCGGCTCGCCCTGCCTCACGCGGAAGGCGAGCGGGGCGCGCCCGGATTTTCGGATGGCCTCGAGCAGCTCGTCGGGCAGGCCGCTCAGGGGGCGGCCGCGGAACGCTTCCTCGAGTCCTTTGAGCAGGTTCGCGGCCTGCTTGGGCGCCTGCTCGAACAGCTTGGCGCAGAGCAGCAGGTCCTGACGGCGGCCTTCGACGGCCCAGCGCCGCGCGAGACGGGGCAGCAGCTGCTCGGCGGCCATCGGCCGTTCGCAGAGCGCGGGAGCGGAGAAGAGGTTCAGGGCGGCGGCATTCGCCGCCGGGAGATGCGCCTCCAGGACCCACCAGCACAGCTGCGGGATATACGGATCCTGGACGACCTCGTCGTGGAGGGCGAGCCCGGCGACGAGGGGGAAGGCCTGGTCCGGATCCAGGCGCCGCGCCGTGCAGGCGAATTGCGAGAGCACTTCCGGATCCTTCTCGGCCCGGACGCGATCGAGCAGCGCGTTGAACAGGCCGTCGGGCAGCCGCCCCGGCCCTCCGTGACGTCCCGCGCCGAGATTGCGGTTCAGGCCGTAGGTGTCGCCGAGGAGGCGCGACGTCCAGAGCCGCACCGCGGGATCAGCGTGCGCGAGGCCGGCCAGGGCGGTCGCCTCGTCGAAGCCGCCGGCCTGGTGCCGGGCCCAGAGCGACGCGAGGCCGTCGAACGGCACCGCCGCCTTTCGTTCGCCCAGGAGGCGCACGGCCGTCATGCGGTGCCACTTGTTGGGGTGGCCAAGTAGCGCGACCAGCTCCGCGTCGGTTTTCGCGGCGAGGTTCAGGTCGGTCTCGAGCACCGCGTCCTTGCCGCGGAGGCGGTAGACGCGCCCCGAGGTCGGATCGATCTGGTTCTGATAGTGCTGCCCGTGGGCGATGTAGAACTCGTACATGTCGGCCACGAAGAGCGAGCCGTCGGGCGCGTTGGCGATGTACACGGGGCGGAACGCCGCGTCCGAGGCGCGCAGGGCGGGCTCGCCGTCCTTCGTGTCGAACGTGGAGCCGCGCGGCAGCCGGGCGCTGGTGGTGATCGTGTTGTGCAGGGGGTCGAGCGCGAAGAGCATCCCCGCGTGCTTGGACGGCATCGCGGTGCCGTCGGCGAAGGCCCCGAAGTGCGTGAAGCGGACGACGCGGTCCGACGTCCGCAGCTTCGGCAGCTCGCCGAAGGCGTAGGGGTTGCGCGGCGGGCCGAACTTGCCCGGGTCGACGCCCTGCATCTGGTAGAAGCCGCCCTGCACGTAGTGCCAGCCGCGGGTGTCGCCGCCGTTGTGGCCGGAGTAGAGGCGGCCCAGGGCGTCGAATTCCAGGCCGAAGGTGTTGCCGCTGCCCTCGGCGAAGATCTCGAAGGCTTTCGTGCGCGGATGGTAGCGCCAGACCATGCAGCCGTCGAAGGCGACCGGCGGATCGTTGAAGCCGGGGCGGGTGACGCGGCAGGACGTCGTGCTTCCCTGGCCGCCGTAGAGCCAGCCGTCGGGGCCCCACACGAGGCCGTTGGCGATGGAGTGCGTGTCCTCGAAGTTGAAGCCCGCGAGGCGGACCTCGGGCGGGCCGTCGGGGACGTCGTCGCCGTCGGCGTCCGGATAGAACAGCAGGTAGGGCGTGTGCATGACCCAGACGCCGCCGTGGCCGCGGACGACGGCGTTGGCCATGTTGAGGCCGTCGACGAAGACCTTGTTCACGCCCTTGGCGACGTCGTGGATGGAGATGACGTCCATGCCGCGGTCGTGGTTCGGCGGGGCGGGCGGGACCTTGTCATAGTGGGCGCGGTAGTACTTGTCGCGGCTGATCATGGTGACGCCGGCGGGGTAGGGGTACTGGCGGGACTGCGCGACCCAGAGGCGCCCGCGCTCGTCGAAGCTGAAGTGGAAGGGCTGGGCGACGAGCGGCTCGTGGAGGAGGAGGTCGACGGCGAACTCGCGTCCGGGTCGCAGCGCGGCGGCGGCCTCGGCGGGCGGGAGCTTCGGCCCGTGCACCTGCGCGGCGCGGCCCAGCACGCGGTTGGATTCGCGGAAGACGTGGAAGGCGGCGGCGGCCGGCTTCTCCTTCCGGGCGCCGCCGGGCGCGTAGTCGCCGCCGGGCCGGTACTCCCAGGCGCCCTCGAGGACGCACTCGAGGAAGTAGTTCATGAGGAAGGGGGCGTCGCCGCCGAAGCCGCCGGCGCCGCGGACGCGCAAGGCGACCTCGTTCCATTCCCCTTTCTTCAGGGTGCCGACGGGGACCTTGTGCCGGTGGAGGCCGTCGCCGCCCTCGCCGATCTTGCGGCCGTTGATCCAGGCCTCGTGCGATCCGGCGAGCCCCCGCAGGTTGAGGCCGACGGACTCCTCGAAGAGGTCGCGTTCGTGCTTGGCGAAGAAGCCGTCGTCGACCTTGACCCAGCAGCGGTACCAGCCGAGCTCCGCGGGGGCCGGGCCGGGGACGGGGGCGGAGGTCCAGGCGACGTCCTGCGGCGCGGCCGCGAGGAGGAGGAGAACGAGGGAGCGCAGGGAAGCCATGGACGGTCTCCGACGAATACGTCCCCGCTCCCTGATTCCTTACGTCGACGGCCGGCGCGAAGTCGGGACGTAACGGTGCGTCGGCGCGCGGGTCATCCGGGCATGACGACGTTGAGCCTGGTCCTGCTGGCCGTCGCGGCCGGCATCACGAAGGAGGACCTGCGCCGGCTCGCCGCCCTCCGCGTGTCCGACGAGGCGATCCTCCTGGTCGTCCGGGCCGAGGGGCCGGTGGAACCCTTGAGCGCCGAGGATCTGCTCGACCTGCGCCGGGCGGGATTGAGCGCGCGGGTCGTCGAATATCTCGCGACGACCTCCGTTCCGCCCCTGCCCGGGACGCGTTCGCTGTACTGGCCGCGCTTTCATCCCGGGGAGGTCCTTCCGCCCACGCGGCCGTACTGGCGGCGCTCGCCCAAAGTGCCCCGTCGCTGACGTCCTTCGTGGGGTAGTCTCTCCAGGGCATGGGCACGCTTGGATTTGTCCTGGGGAGCGCGGGCACCGCGGTCTCGGCGATGCTGTGCTTCATGCTCACCGCGTTCGGCGGCGGCGGGCTGGTGGCGCCGGGCCGGCCGCCGCTGTCGAAGGCCGTCGAGCGCTACCTCAACCTCAGCCTGCTCGTCGGGCCGATCGCCTGCGTCGCGCTGGGCGTGGCGGCCTGGATCACGGGGCGGGCGTGGTTATTCGCCGGCCCGCCCCTCCTCGTCGCGGCCCAGACCGCGGTGATCTTCCGCCTCTACGGCCGGGGCTGAAGGACGTGTTAACGTTCTAGCCTGGCTAGAACGTTAACACTTCAGGCGTGCCTCTTGCTCTATGATAGGCCGATGTTGATCGCATGGGCCTGCCTCCTGGCCGCGCAAGCCGCTCCTCCGAAGGCCGAAGTCCTGACGGCGGAGCTTCGCGGGCTGATGGTCGTCGAAGGCCTGAACGTGAAGAACTTCAACAAGACCGAGTACACGGGCGACACGCTCTTCCTGAAGATCGCGTTCCGGGACGCGGAGGGAAAAGCCGCGAAGCCGATCGGGGTGTTCAACGCGGCCATCGCGACGCCGACGGAGCGCCTCGCGGCCGTCTCGCGGACCGTGAAGAAGGAGTCCTGGAAGGCCGAGGCCGGGAAGATCGCGCCGGCGACGGCCTCCCCGGACCTGATCGCCTTCGACGAGAAGACGGGCGAGCTCTGGATCGGCCTGGTGAAAATCCCCGCGGGCGGCGCCGAGCTCCGTTTCGACGTCTCGTTCCGGATCTCCGGCCTGGGCGCCTGGGAGTGGAAGAAGCTGAGCCCGCCCTTCGAAGCGGCGGCCCGCCCGCCGGACAAGAAATGAGTTCTCAACCCCAGCCTCCCGCGCCGCTCCGCGCGTAACAGGCCGTCGGGCGGCCGCGTCCGCCTTTCATGATCGACCTCCTCCTCTCCTCCCTGGCGCTCCTGCAGGAAGAGCAGGGCCTGCTGCATCCTTTCATCGCGAAGGCGCTCGCGTCCCCGCACGCGATCCGCTCGAACTTCTTCGTGACCGCGGAAGGCAAGATCATCCGCTCGAGCGTGGTCCTGAAGAAAGAAGGCCTTCCGGGCTGGGTCCACGACATGGCCGACCAGAAGCTCGGCAAGGGCGAGGACCTGGAATACGAGGCCGAGGTCTATCCGGACGGCAGCCAGGTCTACGAGGTCTACCGCAGGATCGACGGCCGCGAGAAGCAGATGAGCGTCCGCGTCGACGGGACGCTGTTCTACATCGGCACCGAGCATCCCGTGTCGGCCCTGCCGCCCGCCGTGTCCGGCGCCCTCGCCATGATCCCCGGCTTCGAGGCGAAGCAGTGCGTCTCCAAGGAAGGCCCGGCCTTCCATGAGTACCACGTGAAGGGCGCGCGGGAGGGCGGCGAGTTCCGCGCCCGCGTCGGCAAGGACGGCCGCCTGATCGCGCTGCAGCGCCGCGTGCCGTCGACGACCGAGTTCGAAGTGGTCGAGCCGCGGAGCGAGTAGGCCTACAGGAGAGAGGCCAGCCAGCGGGCGACGTCCATCTTCGACGCGCCGCGGAACGACTTGACCACGGCGCCCTCCCGATAGACGTCGCAGTCCATCCGGTCCGCCGCGAAGCTCTTCGGCGCGTTGAGCACGATGTAGTCGAGCTTCTTCTTCTTGTACTTCAGCATCGCCTGGTGGACCGCGTCCTTCACCTCCAGCGCGAAGCCGATGAGGATCCGACGTCCCTTGCGCTCGCCCAGGGCCTTCAGGATGTCGCGCGTCCGCGTGAGCCGCAGCGTCAGCGTCGCGCTCGATTTCTTGAGCTTCCCGTCGAACTTCCTCGCGGGCTTGTAGTCGCCGACGGCGGCGGTCATGACGACGGCCTCCGCCCGCGCGTAGGCCTTCATCACGGCGCGGTACATGTCGTCGGCGCTCTCGACGCGGACGGTCTTCACGCCCGGCGGGTCGGGCAGGGCGACGGGGCCGGTGACGAGGGTGACGTCGTGACCGGCGCGGGCGGCGGCGACGGCGCAGGCGAAGCCCATCTTGCCGCTGGACGGATTGGAGAGGAAGCGGACGTCGTCGATGTACTCGCGGGTGGGCCCGGCGGTGACGAGCACCCTCATGATGGGCCACAGAGGCACAGAGCCTCAGAGACGCGGCCCCCCCGGGGGGGCAGGGGGGAACCTTCCAAGAAGGTCGTCCTCTGTGTCTCTGTGGCTCTGTGGCTAATCACTTCAGGATGGCCTTCACGGCCTCCAGGATGTCGGCGGGCTCGGCGAGCCGGCCCTTCGCGTAGTGTCCGCAGGCGAGGAAGCCCTTCTGGGGGTCGACGAAGCGGTAGCCCCTGTCCTCGAGGGTCTTCACGTTGGCCTTCGTGGCGGGGTGCTCCCACATGCGCTGGTTCATGGCGGGGGCGACGAGGACGGGGCAGTCGACGGCCAGCAGGAGGGCGGTGAGCATCTCGTCGGCGATGCCGTGGGCGGCCTTGGCGAGGAGGTCGGCCGTGGCCGGCGCCAGCAGCACGAGCTCGGCCTTGTCGGTGAGGGTGATGTGGGTCGGGTCCGAGATGGCGTCGACGTCGAACTGATCGCTGAAGCAGCGGCGGCGGGTGAGGGTCTGGAAGGTGAGGGGCCCGACGAACTGGGTGGCCGACTTCGTCATGACCACGGTGACGCCGGCGTCGCGCTGGACGAGCTGGGAGACGATTTCCGCGGC
>DASVNH010000071.1:0-1834 GCA_036383955.1 Planctomycetota bacterium | reverse complement strand
AGTATAGAACAGGACCAGGAACCAGGACCAGGACCAGGGCGGGGCGCTCCCCTGGTCCTGCCCTGGGAGATGGCGACGGGCGAACCCTCGGGCTTGCGCCGGGGGAGTGGGGACCAGGGCGGCGCCAGGGGGGTAGCGACGGCGGACCCCGACCTGGTCCTGGTCCTGGTTCCGGGTCCTCGTCAGGCCGGCTGGGCTTTGCTGATTTCGGCGGGAGCGGCGGGGAGGGCGAAGGCGCGCGGGGAGCCGCCGGCGACATCCTCCAGGACGGAGTGGGAGTCGAAGCTGCCCGACATCCTTTCGTAGCGGCCGTCGGAGTGCAGGACGCGGGCGTTGGCCTCGTCGCGGAGGGCCGCGCCGAGGATCTCGTCGACGACCCGCCGCTTCACGGCCTCGGATTCGATGGGGTAGACGATTTCCACGCGGCGGTCGAAGTTGCGCGGCATCCAGTCGGCGCTGGTCATGTAGACCTCGGGGGCGCCGCCGTTCGCGAAGTACGCGATGCGGCTGTGCTCGAGGTACTTGCCGACGACCGACCGGACGCGGATGGTGTCGGAGATGCCCGGCAGCCCCGGCTTGAGGCAGCAGATGCCGCGGACCACGAGGTCGATCGGGACGCCGGCGCGCGAGGCCTTGTAGAGGGTGCGGATGACGTCGCGGTCGACGAGGCCGTTGATCTTGGCGGCGACGCGGGCGGCGCGGCCGGCCTTATGGTGGTCGATCTCCCGCTCGACCATCTCGATGACCCACTCGCGCAGGCCGTGCGGGGCGACGCGCATCTTGTTCCAGCGCGGGGGCTGGACGTAGGCGGTCAGCATGTCGAAGAGGGCCGAGGCGTCCTCGCCCAGCTTGTCGTCGCAGGTGATGATCCCGACGTCCGTGTAGATGCGCGCGGTGATCGGGTTGTAGTTGCCGGTGGAGAGGTGGACGTAGCGGCGGATGCGGTCGGCGTCGCGGCGCACGACCAGGGCGGCCTTGGCGTGCGTCTTGAGGCCGGGGACGCCGTACACGACGTGGGCGCCGGCGCGCTCCAGCGTGCGGGCCCACTCGATGTTGGCCTCTTCGTCGAAGCGGGCCTTGAGCTCGATGAGCACCGTGACCTGCTTGTCGCGCTCGGCGGCGCGGGCCAGGGCGGCGACGACCGGCGAGTTGCGGCCGGCGCGGTAGAGCGTCTGCTTGATGGCGAGGACCTGCGGGTCCTCGGCGGCCTGCTGGAGGAAGTCGACGACCGTATCGAACGCCTCGTAGGGGTGGTGGAGGAGGACGTCGCCCGCCCGCACCATCGTGAAGAGGTCGCCCTTGTGGCGCCGGACGGCCGGGGCGATCTGGGGGGTGTAGGCGGGATCGCGGTGCGCGGCGTAGCCCGGGAGGTTGTGCCAGGTCCAGAAGCCCGTGAGGTTCAGGGGGCCGTCGATGTCGTAGATGTCGGCCGCCTCGACGTCGAACCACTTCAGGAGCGTCTCGCGGAGGCTCGGGGGCGTGCCCGCCTCGATTTCCAGCCGGACCTCGATGCCCTGTTTGCGCTTGGCGAGGCCGGTCTGGATCTGGCGGAGGAGGTCGTCGGAATCCTGGTCGGCGAGCTCGAAGTCCTGGTCGCGGGTGAGGCGGAAGCAGGTGCGCTCGGTCGCCTCGAAGCCCGAGAAGATCTTCTCGAGGTTGTCGCCGATGAGGTCTTCCAGCAGCACGAAGTGGTCTTTGCCTTCGCCGGTGGTCAGGGGGACGAAGCGGGGGAGCAGGGCGGGGACGGGGATGATCGAGAGGAACGTTTTCGGCGCGCGGAGGCGGCCCTGGGACTTGGCTTTCATGAGCGCGGCGATGTAGAGCTGGCGGTTCT
>DASVNH010000070.1:0-14157 GCA_036383955.1 Planctomycetota bacterium | reverse complement strand
AGGGATCGACTCCCGCGTCCGCCGCGAACGCGTCCGCCGCCTTGAAGATGCCGGGGATGTCGAACTTGTCGACGGCGAGGTCGACGGCCTCCTTGAGCGCGGCCAGCGCGACCTTGGGTTCGAGGGGAGCGGGCTTGGGGGGCGGAGCGGGACGCGGACCCGGAACCGGAACCGGAACCGGACCCGGAACCGGAACCGGAACCGGAACCGGAACGGGAGCGGGAGGAGGGGGAGCCGGGGCGGGAGCGGGCGCCGGCGCGGGCCGGGTGGAGAGCTCCTGGAGCTTTTCGCGCGCGCGGCGGGCTTCCTCCTCCGCGAGCCGCGCCTTCTCCTTGATCGCCTGGAGCTCCTCGAGAAGCCGCTTCTGCTCGGCGTCGGAGGCCGTCGACGCCGCCGCCTTCACCTTCTGTTCGGCGTTCTGGATGTCCTTGACCGACTGATCCCTCGCGGCGTCCAGCTGCTTCTGCTTTTCCTCGACGTTCTTCGCGAGGGAGGCGCGGTCGGCTTCCTCGGCGGCGCGCGCCTTGCGGTCGCCCTCGCGGGCCTCGGTGTTGGACGGATCCTTGGCGAGGGCCTTGCCGTACTCGACGCGCGCGTCGCTGTACTTTTTGTCGCGCAGGAAAGCGCGGGCGCGGGCGAGCTCGGCGTCGACGCCGGCCGGGGCGGGGCCCGGGGAGAGGACGATCCACGCGATCAGGGCGACGACCGCCGCGCCGATCGACACGAAGATCCAGGCGCGGGACTTGCGCTGGGCGCGGACGCGGCGCCGGGTGACGGTGGTGATGTGGACCGCTTCGCCGTCGAGCCAGCGGGTCAGGTCCGTGGCGAACGCGCGGCCGCTCGCGTAGCGGTCCTTCGGGTCTCGCTCGAGGGCCTTGAGGCAGATGCCCTCGATGGCGCGGTCGATCGCCGGGTCGGCGGCCATGATGCGGGCGCTCGAGGGGGGCGCGGCGCGCTCCTTCGAGGCCTTCATGAGGATCTCGATCGCGGTCTCGCCTTCGAAGGGCTTGCGTCCCGCGAGGAGCTCGTAGAGCGTGACGCCGAGGGCGTAGACGTCCGTGCGGCCGTCGACGTTCTTGGCGCCCTTCGCCTGCTCCGGGCTCATGTAGGAGGGCGTGCCGACGACCATGCCGTCGCTGGTGAGCGACAGGTTGGTGTCGGCGCTCATGGCCTTGGCGAGGCCGAAATCCATGACGACGGGGCGGTTCTTGGCGGTCACGAGGATGTTCTGCGGCTTGAGGTCGCGGTGCAGGACGCCCTGCTCGTGGGCGTGATGGACGGCGAGGGCGACGTCCCGGAGGACGGCGATCTTGGCGCGGAGGCCGAGGCCCTTCTGCTGGCACCAGGAGGAAAAGGGCATGCCCTCGATGAATTCCATGGCGAGGTAGCGCCGTCCCTGGACCTCGCCGGCCTCGTAGAGGGTCACGATGCCCGGATGCTTGAGCTTGGCCGCCATCTGGGCTTCGCGGGCGAAGCGCTGCCGCTCCTGCTCGGCCTGCTCGGGCAGCAGGCCGGGATGGGGGAGCATCAGCTTGAGCGCGACCTTGCGCTGGACCTGGGTGTCCGTCGCCTCGTAGACGACGCCCATGCCGCCGCGGCCGACTTCCTTGACGAGGGCGTACTTCCCCACGGTCCGCGTCGTTCCCGGCTTGCTCGGAGGTTTGTCGGTGTTCTCGCTCACGTCCCCTACCCAGACCCATGAACTATACCACCGGAGCGGTCCCGCGTTGCATCGGACGCGGGAATCTCAGGGCTGCCCCGGAGGGGGGCGGTCAGGGACGCGGATCGTCCGAGAAGCGGAAGGCCGGCCGGCCGGTGAGCGACGTGCTGGAAATCGACGGGCACCACCAGCGCTCCACGTGCTCGACCACCAGGTCCGTGCCCGCGTGATGGACGACGTGGGGCTTCTTGCGGTGGTTGTACATGCTGTCCGTCAGGTCCCGCGCGAGGACGACGCGGAGGCCGTGCCGGACCAGCTGGCGGATCGCCGTGGGACGTCCGAGCACGCACATGTTGAGGTGCACCCCCATCACGATCACGTTCTCGACGCTCCGCTCCTTGAGCAGGTTCCAGGTCTCCTGGCCGTCGTCGCTGATCGCGTCCCGCGCCGGGTCGACGTGCAGGAGGTCGATCTGCCGCGTCCACGCCTCCCGGATGGCGCAGGTCGTCGCGCAGTCGCAGCCCATGTCGGAGTCGTCGATGGGGAGGTCGGGCTCGCGCGGCTTGTCGGGCCAGCACCAGCCGGTGCCCCAGCGGAGGTCCGACGTGATCGGAGCGGGGGACTTCGCGAACGGCGCCGCCTGCGCGCGCTTCCGGGCGGGATGGTCCTTGTAGAAAGCGACCGTGGAGCTCGGCGCGTGCAGGATGAACATCCCCCGCTCGCGCGCGCTCCGGAGGATCGGGTCCATGGCCTTCGCGAGCTCCACCACCCGCTTCGCCGCGCCCTTGCACCAGTGGTCGTCCCACATGTCGACGACCACCACGGCCGTCTTTCGCGGATCCCAGCGCAGGGTCTCGTCGGCCGGGCCCGCCGCGGTCCGCGTCCGCGCCTGGAGGACGAGCGGGGAGCCGGTTCCGGACGTCGCGCAACTTGTGGTGAGCATCGTCGAACCACCGGCCAGCATCAACAGCGCCAGCGGCCTCATCGGGCCAGCGCCTCGGCGGCCAGCTCCCGCACGTAGGCCTCCGACGGCTCCGTCCGCGTGCTCTCGAGATGCTTGTAGATCCGGACGGCGTCCGCTTTCTTGCCCGCCGCGAGCAGCCGCTCCGCCAGCAGCAAGCAGGCCGACGTCCCCTTGACACGCTCGTAGACCGGCTCGACGTCCGCCGCCTTCAGCGCGAGGTCGATCGCGTCCGCGTCCCCGATGTTCGCCAGGCCCCAGACCGCGAGGAGCCGCGTCTCCGGCTCTTTCGCCGCGGCGCGGAGGGCGTCGAGGGCCTCGACATCCTTCAGCACCCCGAACGCCTGGAGGACGGTGAGACGGGCGGGGCCCGTCACGGCGGGGTAGGCCTTGCGGAACTCCGCCGCGGCGCCGTCGCCGATCGCGAGCAGGGCCTGGGCGGCGAACTCGCAGAGCTCGGGGTCCGCGAGGGCCTTGCCGAGCGCGGGCACGGCTTCGCGGCCGCCGATGACCTGCAGCTGCCGGGCCAGGTAGCCGCGGACGGACGCGGGCTTGTCGCTGGAGAGCGCCGCGGCGAGATCGGTCGAGAACTTGGCGCGCGCGACTTCCTTGCCGGGCCGTCCGAGGTACTGGGCCATGGCGTGGAGGACGTAGCGGGCCTTGTAGTCCTGGCCGTCGTCGACGGGCTTGAGGAGGTCGATGACCGCGCTCACGCCGTTGCCCTTGAGGATGGCGTCGAAGACCGGGATCGCCTCGTCCCAGGCCGGGGCGGTGAACGTGCCTCCCTTGTCGAGAGGCGGCATCTTCTCGACGAGCTCGGGGATTCCTTCCTGCGTCATCATCGGCTCTTCCTCAGATATGCCAGGGCGCGCGCATGGGCGGGTTGAGCAGGCGGTTGGCGAACGCGTCGCCGACGATCTGCTCCTTCACGGGGTCGTACTTGATCTTGCGGCCGGTGCGGATGGCGATGTTGGCGAGGTGGAGCAGCGTGGCGCAGCGGTGGGCCGCCTCCGCGTTGCCGCCGGGCTGCTGGCGGGTCTTGACGGCCTCCGCGAAGGTGACCAGCGGCTCCGGATCGGGCAGCGCCTTCAGCTTCTCGCGCCCGGCGTCGTCGAGGTCGGCGGCGCTCGGCGTCCGCGCCTTGAGGCGGTCGTAGGGCGCGCCCCACTCCGTGCTTTCCATCACCAGCGTGAAGCCGTCCGCGTACTTCATCTCGATCCAGCCCCACATGCCGGTGACCTCGGGATGGGCGGGCGGCGCGTGGGCCTCGATCTCCACCGGGCTCGTGTCGTCCTTTCCGTAGGTCCACTGGTAGGGGTCGAGCGTGTGCTGGGCCATGTCGGCCAGCCCGCCGCCCTCGTAGTCCCAGTAGCCCCGGTGCGTGCCGCCCACGCGGCGGTTGACGTACGGCTTCCACGGCGACGGCCCCACGTACATGTTCCAGTCGAGCGACGCGGGCGGGTCCTTCGGGGGCAGGTTGACCTGGCCGCTCCACTCCTTGACCTTGAGGCCGCCCTTCTTGATGAAGACGCCGGGGTTCGGCTTCAGCAGCCCGCTGCGCATCAGCTTGTGCGTCGCGACGTGCTTCGGGTCCTTGCTCTGGCCGAAGCGCCCGTACGTCCCGATCTGGAAGATCCGCTTGTAGCGCTTGAAGGCGTCCACGACCGCGCGGCCCTCCGCGACGAAGCGGGTCATCGGCTTCTCGCAGACGACGTCCTTCCCCGCCTCGGCCGCCGCGATCGAGATCATCGCGTGCCAGTGGGGCGGCGTGGCGATCGCGACGACGTCGATGTCCTTCCGCTCCAGCACGCGGCGGAAGTCGGTGTAGAACGTCTTGTTGTCCGCCTTGTCCTTGAAGCGGACGTCGCACTGCGCCAGCAGCTCGACGTTGAGGTCCTTGAAGCCGTCCTTGTACGTGCCCGGGCCGCGACCGCCGCAGCCGATGAGGGCGGCGCCGAGCGTTTCGCTCGGCGGCACGTGGCGCGGCCCGCCCAGCACGCGGGCCGGCACGATCGTGAAGAGGCCCGCGGAGGCGGCGGCGCCCTGGAGCAGGCCGCGGCGGCTGATGCGACGTCCCATGCTTCGTCCTCGATTCTTCAGGAATGATACGTCGCGAGGACCGGCTCAGCGGGGGAGGATCTCTCCGTTGGTCTTCGCGTTGGAGATGACCATGGCCACGCGGACCGCGTAGCGCGAGCGGACCGCGCCGAGGATGAGGCCCCGCGGCTTGAGGGGGACCTGGACGTGCGCGGGCATCGACATCGACGCGTAGTTCGCGTGCCGCATGATCTCCTGGGCGTTGACCATCACGCGGATCATGTTCCGGGCGACGTGGATGCCGACCGAGTACCGGCGTCCGTTCTCGAAGACCCGGCGGTCGACCAGCTTGCGCCACGTGCCGTCGATGAACATCCCGCTGCCCGCCGCCTGGCCCCAGCCGTCGAACCCGATCGCGATCGGCTTGCCGTCCGGCGCGGCGAGGCCGACGACGAAGTCCTCCATCCCTTCCAGGCGCTCGACGTCGAGGAAGATCTCATACTCCTCGGGCGGGGCGTAGGGGATCCAGAGGCGGACGGAGCCCCGGTTGACGTTGTCGCCGCCCGCGCTCGAGAACAGCGCGGGGCCGGTCTTCTGCCAGGGCCCGTTCACGGTGAGCGGGTTCTCGGCGAGAGCGATCAGGTCCACGGCCTGACGTCCGTTGGGCGCGCGGACCAGCGTCGGCGTCTTGACGACGGGGGCCGCCGGCTTCGGCGCGGGCGCGACGCCCAGCCGCTTCGACAGCCGCTCGCGGTCGGCGTCCGTCAGCTTTTCCGCGGCCTTGTCGAACCAGGCGCGCGCCCGCCCGAGGATGTGGTCGCGCCGGACGGTCCGCTCCTTCTCGGCCTGCTTCAGCCAGCCCTCGCAGAGGTCGGCCTGGGCCGTCGCGTCCTCCGGATTCGACAGGTCCTTCAGGGCGAGCGCCTTGAGCGCGGGATCCGAGCCCTTCGCCAGCCGCGGCAGGCCGACGGCCCAGTCGTCCTTGAGGAAGCAGGCGAACTTGCCGAGCGCGGCGTTCGAGGCGGGATCGTCCGGGCGGGCCTTGAGGGTGTCGACGTACCCGCTCATCGTCGCGAGCTCCTTCGACCAGGCCGCCGCGTCCTTCGCGAATCCCCGCGCCGCCGCCGCCAGATCGTCCGCCTTCGCGTCCTTCGCCGCCGCCTCGGCCCGGGACAGCAGTTTCGACGCGAGGTCGTAGCGGTCGACGTCCATGGCCTCGCCGCCGGCGACGAGGCAGGCCGTCGCGGCCGCCCGCGCCGCCTCGCTCGTGCGCGTCGCGCCGAGCTGGGACAGGCCCTCGGCGCGGACCGCGAGGAGGTCGATGACGAAAGCCTTCGCGAGGGCGTTGACGGCCTCGAGCACGCCCGCGGCGTCGCCGGCCTGGGCGGCGAGGTCGCGCGCGTCGCGGAGGCGGATGAAGTCGGAGGTCGGATCCTCCGGCGGGGGCATCTCGAGGAGCTTGCGGGCGAGCGCGGCGCGGTCGGACGGGGCCGTCGCCGCGTAGTCGGCCTTGAGCGGCTCGCGGAAGGCGGCCTCGGCCGCTTTGATCGCGGCGGGCGCGGGCTCGGGCCGCGGCCCGGCCTTGACCGGGACGGGCGGGGCGGGGTCCGGCGTCTTGACGGGCTCGGGCGGCGCCGGCTTGACGGGCTCCGGTTCCGGCGGGGCGGGCTTGGGCGGCTCCGCCTTCGCGCTCCGCGCTTCGGCGGACACGTCGGGCTTGTCCTCCGGAGCGCCGGCTTTCGCGACCGGCGCGGAGGAGGGCTCGATCCTTTTCTCGGGAGGCTTGGGCGGCGGCACGGGCGCGGGGACGACGACGACGGGCGGCGCGGGGCTGAGGGCCGGCGGGGGCGAGAGCCACCAGACCCCGGCGACGGCGAGCGCGAGCGCCGCGACGCCCCCCGCGATCCACGCGGCGGTCCGGCGCGGCCGTCCGGGAGCGAGGCCCGCCACCGACGAGAGCGCGGGATCGATCGCGGGCGCGAGCGGGGCTTCGGCCGCGAGCACGCGCT
The DNA here is from genome assembly GCA_036383955.1 of Planctomycetota bacterium. Classification (GTDB taxonomy): domain Bacteria; phylum Planctomycetota; class MHYJ01; order MHYJ01; family JACPRB01; genus JACQFK01. The sequence continues at coordinate 7,490 of DASVNH010000070.1, read as the reverse complement.
CGAGGTCCGCGGCGAGCGCGGGCGCGGCGGGATAGCGGTCGTCGACGCGCTTGGCCATGAGCCGGCGGATGACGAGCACGACGCCCTCGGGGATGCCGGGCTTCGCGTCGCGCGGATCCGGCAGCTGCTCGGTGAGGTGCTTGTTGATCACCTCGAAGACGGAGGCGCCCTGGAAGGGCGTGGTCCCGGTGACGAGGTGGTAATAGGTCGCGCCGAGCGCGTAGAGGTCGGCGCGGCCGTCGACCAGCTTTTCCCCGCGCGCCTGCTCGGGCGCGATGTAGTGCGGCGTGCCGATCGCGGCGCCGGTCGCCGTGTGGAACGTCGCCCCTTCCTCCTCGATGTTCTTCGAGAGCCCGAGGTCGAGGATCTTGGCGACGCCCGACGCCGTCAGGAGGATGTTGTCCGGCTTGATGTCCCGGTGGATGAAGCCCCGCTCGTGGGCGTAGGCCAGGCCGCGCGCGACCTGGAGGACCAGGCCGGTCGCTTCGCGCGTGGACAGCGCGCCGGCGCGCTTCAGGCGCTTGCCGAGCGCCTCGCCTTCGCAATACTCCATCAGGTAGTAGTGGTAGCCCTTCTCCTCGCCGGCGGCGTAGCCGCGCGCGATGTTCTCGTGGTCCAGCGCCGCGGCGGCTTCGGCCTCGCGATGGAAGCGCTTGATGAACTCGACGTCCGTCGCGTGCTTCTTGGGGAGGATCTTGAGCGCCACCTTGCGGCCGTCGGCCGTCCGCTCGGCCAGGTAGACGGCGCCCATCCCGCCTTCGCCGAGCTTGCGGATCAGGCGGCAGCCGCCGATGACCGAGACGCCCTGGCCGTCGAGCTTCTTCTCGACGGCCTCCTTCTGCGTGAGGGTGATGACGCCGAGGCGGACGAGGGCCTCGGCGAGCGGCTCGCCGGAGGCGGCCTGGGAGGTCCGGGCCTCTTCGACCTGCGCGTCCGTGGCCATGCCGGTCTGCCGGACGTACTTGGCGAAGGCCTCATCGCGGGCGACGTGCGACATGCCTAAGACCCCAAGGGCCAAGGGCCAATGACCAAGGACCAAGACGCCCCCCCCTTGCCCCCCGGGGGGGACGCATCGCGCCCGATGTGCGACATCTTCATTCAGTATGAAGCCCCTCGCGAGTTCCGGCAAGGAGGCCCGGGAACATGATTTGGGTTCGGATGCCGGCGTTTAGGCGAAAGACCAAAGAATCCACACCGCCTGTTACCTATGTGTTAGCCACCCCCGGGGGGAGGGGGGATGGATTGGTCCTTGGTCTTTGGTCCTTGGCCCTTCGCTAGAGGCTGGCGGCGAGGATCCCCGACAGCTCCTCGTCCGTGAGGACGATGGGGTTGAACTTCATGCTGCTGCCGCGGGAATCCTTCACGATGGCGGGGAAGTCCTCGCGCCGCAGGCCGAACGCCGCCAGCGCGGGCACGCCCAGATCCCGGCGGAGGCCGTCGAGCGCCCCCACGAGCGACTCCGGCGAGCGTTCTCCGAGGGCGTCCGCGATCGCCGCGTAGCGGCCGAGCGCGGGATTTCCGGGCGACCGCGCGCGCAGGGCCTCCAGGTTCGCCGCGACCGTGCTCGCCAGCAGGCAGGCGCAGGCGTTGCCGTGGGCGATGGCCCGCCGTCCGCCCAGCGGCGCGACCAGGCCGTGGACCGCGCCCAGGCCCGCGTTCGCGAGGGCGATCCCTCCCCAGAGGCTCGCCAGCGCCATCGCCTCCTTCGAGGCCCCGTCCGCCTTTCCCGCCGCCAGCGCCCGCAGCGCCTGGAAGGCCATCCGCGCCCCCGGCAGGGCGAGCGCGTCCGTGGTGGCCTGCGCCCCGTTCGACGTGTAGGACTCGATCAGGTGGGTCAGCGCGTCGAGGCCCGCGGCCGCCGCCACCCCGAGGGGGGCGGCGCCGGAGAGCTCGGGATCGACGACCGCCGCGCGCGGCAGCAGGAGGTCGTGGCGCAGGCTGCGCTTCACGCCCTTCTCGGGGACGCGGATCACCGCGTTGCGCGTGGCCTCGGAGCCGCTGCCCGCCGTCGTCGGCGCGGCCACGAAGGGCAGCGGCGCGGCGGCGAGCGTCTTCGTCCCGACGTCCTCCAGGTACTCGACGACGCTCCCGGGATTCGCCGCCATGCCGGCGACGGCCTTCGCCGTGTCGAGGACGCTGCCGCCGCCCACGCCGACGACGACGTCGCAGCCTTCGTCGCGGCAGATCTTCACGGCGGCGTCGACGGTCGCGACGTCCGGCTCTCCGGAGACGCGGACCGAGGGGCCGTCGAGGCCCGCGAACCCGCGGGAGCCGGTGACGACGAAGGGGCGCTTTCCGAAGCGGGCGGCGTGGTCGGGGAGGCGCTTCGCCTCGCCGGGGCCGAAGTGGATCTCCGCGGCGGTGCGGAACGCGAACTTCATGTGAGGTCGAAGCCGTTGAGCTTCTCGCTGGTCCGGGGCGCCGACAGCAGGCCGGCGATCTCGGCCTTCCAGCGGGCGTAGTGGGCGGTGGCCTGGTGGGCGGCGAAGCCGGCCTCGTCCTTGTAGACTTCGTGGAGGCGGAAGAGGAGGGGCTGGTCGGCGGAGCGGAGGACGTCGAACTTCACGCACGCCGGCTCCTTCCGGGAGTGGGCGGCGTTGAAGCGGACGAGGTCGACGAAGGCGTCGAGCTTGTCGGGGGCGACTTCCATGCGGACGCAGACGAAGTACATGGGGGATAGGGTAGAAAAGGGGGGCGTCGCGGGGGAGGGAAATCGCTCCAATAAAGGAGGGGATCGCGGGCGGGGGTTGTATACTTTATGCCGCAAGGACCCATGTCTTCCGAACACGTCACCACCACCCTGTCCGGCCGCGAGTCGGCGACGGGCGACCGTCACGACCTCGGCGAGATTCTAGTCCGGGCGGGAGTCCTCAAGCGCGAGCAGCTGGACGAGGCGCTGAAGTCGCAGGCCGACCGGGCGAAGGCGGAGGGCAGCACCGCGCCGCGCCTGGGCGAGATCCTGGTCCAGAAGGGCTTCATCACGCGGGAGGCCGTCGCCAAGGCGCTCGGCGAGCAGGACCGCCTCCTGCTCTACTGCCCCAAGTGCGTGGTCTACGTCAACGTGGACCCGCGGCCCGACGCGGTGGGCTACGGCTGCGCGAAATGCGAAGGGGCCCTCCAGGCCCCGCCCGCCGGGATGCCCGCGCGGTCGACGGACTCCTCGGTCATCATCAGCAGCGCGCTGCCGGTGCCGGACGAAGTCACGGCCCTTCGCGAGAATCCCGAGAAGCGCTTCGGCAAGTACATCGTCATCGAGAGGATCGGGCGCGGCGGCGTCGCCGAGGTCTTCCGCGCCTGGGACACCTACCTCCACCAGTACGTCGCCCTCAAGCGCATCAAGCCGGTCGCGCGCGGCGACGAAGAGGAGCGCCACAGCCGGCTCGTGAGCCTGCTCAACGAAGCCCATAACGCCATCCGCCTGCGCCACCCCAACATCGTCTCCGTCTACGACATCGGCCGCGTCGCCCGCGAGTACTACATCAGCATGGAGTTCCTCGACGGCTGGTCCCTGCACGACGCGGTGCTCGACGCCCAGCGCCGCGGCAAGCTCTCGCCCTACTACGAGGACCCGAAGCGCTGGACCGACATCCTCCTGCAGACCGCCGGGGCGCTCCACTACGCGCACACGCGGCCCATTCCCACCCTGCACTGCGACCTCAAGCCCGGCAACGTCTTCGTGACCAAGGAGGGCCGGGTCTGCGTGCTGGACTTCGGCCTGGCCCGCCAGCTGGGCGACATCCACACGGACGCCGGCGTGATCGTCGGCACGCCGTCGTACATGGCGCCCGAGCAGGCGACGGGCGCGGACGAGCAGATCGACGCGCGGACGGACGTCTACGGCCTGGGCGCGATCCTCTACGAGCTCCTGGCGGGGCGGCCGCCGTTCGTCGGATCGATGTACGAGATCCTCCGGCGCGCGGTGGACGAGCCGCCGGTCGCGCCGAGCCGGGTGGTGCGGCTGAAGCAGGAGTCGGGCGAAGCGCCGAAGGACCTCCCGCAGCCGCCGCCGGACCTCGAGGCGCTCTGCATGCGCTGCCTCGAGAAGGAGCACGCGGCGCGCCCGCAGAGCGCCATCGAGGTCGTGCGCGCCATCGAGGCCATCCTGCGGCAGCCGGCGTCGGGCGTCCTGCCGCCGGACCCGGCGGTCGCGGAAATGATCCGCGTGAAGGACCGGCACACGACGTCGCGCCGTCTCGCGGCGGTGGCGCGCCTCGAGCGCCGGCGCCGGGGCCGCCTGCAGGTGATCGTGGCGGGCGTGGTGCTGCTCCTGGGGGCCTGGCTGATCTGGTCGGTCGTCTCGGCGATGTCGATCCCGGGCGACCCGGACGCGGAGCACCGCGCGCGCCTGGGCCGGTTCCGGCCGGACCTGTCGTCCGCCGACTCCGGCGTCCCGGAGCTGCAGTCCTCCGCGGCGTTCCTGCGGGGCTTCAAGCGGCGCCTGGCGGACGCGGTGGAAAGCGAGAAGCCCGTCCTGCCCCGCTGGGAGGCGGGCGGCGTGACCTGGCTCCAGGTGAAGGCGTGGCGGGTGAAGACCGACGGCCTGGTCTTCGACGCCGGCTCCGGGCCGGACGCGATGGCCTGGTCCGAGATCGGGACGGCGGGCATGGAGGCGCTCGCGCGCGCCGCCGGCCTGCCGAAGACGCCCGAGGACCGCCTGGGCCTGGCGGTCTACTATCTCTGCGCGGGCGACGCCGCGCGGGCGCGGACGCTCCTCGACGCGCTGCGCGGCACGCCGCTGGCGGACGAGGCGGCGCGGATCCACGCGAAGCTGGGGAAGTAGGGCGGGAGGCGGCGCGATGGCGACCTTCCAGGTGCCGGACGATCCGCTGTTCAAGGATCCGATCACCGGACTTCCCAACCGGCGGGCCCTGCTCCACGCGCTCCGCGAGCGGGTCATCGAGGGCCGCGGCGCGCTCGTCCTGATCGACATCGACCACTGGCGCAAGATCCGCGAACGCATGGTCCCCGCCCAGGTGGACCGGATGCTGTCGGAAGTCGGCCGCCGCCTGAAGGAGGCGGGGGCCGGCGACGGCCTGTTCCGCTACGCCCTCGACGCCTTCGCCCTCCTCGTGCCCGACGCCGACCGCGAGGGCGGCGGGGCCGCGGCCCGCCGGCTCTGCGAGGCCCTCGCCCGGAGCCCGGTCGGCATCGGCGCGGAAAAAGGCTCGACGATGGCCGCCGTCCGCGTCACCGCCTCGGCCGGGGTGGCCGCGTATCCCCTCGACGGCCGCTCGCCGACCGCGCTCATCGAGACGGTCGAGATCGCCGTCATGGTCGCCAAGCAGACCGGCCGCAACCGCGTGGCCGTGTCCGGCGAGCTCGATCCGGCCGCCCTCGCCGAGATCGGCGTCTTCCGCGGCCTGCCCTGCCCGGTGATCGTCGGCCGCGTCGAAGAGCAGACCCGCCTGCGGCAGCTGGCGTCCGACGTCCGTCACGTCGGCCCCCGCCTCGCCCTCATCACGAGCGAGCCCGGATTCGGCAAGACCCGGCTGCTGCGCGAGCTCGCCCTCTGGGGCCGCACCGAGCGCTTCGTGGTGATGTCGGCCGTCGGGCAGGAGCACCGCTTCGGCCTCCCGTACGGCCTGCTGGTCGAGATGGTCGAGAACCTGCTGGCGACGGACCGCGCGCTGGCCGTCGAGGCGATCGCGAAGCTGTCCGTGGAGAGCCGGGCGGCGCTGTCGGTGATGGTGCGCGACTTCCCGGGCGCGGCGGAGCTGTCGGGGGTGGTGATCCCGGAGTTCGGGAAGGGCGCGTTCGCGGCCTGGGGCGGGCTGCTGGACGAGCTGGCGAAGACGGGCCCGCTGTTCCTGGCGCTGGACGAGGTCGAGTACGCCGACGAGGGATCGCTGGAGGTCCTGGGCGCGGCGATGGACCGCCGGGTGCCGATGTTCTTCGTGAGCGCGACGGCGAAGCCGCCGACGGCGCTGGGGGAGACGCCGGCGGGGCAGTTCTTCCGGGCGCGGGTCCAGGCGCTGGCGCGGGTGTCGCTGCAGCCGCTGCCGCCGGAGGAGATGGAGAAGGTCCTGCGCTCGATCCTGCCGGACTCGAAAGTCTCCGAGGAGGCGACGTCGCGGCTGGTGCGGGCGGCGAAGGGCAATCCGCTGCACCTCGAGGAGACGATCCGCGCGCTGCTGCTGAAGGGGAAGGTGCGGCTGGTCGACGGCGTGTGGACGATCCCCTCGCTGGAGGGGACCGACCTGCCGCAGGACCTCGACGCGGCGGTGAAGGCGGTGTCGGACGCGCTGCCCGCGCGGTCGAACTCGCTGCTGGCGCGCGCGGCGGTGATCGGCCTGCAGGTGGACCCGGACCTGCTGCAGGAGGTCATGGGCCAGGACGAGAACGAGATGCTCGACCTCATCGACGAGGCGCGCCGCGCGCGGCTGCTGTCGTCGCCGGAATGGGGCTCCGAGATGCTGACCTTCCCGGCGGCCCACGCGCGCCGGGTGCGGCTCGAGGCGGCGGAGGCCGGCGAGCGCAAGGAGATCCACGCGCGGGTCGGCGTCGTGCAGGAGGCGCGGCACGGCGGGAACACCTCGCACATCGCCGGCGAGCTGGCGTTCCACTACGGCCGCGCGGGGCAGGACGCGCGGGCCCGGCACTTCGAGGGCGTGGCGCGGCGGCGCGCGACGCTCCTCGAGCCCCCGAAGAAGGCCCCGCCGCGGCGGGCCCGCCTGGACCTGATCAAGGATCCGCTCTCGCCCGAGTCGCTCGTCCACGCCAACAACCTGATGCGCTGGTTCGGGGCGGCCCTGCGCATCGGCCGGCTCTACCCGAAGCGGAGCCAGGTGAGCGACACGTTCCAGGCCCAGCTCAAGCAGGCCGTCGCGACCCTCCTCGGCGCCGGTCCGGGCGTCACCTTCACGGTGACGGCCGACGGCCTCACGATCAACGGCGTCGAGACCGACCTGCCGTCGGCCGTCGACTTCGCCCCCCTGCTGCAGGACCGCCTGATCGAGTCGCTCACGCTGGCCAAGGGCTTCGATCCGGAGCGGCTGCGGGACCTGCTGGAGGCGTTCGGGGAGACGTTCAACGCGGTCGCCGCCAAGGCCGACCACTGGGACCAGTTCCTGACCGAGAAGGCGGTCGCGGGGCTCGACATCCTCCAGAAGGCCTACCAGTCGACGGACCGGGGCGGGGTGGGCATCGTCCGCGGCGAAGAGGCGGTCCCGCCGGCCGAGATCCCGCGGCTGCTGACGGCGCTGCGGGCCCTGAAGACGGCGACGGAGAACGTGAAGCTCTATCCGCCGGGGCACTCGCTGGTGGAGGAGACCACCGAGCAGGCGATGGCGGCCTGGATGGACTTCCTGGGCCGGGTGCCGGCGGTGACGCTGGGCGTGGCCGAGGGGGACCTGGTCGTCAACGGCCAGCCGGCGGACCGGAAGTTCTTCGGCGACGCGGGCGCCTTCATGGTGAAGGAGATCGAGCAGCGCGGCGTGTGGAGCCTCTCGCTGGGGCGGGGGATGTCGGGCGACGAGCTCCGCTCGCTCATC
>DASVNH010000069.1:0-7809 GCA_036383955.1 Planctomycetota bacterium | reverse complement strand
CTTCGACGCGCCCCGGCCCCCCCGGGTTCCTCGAAAGTTGCGAATCAGACCGTCTGTTTCGCGACGTCAGGCTCGACGATCCACGACGTCCAGCCTGACGGATTTCCGGAACCTCTCCGGAACCCCCCGCGTCAAAGGGCCGTTCGGAAGGAGGCTGTCATGCGGATCCCGCTCATCCTGGCCGCGCTGGCGCTCGCGGCGTCCACCGCCCGCGCCGACGAAAACTGCGGCAAGTGCGGCACGCGGAACTACGAAACGAGCATCACCTGGGAAGGCAGCCCGAGCGAGGCGGCCCAGAAGGCCAGGGAGAAGGAGAAGCTGGTCTTCATCCTCCACGTGTCCGGCAACTTCGAGGATCCCAAATTCACCTGAAACAACGCCCAGGCGCTCCGTGTGAACGCCTTGGCCAACCCCGAAGTCGGCGCCTTCCTCAATAAGAACTTCGTCAGCGCCTTCCAGAAAGTCGCCACCTTCCGCATCGTCAACGGCCAGAAGCAGGGCGGCAACGTCGCCGGCTACTTCTGCGCGCCCGACGGCCGCGTCCTCCACTGCGTCGCCGGCCCCGTCGACGCCGCGACCATGCTTCGCGAGGCGAAGTGGGTCGTCGACGGCGTCCGCCAGGCCATGGAAGCGAACAAGAAGGACGGCACCCCCTTTAAAGTGATGTTCCGCCGCTGGCACGCCGACCGCCTCCGCCAGGAGCACGGGCTGGTCGTCGAGGCCGCGACCTTCGACACCACCCAGGCCGACTCCGACGACCCCCTGCAATACCGCGATCCCACGGGCCGGCCCCTCGTGCCGGTGCTGCCGCCGCCGCCGATCGACGGCCCGGACGTGACGCTGCGCGCGGCGAAGCAGCTCGCGGCCGGCGCGCCCGAAGCCGACGGCATCCGCGACCGCGGGGGACGTCGCTGGGCCCTTCCCACGCAGGGCCGGGTGCACCAGCTGATGGCCGCCTATTCGATGGTGAAGATCGAGCGGGTCTACGGCTCGGTCTTCGAGAACATCCTGGGCGAAAGGATCTCGACGAAGCCGGTGATCACGATCGGCACGCAGTCGGGCGGCCGTCTGGCCTGCCTGAGCTGCCAGTCCCGGCCCCACGCCGAGTAGGATCGGGAACGTTCCCCCCGTCCCCCCCCCCGGGGGGGCAGGGGGGGGACATGCCCGGTACCCGGTACCTGGTACCCGGTACCTAACCGGAGAGGGTCTCCGCGAGGATGACCCAGCTGTTGTGGAGGGCGTGCGCGAACATCGGCGGATGCAGGCTGTCGGAGCGATGGCGCAGCCAGCACAGGTAGAGCCCCAGCGGCACGTGGGTCGCGAGCGACGGGATCGACAGGTGCAGGATCGCGAAGGCCGCGGACGAGATCAGGAAGGCCTCCGACACCGAGAGCCGCCGGCGGAGCAGGCCGAAGACCAGCCCGCGGAACCCCAGCTCTTCGAAGAGGGCGGGCGCGACCGCGCCCAGGGCGAAGGCCCATCCGAGGCCCCGGCCCTCGAACGCCTCCAGGAAGCGCGGGATCTTGATCCCGAAGGCCCAGCCCAGCGTCTCGACGAAGGCGTTCACCCCGAAGTAGATGGGGAAGGACGCGACGAGGACCAGCAGGTAGCCCCAGACCGGAAACCCCGGCCGCCGATAGAGCGGGGACACCATCCCGGGACGTCGAGCGGTCCCCGTCAGCGTCACGGCGGACATGAGGAGCGTCCCGGCCACGAGGGAGGCGAACTGGCTCTCCGACCCCGCGTACACGAGCGCGGAGAGGGCCTGGCATCCCAGCAGGCAGAGGTAGAAGACGAGGACGAACTTGATGTCCTTGAGCCCCGCCTGGGTCTTGAGGGCGATGTCCTGGGGCGAGGGCGGCGCGGGCGCGGCCGACACCGGGTCGCCCCGGCGGTGGCCGCAGCGGACGCAGAAGCGGCTGTCGGGCTTGAGAAACTCGCCGCAGGATCCGCAGGCGTGGGAGTCGACGGGCGGCGGCGCGTCCACCGGCCTACGCGCCCGCTTCCCTCAGCTTCCGCTGGGCGTAGGCGGCGGACACCGCCTTGGAGAGCGCGGCGATGAAGAGGACCTTGACGAGGATGCCCTGCACGATGGTCTTCGGGTCCACGATGGCGCTGATGAGGGCGACGGAGATGAACAGGATCAGCGCGATGAGGGCGGCGGTGAACGCGTTCCGGGAGGCCCACCACCACAGCCCGAAGTAGAGGCCCGCCAGCGCGAGATTGATGACGAACAGGAGCGTGACCTGGCCCCGGTCATGGGCGATGGCCTCGTCCCAGGTCATGCCGATGGTCTTCTTGAAGTGCTCGTCGCGGGCCTCCGGATCCACGTTCTCCAGCTGCCGCTCGGCGTTCGCGATCTGCTTCTCCACCTCGCTCTTGCCGATCCCGAACTGGACGAAGGACCACAGCAGGGTCAGGATCGAGACCGCCAGGATCCAGCCCCGGCCCGTCCGCACCGTCGACTCCTCCCCTCGCCGCTGGTAGGCGGCGGCGGCCGACGGCCGCGCGGGGGGCGCCATCTTGTGGCCGCAGGCCGGGCAGAACAGCTCTCCGAGCGCGATGGGGCCGGCGCACTTCGGGCAGGCCTTGGTGGGAGGAGGCGGCGCTTCCCCGCACTTCTGGCAGCGGCCGTCGCGGATCTCTCCGGCGACGCCGCAGGCGGGGCAATTCATGGATCGATTGTACCCGTCGACGGCGGAAATGGGGGTTCGATCACCCCATGCAGGGGGGGGACATGCCCGGTACCCGGTACCTGGTACCCGGTACCTATTTCGTCAGGAATTTGCGGAACGCGCGCTGGAAGGTGTTGGCGAGCGTGTCGCCGGGCGTGACCAGGACGCCCCAGCCGCCCTTCGCGGGATTGATCGGCACTTCCTTCGGCAGCTGGTTCTCGCACATCGCGCGGTCCTCTTCCAGGACCGCGACGGCGAAGCGCAGCTGCTCGTCCGGCGACGGCCCGCGGAACTTCGGCGAGATGGCGAGCGACCAGAACACCGTGCAGCGCTCGAGGTCGTTCGGCGAAGGAATGTGGACGAGCACCCGCTCGTCGCCGTCGGCGAACGTCTGGCGGATCGTCGTGAAGTTCGGCAGCCAGCAGCGCTGGCGCCGCCGGTGGGCCTGCTGCAGCTTCCCCGGCTCGGTCTTCGGCGCCGCCAGCGCGGGGAAGGGCGCGTCCATCTGGAAGCCGTCGGCGTATTCCTCGATCTTCATCGCCGGCACCACGCTGTCCGCCGCCGCGCCCAGGGTCGTCGCGTGCGCGAACGCGAAGTGCGTCATGTCGAGGTAGTTCTCGATCTCCCGCCGGAACCCGGACTGGAAGACCATCGGCTCGGCCACCCGGTACGTCCACTCCGGGCTCTCGAACTCGGGGACGTCGGGCAGCGGCGCGAGCTCCTCCGCGTCCAGGCGCGCCCAGATCAGCCCGTAGCGCTCGCGGACCGCGTAGGTCGCCAGCCGCGCCTGCTCCTGCTTGTTCGGCACCGGCTCGATCAGCGAGGGGATGTTCACGCAGGCGCCCGCGGCGTCGAAGCGCCAGCCGTGGTAGGCGCAGCGCAGCGCGTCTCCCTCGACGCAGCCGCGTTCGAGCCGCATGCCCTTGTGCGGGCAGGCGGCCTGCGACACCATGAGCCGCCCGCCGGGAAAGCGCGAGATCGCGAGGTCCACGCCCAGCAGGCGGTAGCCGACGACCTTGCCCGCCGCGACGTCCCGGGACAGCGCCACGGGCTGCCAGGTCTTCCGCAGCGCCTGGAAGGGCAGGTCCTCGGTGAGCGGCAGCACGCTACTCGACGGCCCCCAGGTCCACGTCGGTCGTCATGTTCGCCGACTCCGAGCCCGCCGCGTCGTCTTCCATCGCGCGGACGACGAGCTCCGCGTCGCCGATCTTGATCTGGTCCTCGATCGCGAGCTCGTGGACGTCGATCCTCAGCCCGTTGACCTTCGTGCCGTTCCCCGAGTCCAGGTCGGTGATCTTCCAGACCGAGCCCGCCTTCTCGATCTTCGCGTGCTTCCGCGAGACCTTCTTGTCGTTGAGGAGGGGCACGGTGTTCTCCTTCGACCGCCCGAACGTGATCGTGGACTGGTCGAGGTGGAGGGGGCGCGACTTTCCGTCCTGCGTGAGAATGAGACTGATCATCCCAAGCCTCCTTCGTGCGGAGCTCGCCCCGCTCCAGATTAGCGGATTCGATCTCCGGAAACAAAGAAACGTCCCTCCCCGTCTTAGCCGGAGGTCGGCGTGGAATCGCTGGATTCGTGCGCCGCGCGTTGTGTAGGCTGGAGCCACGATGAGCGATGCATGCGCCTGCGGACCCAAGAGGGTCCTCGTCCTTTCCGTGAGCCTGTCCCGCGACGCGATCCCCTGCGGCCGCTGCGGCGGCGCGGTGGAGGTCGACTCCATCAAGGGCCCCCGCGACGTCATCCACCAGCTGCGCCGCTGGGTGGACCAGGCGTTCGCGATCGAGATGCTCTGGTTCGCCAGCGGGGAATACGAGCAGTGGGCCAAGGGGGAGCTCGACGGCCCCCAGAGCCGCACCAACAAGCTGGGGCGCCAGGTGGCGGAGAAGCTGACGCCCACGACCGAGACCTGGCTGGCGTCGATTCCTCACGCGGGCGCGCGACAGGCCGTCGACAAGTACCTCGATCCCTGCCCGAACTGCCATGAGCCCACGGAGAAAATCGACCTGATCGCGAAGTTCGGCCGGGTCTGCCGCCCCTGTCGCTTGGCGGGCAGCGCGGTGTAAGGTGGACGTCGACAAGACGGTCAAGGAAACCCCGCGGCCTTGCCCGTCCTGCGGCCAGGCCTTCACGGGCCCGGCCCACGAGGGCTGCTCCAAGACGGCCGCGACGCTGGTCGTCGGCCCCGCGACGCGCGCGACGTCCATCGACGAGATGCCGGCGGAGGCCCACGCGTTCGACGGCGACCCGACCCGCGAGCTCAACCAGTACGTGCTGGTGAAGGAGCTCGGCAAAGGCGGGATGGGCGAGGTCTGGAAGGCCTGGGACCGGAAGCTCACGCGCTGGGTGGCCGTCAAGTTCCTGATCGGGCATTCGGAGGAGGGGGTCGCGCGCTTCAAGCGCGAGGCCAAGCTCGCCGCGCGCCTGAACCATCCGAACATCGCGCCGATCCACGAGGTCGGCGAGGCGCCGTCGCGCCAGCCCGGCAAGCCCGTCATCCATTTCATCGCGATGGAGTACATCGACGGGACGTCGCTGGCCCAGGCGAAGCTGCCGCCGCGCGACCTGGTCGACCTCTTCGTGAAGATCGCGGGAGGGGTGGAGCGCGCCCACAAGGGCGGGGTGATCCACCGCGACCTGAAACCCGCGAACGTGATGCTGACGCGCGAGAACTGGCCGTACGTGATGGACTTCGGCCTCGCGCGGCCGCTCGAGGGCGACAGCGGGCTGTCGGCCACGGGCGCGGTGATGGGCACGCCCGCGTACATGCCGCCCGAGCAGGTCGAGGGGAAGCTCGACGAGCTCGGGCCGGAAAGCGACGTCTATTCGCTCGGCGCCACGATGTACGCCGTGTTCTGCGGCGCGCAGCCCTTCGTCGCGCAGACGACGATGCAGGTGCTCCGCAAGGTCTGCGGGGAGGCGCCCGTCCCGCCGCGCGAGCACAACGCCGCGATCCCCGCCGATCTCGAGGCCGTCATCCTGAAGGCGATGTCCAAGGCGAAGAAGGACCGCTACCCCGGCGCCGCCGCCGTGGCCGACGCCCTGCGCAAGGTCCTCGCGCGGATGGACGCGGGCGCGGCCGCGCCCGACCCCGTCCCCGCGCCCGCGCCCGTGCCCGCGTCCAGCGCCGCCCCGCTCGTCGCCGTGCTCGCCGCCGCTCTCCTCCTCGCCGCCTTCGTCGGCGCCGCCGCCTGGTTCTTCGTCTTCCGCGGCCCGGGCGGGCCCTCGACGGCCGTCCAGCCCCCGACCCCCGCCCCGACTCCCGTCTCCGTCCCCGCTCCGACGCCCAAGCCGGTTCCGTCGCCCGCTCCGTCTCCCGCTCCTGTTCCGTCTCCTGTTCCTGTTCCGGTTCCGGTTCCGGCTCCTGTTCCGGCTCCGGTTCCGGCTCCGGCCCCCGCTCCGGTTCCGGTTCCCGTTCCGGTTCCGGATTTCGTCCCGCCTCCCCCCAAGCCGGCAACCGAAGCCGGGATCGCGGGAGCCGGGCTGACGGCGGACCGGATCGACCAGAGCATCCGCAAGGCGGGGCGCTACCTCTCCGCGCGCTACTCCGACAAGGAGTTCGACGGCGCCGACGGCTATCTCGCGGCCTGCGCGATCCTCCACACGCCGTCCTACGCCGAGGATCCCGCTCTCGCGGTGAAGCTCGGCCGCTTCCTGCGAAGCGCCGACTGGGTCCGCGCGCCCCGCTCGGTGCACGCCGCCGCCCTCCGCGCGCTCGCGCTCGAAGCGGCCGGCGATCCGGTGCTCCGGCCGATGGCCGCGGAATGCGCCCAGGTCCTCCTCGAATCCCAGGGCGCCCGCGGCACCTGGCCCGCCGCGGCGGCCGTCGACGTGGCGGTCGAGCCCTGGGGCGTGCCGGCGGTCGTGGTGCTCGGCGGGCGGCCTCTCGACGTCCCCCCGCCGCGCGAGCTCGCCCGGAAGGGGCCGGCGGCGGCCGTCGACGGCGATCCCGCCTCCACGGAGCTCGCGCTGCTCGGCCTGGCCGCGGCGGCGCGGGCGGGCGCGAAGGCGCCGCGCGACGTATGGACCCGGGCGGCGGGCGGCCTCGAGGCCGCGCGTCCGCGGACGCCGTCGGGCTACGCCGCGCTCGCGCTGGCCGGCGGCGACACGGCGGCGGCGGCGTACCACGCGGCGGCCGGCTTCGGGCCGCGGCCCTCGACGCTCTGCTCGCTGGAACGCGCGGGCGCGGCCCTGAAATCTCCCTTCGCGCACGAGCTGGAGTGGTATCCTGCCGGCGCGAAGGCGCTGCTCGACGCCCAGCGCGCCGACGGCTCGTGGACGGAAGAAGGCGACGCGCTCGCCGCGACGGGGGCGGCGATCCTGTTCCTGGCGAAGGCGACGGCCCGCGCGGCCGAGACGCCGGCCGCCGGCATGGGCGCCCTCGAGACCCGCGCGCTGGGCGGCGCGCCGCACCTTTACGTCCTGCTCGACGCCTCCGGCTGGATGCGGCAGGAGCTCGACGGCCGCGAGCGCTTCGACGTCGCCAAGGACATCATCGGCCAGGTCGCCGAGTCGCTGCCGACGGGCGCCTGGTTCGGCCTGCGGGTCTTCGGCGCGCGGCGCACGGCCACCGACCCGGCGGCGGACGTCGACACCCAGCTCGCGATCCCGCCCGCGCCCGTCGACGCGCGGCGCGTGAAGTCGCATCTCGACACCCTCAAGGTGCGGGGGAAGGCGCCGCTGAGCGTCTCGCTCGTCGAGGCGTCGAAGGACCTGGCGCCGGTGCCGCCGGGCGTCGAGATGACCGCCGTGCTGTTCGTCGACGGCCGCGACTCCGACCGCAAGGCCGACCCGGTCGTCGCGGCGATGGAGTTCGCCGCCGCGCGGAAAGGCATGCCGGTGCACGTCGTCGGCTTCAACGTGGACGACGAGGAGATCCAGGAGCGCCTCGCGCGCATGGCCGCGGCGACGGGCGGCCGCTACGTGAAGGCCGCGGCCGCGAAAGACCTCCTCCAGGGCGTGCTGGGCGCGGTCAAGCGGAGCGACGCCTACGCGGTGCTCGACGCCGACGGCCGGGAAGCGGCGCGCGGCATCCTCGGCGACCGGCGCGAGCTCCCCGCCGGCCGCTACGGCTTCGTGTACGGCGACGGCCCCACGCGCGGCGAGCGGGCGATCTGGATCACTCCGGGCCTGCCG
>DASVNH010000068.1:0-20543 GCA_036383955.1 Planctomycetota bacterium | reverse complement strand
CCGCGCGCCTCGAGCAGGTGGAGGAGGTCGAGGGCTTCCTCCTGCTTCAGGCCGCGCGCGAAGGCGTGGGTGTGGCCGCCGTGCGTGAAGCTGAGATACGCGTCGTCCTTCCCCACGAAGAGCCGGCCCCACTGGGGATAGATCACGCGCCGTCCGTACGAGCCCATGCGCAGGTCGCTGACGTCCTTCCAGGGAAAGTTCCGCGGGCGCCCGGTCCAGCGGCCGATCCCCCGCGCGATCGAGAGGACCCCGTCCCGCGACGTGATGATCTCGCGCCCGGAGATCACCCAGGCGAAGTGCCAGGCGAGGAAGGCGCCGGCGGCGGTGAACGCCGCGAGGAAGGCGATCCAGACCGGCGCGGGCGGGATCCGGGCCTCGATCACGCCGAGCCAGCCCAGGGCGACGGAGATCTCCGCCACCGCCCAGAAGACCAGCCAGCTCGCCAGCAGCGTCCGGATGAACGGATCGAACGTCGCGGGAATCACGATCCGCAGCCCCCGGGCGGTCGGCTTCACCCAGCGGGACGGCAGGGTCGCGGTCGTCACGGCGCGGACGGCCCGCGGGCCCCTCGCGGCGCGCCTCTCCGGGGCTTGCGCTTGTGGGAGTCGGGGCGTGGGCCGGGATGTCGAAGCATGAAACGCCCTCCGCATCGCGGAGGGCGCCCGCCGCGCCGCCGTTACGCGCGTTCCGGCGCCGGCGGCTTGCGCGGCACCTCGCTCCGGTTCAGGATCATCCAGTACATCCCGACGCCCTTCACCAGCTCGAGGAGGTCCGCGAAGCGCACCGGCTTGACCAGGTACGCGTTCACGCCCAGGGCGTGGCACCTCTCGATGTCGGTCGGCTCGGAGGAGGACGTCAGGACCACCACCGGCGTGGCCTTCAGCGCCGGGTCCGCGCGGAGCCACTCGAGGACTTCGAGGCCCGACTTCTTGGGCAGGCGCAGGTCCAGGAGGATGAGCGACGGGAGGGGATGCCGCGTCCGGTCCGCGAACGCGCCGTCGCCCGCCAGGTACTCGACGGCCTCCGCTCCGTCGCGCACGACGCGGAGCGGATTGACGAGGTTCGCGTCCGCGAACGCGCGCTGGATGAGGAGGATCTGGTCCGGATCGTCCTCGACGAGCAGGAATACGAAATCGGTCACCCTCATGATCTGCTCCGAGGATAACGGCGGCGATGAAGTGGTGTCAACCCGTGACGGAGGCCGCGGGCGACGGCTCGACCTGCTGGAGGAGCGCGGAGCATGATCGTTCCGGGGAAAATCCACGCCGACCCCCGGCCGGTCTGGAGCCGGCGCTTCACTCCGTCGCGCTTCCCTCCCCTGACCCGCGACCTCACGGTGGACGTCGCCATCATCGGCGCGGGCATCACGGGCCTGACGGCCGCCTGGCAGCTCCGGAAGGCGGGCCTCAAGGTCGCGGTCCTCGACCTCCACGGCGTGGCCCGGGGCGCCACCGGTCACACCTCGGGGCATCTGACCGCGCTGCCCGACCGCCCGCTCGGCGCCCTCGTCTCGGCCCACGGCATCGAGAGCGCGGAGGCGGCCGTGCGCGCCGGCCTCGAGGCCATCGCGCACATCCGCGCGACGGCCGAGGAGCTGGGGGCGCCTGTCGCCTTCGAGCGCGTCCCGGGCTTCCGCTTCAGCGAGACGCGCGACGGCGCGCGGGCCCTGCGCGACGAGACCGAGCTCGCCCGCCGCCTCGGCCTCGACGCGACGTACACGCGCGACGTCCCGGTGCCGTTCCGCGTGCGCGGCGCCCTGCGGCTCGACGGACAGGCCGAGTTCGACCCGGTCGCCTACGTCGAAGCGCTCGCGGAGGCCGTCGACGGCCCCGGCGGCGCCGTCTTCGCGGACACGCGGGTGACGGAGATCGAGGACGGGACGACGTGCCGGGTGGCCGCGCCGCCCTATTCCGTCTTCGCCCGGTCGGTGATCGAGGCGACGCACACGCCGCTGAACCTGAACTTGGCGGTGCAGACGCGGGTGGCGCCGGTCACGTCCTACGTGCTGGCGCTGCGGCTGGACGAGGAGCCGCCGGCGGCGCTGCTCTGGGACGACGCGGACCCCTACCACTACCTGCGGCGCGCGCACGGCCTGCTCCTGGCGGGCGGCGCGGACCACAAGACCG
Organism: Planctomycetota bacterium; assembly: GCA_036383955.1. GTDB lineage: Bacteria > Planctomycetota > MHYJ01 > MHYJ01 > JACPRB01 > JACQFK01. The sequence goes on along the minus strand of DASVNH010000068.1, from coordinate 18,417 downwards.
GCCAGGAGGACGATCCCGAGTCGCGCTACGCGGAGCTCCTCGCGTGGGTCCGGGCGCGCTTCACGCCGCGCGCGGTCGAGCGCCGCTGGTCCTTCGGCCTCTTCGAGCCGGCCGACGGGCTCCCCTACATCGGCCGCGACCCCGGCCGCGAGCGCGTCTTCCTGGCGAGCGGCTACGCGGGCAACGGCCTCACGTTCGGCACGATCGCCGGGCTCCTGCTCAGCGACCTCGTCCGCGGCCGCGAGTCGAAATGGCGCGACCTCTTCTCGCCCGCGCGGATCAAGCCGCTCGCGTCGGTCCGCGACGTCCTCCGGGAAAACCTGAACGTCGCCTGGCACCTGATCGCCGACCGCCTCCGCCGCGACGAGGCGGACGGCCTTCCGCCCCTGGCCGCCGGCGAGGGGCGGATCCTGGACGTCGACAGCCGCAAGGCCGCCGTCTACCGGGACGAGAACAACCGGCTGCACGTCCTGTCGGCGGTCTGCCGGCACGCGGGCTGCGTGGTGCGATGGAATCCCGCGGCGAAGACCTGGGACTGTCCCTGTCATGGGGGGCGCTACCTGCCGGACGGCCGGGTGCTCTGCGGACCTCCGACCCAGGACCTGCGCCGGGCGCCGGCGCCGGACGTCGAGGACGATCCCGTCTAGGGCGAGCCGGGCGGGACGTCGGCCATCCGCCCTTTCACCCGCTGCGCGCAGTCGTCCAGGTAGTCGCGATGGCCCGGGGCGGTCTGCAGGTGCTTGCGGTACAGCTCGAGGGCCTGCGCCCAGCGGCCCGCGAGCTCGTGCTCCCGCGCGGCCGCGAGGTCGCCGCAGAACGCCAGGGCGGCGGCGGTTTCGGCGGCCCGGTCCCGCGGGACGACGACTTCGAGCTGGGCGTAGGCCTCCGCGGCGGACCGCCAATCGCGGCGCGCGACGGCTTCCTTCGCCTTCTTCTCCCAGTCCTTGGCCAGCCGCTCCCGGGAGCGCTCGAGGGCGTCCTTGAACTCGCGGCTGGTCTCGCCGCGACGCTCGCGCGCGAGGCGGAGGGCCTCGTCGTAGTGGCCGAGGCCCATCGCGAGCTCGTAGGCGGGCTGGAAGGGGTCTTCCGCCGCGGCGCCGGGGCGCGCGACCCACCAGAGGGAGGCCCCCGCGACGGCGGCGAGCGCGGCGCCCGCGAGCAGGGCGGCGCGGCGCGACGCGCGGGGCGCGCGGGGGGAGGAGGCCGACGGCAGCGGCCGCTTCAGGTCCTGCCGGATCGAGCCGATGGCGGACAGGAACTCGTCCGGGGTCTGGAAGCGGTTCTCCGGCCGCTTTTCGAGGCAGCGCTGGATGAGGTCGCGCAGCCCGCGGGGCACGCTCTGGGAGACCTCCTCGATGGGCGTCGGGGCGCAATGCACGTGCTGGTAGATCATGGCGACGGACGACTGGACGCGCTTGAACGGATGCTTGCCGGCGGCGAGCTCGTAGAGGACGACGCCGAGCGAGTAGAGGTCGGAGCGGATGTCGGCGGGCTGGCCCATGCCCTGCTCGGGGGAGAGGTAGTCGGGGGTTCCGGCGAGGACGTGGGTCTCGGTGGCGGGGTCGCGCAGGCTCTTGGCGAGGCCGAAGTCGGCGACCTTCACTTCCTCGTCGCGCGTGATCATGATGTTCGAGGGCTTGATGTCGCGGTGGATGATCTTGAAGCGCCAGGTGGCGCGGAGCGCGGAGGCCACGCCTTCCGCGATCCGCAGGACCTCCTCGACGCTGAAGCGGTGGTTCCGCCGCTGGCGGGCCGCGAGGTCCTCGCCCTGCACGAGCTCCATCGCGTAGAAGAGCCGGCCGCGCCACACGCCCGTGCCGATCACGCGCACGACGTTGGGATGGTCCACGCGCGCGAGCATCTCGGCCTCGCGCTGGAAGCGCTGGATGAAGTCCGGATGCGCGTGGAAGGCCTCGCGGATCACCTTGACCGCGACCGCCCGGTCCAGCGAGCGCTGCCGGCCCGCCAGCAGCGTGCCCATGCCGCCCTCGCCCAGCGGCTGGTCTTCGAAGATGTCGAAGTCCCCCGTGTCCTCCTCCTTCACCGCCGCGAGCCGCTCGGAGCTGAGCGACGCGCGGACCTGCCGCAGGGCCTGGAGGAAATCCTTGGGGTCGGCGTAGCGGTCCGCCGGCGCCTTCGACAGGCAGCGCAGGATCACCCGCTCCAGCTCCTTGGGGATGGTCGCCCCGTTCTGCCGCGGCGGCAGGGGGTCGACGTGCGCGAGCTGGTACAGCAGCGAGGTGGCGGAGTCGAAGCCTTCGAACGGCGGACGTCCGGTGCTGAGCGCGTAGAGGATCGCGCCCGCGGAGTAGAGGTTCGAGCGGATGTCGACGGGCAGCCCCAGGCCCTGCTCGGGCGAGAGGTAGGCGGCCCGCGACGCCTCGCCGCGCGGCGGCCGCGGGGACGCGAGCGGGCCGAGATCGGCCAGCTTCACCTCGCCGTTCTCGGCGTAGAGGACGCTTTCCAGGCGCAGGTCGTGGTGGACGAAGTTGAGCCGGTGGGCCGCGCGCAGCCCGCGGCCGATCCCTTCCGCGATGCGCAGGATCTCCTCGGTGCTGAAGCGGTAGCCGCCCGCGATCTGGCGGCCGAGGTCTTCCGCGTCGAGCCATTCGAGGACCGCGCAGAGCTGGCCGTCGAAGACGCCGGCGCCGATCGTTTCGACGACGCACGGGTCCTTGACGCGCGAAAGCTCCGCGAGCCCGCGGCGCAGGCGCGCCGCTTCGGGGCTGCCGTCGGGAGCGAGGCGGCGCAGGCGAACGGGACCGGGGCGCGACGGCACTCGACCGCGGCCGTCCGCCTCGACGAGAACCTCAAGATCGTGAACGGGAGGAGTATCCACGGGGCAGTCCCCCTCTCTATACCTTGATACGGATTCCCTCCCGAAAGTGTCAATGGGTTCCGCGGCCCATAACGGTCTTGACGGTTCCGGATCCGCCGCGCGAGGATGGGGGAGAGGGAGGAGGAGTACGCCCATGGTCGCCCTGAAAGAAGTCATGAGCCGCCATTTCGAATCGGTCCACCCCGACGCGCCGGCCCGCGACGCGTTCCGCCTGATGAGCTCCCTGAACCTGAGCATGCTCCCGGTGCGCGAGGACCGCCGGCTCGTCGGCATGCTGTCCGACGTCCCGGCGTCCGGCGAAGAGTCCGCGCTGCGCGTCCGGGACGTCATGTCCCCGGACGTCCTCACGGGACTCGAAGACCAGGACGTCCGCGAGCTGATCGTGGTCATGCGGAGGCGCGACATCCGCACGCTGCCGGTGCTCGACGCCAACCAGGAGCTCGTGGGCGTGTTCACGCTCGGCGGCCCCTGGAAGCGGAGCGGCGGCGGCCCGCGCCGCCCGGCCTCCGAAGGCCGCGTCCCTCCGTAGGGAACGGGGGGTCAGGCGGCGGGGCCGGACGGACCCGAGGGGACGACCACTTCCTTGAGGATCTCGCCGGCCGCGTCCTCTCCCTGCTCCCGGGCGATGCGGGCCAGCGTGATCATGCCCGCCAACCTCCCCTCCAGGTCCACGACGGGCAGGCGGCGGAGCTGGCGCTCCTTCAGGAGCTCGTAGACCGTTTCAAGCTCATCGTCCTCGCGGGCGGCGATCACGTCGCGGCTCATGACGTCGCGCACCAGGGTCCGCGCGGGGTCGCGGCCCTCCGCGATCACGCGCAGGGTGACGTCCCGATCCGTGAGCACGCCCACGCCCCGGCCGTTCTCCGCGACGGGCAGGAATCCGAAGTCGTAGTCCTTCATCTTCCGCGCCGCCTCCTGGACCGTCCAGTCCGGGTCCAGGGTCTCGACGTGGGTCGTCATGTAATCCCGGATCTTCTTCACGGGCGTCTCCTCTCGTCCGATGGCGCGGGAGCGCACTTCTCGGCGCACTCGGCGCAGGCCTCCCGGCAGCTCGCGAGGCCCCGGGACGCCAGGTCCCAGTCCTGGACGTCGATCGCGACCGCCACGTCCTCCCGCGCCCGGGCGCAGACGTCCCGGTGCGGGTCCCCCGCGGGCATCTTCGCCAGCTCGGCGCGCAGGCGGGCGAGGGCGGCCTTCGCCCGCTCCGCGTCCTTGACGGCGACCGCGCGCTCCAGGTCCTGATAATACTTCCGGGCCTTGGCTCCTTCAAAGTGGCAGCTGAAGCCTTTCGCCACCCGCTTGTCGCCGTCGAGGGTGAACACGATCCGGAAGGCGCCCTCCTCGCCGAGGAGATTCCGGTCGAGGATGGCGCGGAAGTAAGGGCCCTCGCGCGGGGCCGCCGGCTCCGGATCGCCGGGCTTCCGCTCGGCGGCGGGGACGTGCTTGAACACCATCGCTTCGGCCGTGAACGTCGTGCCCTCGACCTTCGCGGACTGCGGCCGCGCCGGCTTCGCGTCGCCGCGGGGCGCGTCGGACTTCAGCGGCACCTCGATGATCATGGGCGACGACCGGTCGGGCGTGCCGGCCTTGCCCGGCACCACGATCGACGCGGCCACGTGGCGCAGCGGAGCCGGGTTGCCGTTCTGGTCGATCAGCCAGATCCGCACCTCGCAGGCCTCGGCCGGGTCGCGCTCCTGGGTGAGCGCCCCCGCCGCGAGCGCGGCGAACGCCGTGAGGATGGCTTTCATGGAATTCCGCCTTTCATGGACGCGCGGCCGCCGGCCGCCACATCCGGGGGAACCGCCTCAATTGAGTTGCGTTACGGGCGTAGCGAATCGGTCCGGACCGGATCATCCCATCGATGCTGGAGGAGTTCTCCCCGGTCGCGGCGCAGAGGGAAGAAGACGTCGGCCTGATGCACAAGGCCACGTCGGGAGACGCCGCCCCCTTTCAGGCCCTCTTCCAGCGGCACTCCGGCCGCCTCCGCCGGATGGCCTACCTGCTCCTGAGGAACGCCCCCGCCGCCGACGAGGCCGTGCGCGAGACCTTCCGCCGGGGCCAGGAGCACATCCGCAGCTACCGCGGGGAGGCCGAGCCCCGCGCCTGGCTCGCCTCGATCACTCTCGACGCCTGCCGCCAGGCCCTCCGCGAGCCCCGGAAGGACGACGCCAAGGACGTCGAAGAAGAAAAACGCCCGCTCACGGCGGCCGTCGGACGGCTCACGGGCGCCCAGCGCGAGGTCTTCGTCCTGCACTTCGTCGAAGGGCTGCCTTACCAGGACCTGGCCCGCATGCTCAACATCCGGCCCGGCGCCGCCCGCGCCCTGGCCCATCGGGCCAAGCGGCTCCTGCAGCGGGAGTCGGGGATGGCCTTCGAGGAGCTGCTGCGGACCGGCCTTCCCCCCGCGGGGGGAAACGGCTCCTGAGGGCGCGGTTATTTCCGGCGCCGCCGCAGGAGCAGGAGGGCCAGGAATTCCAGGCCCGTCGCGCCGCAGCCTCCGCCGCCCCCGCCCCCGCCGCCCGACGCGGGCGCCGACGTCAGGCTCGCCGCCCAGCGCGTGTCGCCGTAGGCGCCCTGGTTGATCCGCGCTCCGTTCGGCGCCGGCTCCCGTGAGAAGCCGTCGGCCGGATCGCCCGCGTCCACGGTGGCCGACAGGCCCGTCTCGCGGTAGTCGTTCGCCGCCTCGTTCAGGAACGCCGCGGCCGCCGTCGAGTTACCCGCGCCGATCAGCCCCGCCGCGAAGTCGCCGCCCGTATTGGCGAAGGCGGCGCTGTACGACGCCGCCGCGCCCGCCGGAAGATTGAGCCCCATCCCCGCGTTCCGCCCCGCGACGCAGTTCCGCGCCGACGCCGTCCCCAGCGCCCGCAGGCCGTCGCCCCCGTTGCTCATCAGCGTGCAGCTTACCGCGCGCAGCCGCCCCGCCCCGCCGGACGTCGCCCCGTGGCTCGTCAGATGATGCAGGATCACGTGGTCCAGCAGGACGTCCGCCACGCCGGCCATCACCCCCACCGTGCCGGTCGTGAGGGTCAGGTCGGAGATCGTCGACGTCCCGTCGGCGGGGAACGTGCCCTGCACGGTGATCACCGGCGCGCCGGGCGTCCCCACGACGGAGGTGAGGAACGGGGAGAGGCCCTGGATCGACACCCCGGGCGGCACCGTGAGCGGGCCGGCGAAGATCCCCTGCCCCAGCAGCACCGTTTCTCCCGCGACAGCCGCGGCCAGCGCGTCCTGCGGCGTGGCATAGGTCGCGAGCCCGCCGATCGAGACGGGAGGCCGGGGCGTCGCCGACGCCAGCAGCCCCGGCGACTCGTTCCCGTCCGCGTCCACCGCCTTGAGCCGGAAGTCGTGCGCGACGCCGTTGGCGAGGCCCGCGACGAGCGCGTTGGCGCCGAACAGGGCGTCGACCAGCGTCGCGTCGGTCCACGGCGCGGCGGCCGGCTTCCACCAGACCCGGTGGAAGGCCGCGCCTCCGGACGCGACCCACTCGAGGAACGCCGACAGGTCGCCGGGCGTCGCGTAGAACGCCGCGGGCGCGGAAGGCCCGGACCCGGAGCCCGTCACCGTCACGCCGTCGCTGGTGGCCGTCGACGTCAGGCCCGTCCCGTTCGTCGCCCGCACGGTCACGTAGCAGACCGTCCCGGTGGAGAGCGCGAGCACGACGTCCACCGCGCTGGTCGAGGCCTGAGTCCGCGTCCCCACGGCGGCGAACGCGCGGATCTGCTGTCCGCCGGCCGTCGTGCCGATCGCCCATTCGTAGCCGGCGACGCCGCTCTGCGGATCGCTGAAGCCCGTCCAGTGCGCGGCGATCGTCGTCCGCGAAAGCTGGACGTCGACGTCCGCGCCGGTCCAGCCGTCGCTCACCGTGCCCGGCAGCGGCGGCGTGCCGTCGACGACAAGGGCCTTGACGGCGCCCAGCGAGCCCGCGGCGCCCGGCGCGGGCAGCGTGAGCGTCGCGTCGAGGCCGTTGTTCCGGATCGTCCCGCCCTGGAGGGTCAGCGCGAGGGTCGAGGGGACGTCGAGGTCCGCCGACTCCTGCCCCGCCGCCACCGTGAAGGCGAACGTCAGCGTCGTCGTGCCGGAGCCGTCCGTGTAGTCGGCGGCGGCGTCGGCGGCGCCCGTCTCCAGGGTCAGGCGGGGCGTGCCCGTCACGGTCACCGGCTTGGAGAAGAGGACGCTCACCACGACGACGTCGCCGGGGCCGTAGGCGCCGTCGGCGGTCGGCGACCCGAGGCTCACGACCGCGGGGGGAACGCTGTCGAGGACGACGCTCGCGTCGCCGCTGGTGGAGGCCAGGCTGGCATTACCCGCCGCGTCGATCGCGGCGCCGGCGGGCAGCGAAACATTCAGCACGCCGTCCGTCAGGCCCGACACGCTGACGGTCCAGGTGACGGGGCCGCCGGACACCGCGGCGACGCCTCCGGCGGTGCCGCCGATGACCACATCCGCCGCCGTGAAGCCGGTCACGGCCTGGCTGAAGACCGCCGTGAAGAGCACCGGCGCGGCGCTCGCCGGATCCGCCTGGCCGGCCGCCTGGTCGATCGTGACCGTCGGCGGCGTGGCGTCGTAGCTCACCGACGCCGTGCCGCTCGCCGCGCTGGCGTTGCCCGCGTCGTCGACGGCCGCCGACGCGGCCACGGACGCCGTGACCGTGCCGTCGGAGGTCATGCCGGAGACGCTGAGGGTGTACGTCGACGGCCCGCCGCTCACCAGGACGCCGGTCGGGCCCGCGGTGCCGCCGAGCACGACGTCCCCGGCGGCGAACCCGGAGACGGGCTCGCTGAAGACGACCGTGAACAGGATCGGCGAGGCGTTGGTCGGGCCGGCCGGCGCGGTGACGGTCGCGGCGGGGCCGCTGATGTCGTAGGTCACGCTGGCGTCGAGAGAGCTGGCCGCTTCGCTGTCGTTGCCGGCGGCGTCGGTCGCGGCGGCCGCGGGGATCGCGACGGTGACCTTGCCGGTCGCGGACATGCCCGTGACCGTCACCGTGAACACGAGGGGCCCGCCGGAGACGACGGCCGCGGTCGCGCCCGCCGTGCCGCTCAGCGCCACGTCTCCCGTGGCGAAGCCGACCGGCGCCTCGCTGAAGACGACGGTGAAGAGGATCGGGGCGTCGTTGGTCGGATCCGCCTGCCCGCCCGCCTGCTCGATCGTCACCGTCGGGCCTTCCGTGTCGAACGTCACGGTCGCGTCCGCGCTCGACGACGCGGCGCTCAAATTGCCCACGCCGTCCGTCACGGCGGAGGCGGGGATCGAGACGACCACGGTCCCGTCGCCGCTCATGCCGCTCACCGACACCGTATAGATCGGCCCCGGACCGCCGACCAAGGCGGCCAGCGTCCCGCCCGCGGTGCTGCCCGCGAAGGAGACGTCGGAGGCCGTGAAGCCGTTCACGGTCTCGCTGAACGTGACGGTGAAGAGGATCGGCGACGCGTTGGTCGGATCCGCCTGCCCGCCCGCCTGGTTGACCGTCACCGTCGGAACGGTGACGTCGCGGGTCACGAGATTGTCGGTGGACGTCGAGGCCAGGTTGGCGTTGCCGGCGGCGTCGTGGGCCCCCCCGGCCGCGATCGTCGCGGTCACGGCGCCGCTCGAGGTCATGCCGCCGACCTCCACGGTGTAGGTCGTGCCGGAGCCGGTCACGATCTTCGTCGTCGCGCCCGCGCCGCCGCCGAGGGTGACGTCCGTGGCCGCGAAGTCGGTCACGGTCTCGCTGAAGACGACGGTGAAGAAGACGGAGGATCCGTTCGTCGGATCCGCCTGCCCGACGGCCTGATTGATCGTGACCGTCGGGGCCACGACGTCGTAGGCCACGATGTTGTCGGTGGACGTCGAGGCCGAATTCAGCGTGGTGGCGGCGTTCTGCGCGACGCTCGGCGGGATCGACACCACGACGTCGCCGCTCGCGGCCATCCCCGTCACCTGCACGGTGTAGGAGGCGCCCGTGCCGCTCACGTTGCCCACCAGGGTTCCGCCGGTCGTCGACCCCGTGAAGGACACCTCGCCCGTGACGAACCCGGTAACCGGCTCGCTGAAAAGGACGTCGAACACGATCGTCCCGCCGTTCGTCGGATCGGCCTGCGTGCCGGCCCGGTTGATCGTCACGGCCAGGCCGGACGGGTTGAAGGAGACCGCGTTGTCCAGGCTGCTCGAGGCGCCGCTCGGGAGGCCCACGGCGTCGACGGCCGCCCCCGCGAGGATGGAGACGACGACCAGGCCGGGGGTGGTCATCCCCGTCACCGAAACGGTGTAGGGCGGGCCGGCGGACACGGCGGCGACCAGCGTGCCGCCGGCCGTCGAGCCCGCGAAGGAGACGTCCTCGGGCCCGAAGCCGGTCACCGCCTCGCTGAAGACGGCGCTGAAGAGGATGGGCCCGGCGTTGACGGGATCGCCCTGCCCTCCCGCCTGGTTGACCGTGACGGAGGGCGGCGAGATGTCGTAGACGACCGTGCGGTCGGTGAACGTGGCGGCCTGATTGAAGTTGCCGGCGGCGTCCTTGGCCACCCCCGCCGCGATCGACGCGATCACGGTGCCGGTGGACGTCATGCCGCTCACGGCGACGGTGTAGCTCTTCCCGGAGCCGGAGACGGCGGCCGTCGTCGCGCCCGCCGTGCCGCTGAGGGAGACGTCGCCGGTGGCGAAGTCGCTGACGTTCTTGCTGAACTCGACCTGGAAGGCGATCGGGGACGCGGAGGTCGGATCCGCCTGCCCGCCGGCCTGATTGATCGTGACCGTCAGCGGGGTCACGTCGTAGACAACGGACGCGCTGACGGCCGTCGCCGCGTTGCCGTTGTTCGCGCCGTCGAACGCGCCGTTCACGGGGATCGAGACGACGACGGATCCCGTCGACGTCATGCCGCTGACCGAAATCGTATACGTCTGCGCCGTCACCGGGGCGACGGAGGCGGCCAGCGGCCCGCCGGCGCCGCTGCCCGCGAAGGACACGTCGGCGCCCGTGAAGCCGCTCACCGGTTCGCTGAAGACGGCGGTGAACAGGATCGGCCCGGCATTGACGGGGTCGCTCTGCGCGACGGCCTTGCTCACGGTCACGGTCGGGGCCGTCTTGTCGACGGTGTAGGACTGGCCCGTCGTGAAGTTTCCGTTCCCGGCGCCGGCGCCGCCGAGCGGCAGGGCGGCCCCGTCCTGGATGGAGTCGTTGTCCGCGACGTCCAGCCGGATCGTCCCGTCGCCCGCGCCGGTGTTGACCGTCACCGTGTAGACGCTGCCGCCGCCCGACACGTTCGAGACGGACGCGCCGGCGACGCCCGAGGTCGTCAGCGCGAAGTCGGCCGCGTTGACGCCGGTGACGGGCTTCGAGAAGGCCACGGTGAAATCCGCGGAGGCGGCGGACGTCGGATTCGTCCCCGCCCGGCTGATGGACGTGACGACCGGCGGGACCGTGTTCAGGATGAGCTGCCCCATCCGGGCGGTCACGGCGAAGGAGGTCCAGGTGCAGACGTCCTGCGCGAAGACGTCGCGGACCTGGAGCGTCCACTTCGCGGGGGCGTTGGCGTTGGGGATCTCCCCCCAGAAGGCGTTCGTGACGAAAGTCCAGTGGATGTCGTTCCCGCTGTCCCCCGCGACGGAGAAGAGGCGGCAGGTGGTGCCGGAGGGCGAGGTCAGGAAGGCCTCGAGGTCGCCGCGGTACGGGTGGGTGATGTCGAGGGTGACCAGGATCTCCTCGAGCGGCGTCGCGGAGTTGAGGGCGAACGTCCGGCTCACGCCGGTGGCGTTGTTGTCCGGAATCCCTCCGCCGGCCACGGCGACGGGCCCGACCGTCTCCGGCGGCACCGTCGTGACGCCCGTGTAGAGGACGGCCTGCTGGGTGAGGGCGTCGGCGTCGATCAGGCCGAAGCCGTAGTTCGGGTTGAAGGGCCAGCCCGCGGCGTTCGTCTTCCACTCGGCGTTCGTCGGGTCCACCTTGAAGCTCGTGCGGACGAGGAGGTGCTTCGCGAAGCGCGTGTTCAGGGCCGGCTGGACCTGCTTGGCCAGCGCGACGATGCCCGCGGCGAGCGGCGTGGCGGAGGAGGTCCCGCCGAACAGGGTGGTGTACGCGAGGTCGGTGAACGCGTCGCCGTCGCCGCTGCCGTTGCGGTTGTAGCCGGCCCCCGCGGAGCGGTCGGTGGTGAGGATCGAGTAGCCGCTGATGCCGCTCGACGGCGCGGTGACGAAGACGTTGGCGCCGAACGAGCTGTAGCCGGCGAACGTGCCGTCGCTGCCGAGGGCCGCGACCGCGATGACGTCCGGGCTGCTCTGGACGTCCTGCTTGTTCGAGTCCTGCCCCGCCCCGCCGCGCTCGTTGCCGGCGGCGAAGAGGTGGATCGTGCCGGAGGCGGTCGAGACTTCGACGGCGTCGCGCTCGGCCTGGCTTTCGATGAACGGGACGGAGTAGCCGTAGCTGTGGTTCTTGACCCCGATGGCCAGCGGGAGGCTCGTCGCGCTGCTGTGGTACTTGGTGGCGTCGACGAACATCGCGGTCGTCTGGTTGGCGAAGTTGATGCGCAGGCCGGCGAGGCCGGCCAGGGGCGCGGCGCCCGTCCCGCCGATCAGGTTGCCGCCGCGGGCGGCGGCGACGCCGGAGACCGACGTCCCGTGCTTGTCCGCGGTGGCGACCGGGTCCGGGAAGAAATCGCCCTGCCCGAAGTCGTAGCTGTCCGCGGCGACGTAGTTGGGCGCGAGATCCGGGTGCGTCCTCTCGAGTCCGTCGTCGACGATGCCGATGATCACGCCGTTGCCGGTGACCTCGCGCGCCCAGGCGGCGTTGAGGTGGACGTCGACGCCCGGCACGGCTCCGTTCCCGAGATGCCATTGCCGGGGCTCGACCGGGGCCGGGGGCGGGGGCGTGAAGGGCGCGTAGTAGGGGTCGTCGGGCTCCCAGGAGCAGCGGACGCGCTGGAGGCGTTCGTTGAGGTAGGCGCGGCGGACGCGGAGGTCGGCGCGGGCCCGGCCGCGATGGGCGAGCGCGGCGGGGCCGTCGGCGGCGGCGAACACGTGCGCGTCGGGATCGCTGCGGAGGGTGTGGAGTAGGACGAGGCCGTTTTCTTTGGCGTAGGCGGCGGGATCGCTGCCGGGGCGGAGGAAGAGGAGGAGCTCGGAGCTGGCGGGGGCGGCCGGCGCGGGGACGGCGCGGGGTTTGGCGGGAGGGTCCTGGGCGCCGGCGGAGCCGAAAACAAGGGCCGAGATGACCGCGAACCCGACGCCTCCCCGGTACATGCTAGCCGCCCAGTATACCCGTCGCGGAACGCCGAATGAAAAGTTTCGCGCTACTTCAGGGCCGCCTTCGCCTCCAGCGCGTAGACGGGATCCACGCGAACGACGCGGCGGTTGTAGACGTCGTTGACGTAGACGTGATCGCGGCCGAAGCCGGCGCCCGTCGGCCACGCCAGCGGCACGACCGATGTTCCGGAACGGCCCGCGTCGAAATTCCCGTAGGACCCGAAGTCGAGGATCGGATTGCCGGCGTTGTCCACCAGGGCCACGGAGTTGGTCACCGCGTTCGTGTAGATCAGCCGGCCGTAGCGGTCCAGGTCGAAGCGCGGCACGCGGCAGACGCAGCAGGAGCTGCCGCCGCCGAACCCGTCCCCGCTGAACGGCGCCACGCCGGCGTAGAGATGCCGCGCGCCGACGATCGCCATTCCGCCTTCCAGCTCGAGAGCGCCCGCCGCGTCGGCGGGATTGTCCTCCTTCACCGCGTTGATCACCGCGCCGCCCTCGGGGCCGAAGCGGACGATGCTGCCGGTCCACGTGCTGAAGGCCGCGTCCTTCTCCAGCCCCGGGGGCGGCCGAAAGCCCTTGGGGCGGACCCGCAACCCGACGTACACGTTGCCCTGGAGGTCGACCCGGATCCCGCCGCAGGCGGCCGTGATGGGACCGACCACGGCGCTCTTGAGCTCGTCCGGATACCCCTTCTTTTCCTTGTTCTCGGCCGCCTGGTTGCCGATCTTCCCGCGCAGGTAGCGGCCGTCGACGGCCTTCCCCTCCGGCCCGAACCCGGCGACGAAGTACTTGTTCCAGCCGTACATGAAGTTCACGTAGCACTCGCCCTTCGGCCCCACCCCGAGCCCCTTCTCGCAGTTGCCGACGCCGTAGCGGCTGTAGATGGTGGGGCTCAGCACGTGCGTGCCGGTCGCGAAGGGAACGGGCTTCAGGTCGCGGTCGGTCCGCTCCAGCGGCCCGCTGAAGCTCGTCCCGCTGCGCCAGTACAGCAGGCCGTCGTAGCCGACGGCGACGTCCACCCCGTGAAACGGCTTCCCGTCCTTCTCGAGGACCGCCCCTTCCCCGGTCTTGCCGCTGTAGCGGTAGATCAGGTTCCCGCCGTCGCTCGTGTAGATCTCCTCGCGGCCGGCGTCGACGACCAGGCGGTTCCAATCCGCCTGCGCCTTCGGCCGGGGCTTGTAGCGGGTCTCGACGAAGGCCAGGCTCTCGCCCAGGTCCTTCACGCAGGTCAGGCCCTTCGCGCTTCCGATCCAGAGCGCGGCCGCGCCGCCGATCCGGCCCAGCGCCGTTCCGACGCCGTGACGGTTCACGCTGATCTTGAGCGGCAGCTCCGCCGTCTGCCGCGCCGCGGCGCCGCGGCCGACGATCTTCACCAGCTTGAGCTCGGAACTTTCCTGGGGCAGCGGTGTCAGGCGGCTCAGCACGTACAGCGCGCCGGACGTCGGGTCCACGTGCACCCGCTCCGGCCACGCGACCTTCGTCTCGCTCAGCTTCTTTCCGGCGGGGTCGACCTCGACGACCTGCTGGTTCACCAGGTCGCCGATCAGCACGCGGCCGGCCGGATCCACGGCGAGGTGGTAGGCGGCGGTGCGGCAGTTCCAGGCGTTCGGCAGCCAGTGCTTCGACGTCTCCCAGTCCGGCAGCTCGAGGTCGTAGAACTTCTCCGGGTCGCCGGGCTTCGACGCGTCCTGGCGGTAGACGCGGCCCTGGGGCCAGCGGACGTCGATCTCCTTCGCGTGCTTCGGGTCGTAAACCGTGCCGGCCACGTTCGCGAAGTAGATCCAGCGGCCGTCGGGAGAGACCGCGATCTGCGGCACGTTCCAGGCCGGATTCTTCAGCTTCGCCTCCGGCGCCCACATCGGCGCGGGCCCGCGGAGGTTGCCGCCGTCGAGGTCGAGGCGGAAGACGTTCGTCCCCTGCGTGAGCACGAGGCCGGCCTTCGCCGACACCCCGGCCACCCGGACGTCGCCGCTCCACGGATAGAAGCGCGGCAGCTGGCTCTGGCCGTTCTTCGGGCGGAAGACGCGCCGGGACGCGTCCCAGCCCGAGAACGCCGCGGCGCGCGACGGCTCCAGGGTTTCGGGGAACGGGATCAGGGTGCGCTCGTAGGCGCCGTCGGGGCCGAAGACGCGCAGCGTGTCCATGTTCTGGTTCAGCCCGCCGACGAACGCCCCCACGTAGAGCCGTCCGCCCTCGTCGGTGGCGATGGAGCTGATGGCGCCGAACGTGTACGGGTCCTCGCCCACGAAGCGTCCCAGCTTCACGCCCAGGCCGGCCCGGACGCGGACGCTGAACGGCCCGCCCGCCCCCGGCTTGCCGAAGTCGTCGCGGCCGTCCCACTCGACGGCCTGCGCGAGCCCCGTCCGGAGCGGCGGAGGCGGCGGGTTGGGCCCGCCCAGGACGCCGGCCGCGAGGTGGCGGACGACGTCCCCGGCGGCGTTCAGGACGGCCACTTCGACATCGCTGCTCTGGGTCAGGGCGAACGTCACGACCCAGCGATCGCCCTGCTTGGCCAGGGCGGGAGGCTGGGCGAAGCCGACGTCTCCGGCGAGGAGCATCAGGATCAGCATGACTTCCTCCGTCGAATCCCCAGCAGGAGGGCGAACGCCGCCGCGAGCGCGCCGCCTCCTCCGCCCTGAATCGTACCGCACGAGCAGCGCGAATCGTCGCCGCCGCTCGATCCTCCGGACGGCGCGGCGGGCGCCGCCGGCGCGGGAGCGGGAGCGGGGACGGCTCCGCCCGCGGCGGACGTCCGCAGGAAGTACACGTTGCCGCCGTAGGTGTTGGCGAGGACGAGCCCGCCGAGCTCGGGCACGTACTGGGCCGCGTTCTGGATGCCGTTCTGCCGCGCCGCGGGCGGCGTGCCGGTCAGGGCGGGGGCGTCGACGGCCCACGTGCCCGCGTGGATCCGCAGCACGCGGATCGAGGTCCCCTCGTTGAACACGGCCAGATACGCGTCGTTCACCTCGTCGTAGATCACGGCCGGATATCCGCCGACCGTGAGGGCCGCCGCGCCCAGGCCGCCGAAGGTGGTCGGGATCGGCGCGCCGTCGAGCTCGCGGACGCTCGGAGCTCCGTTGCCGCCGACGAGCAGCATCCGGTTCCGCGTCGGATCGATCGCGGCGCCGCGGTAGTTGCCGGGCTGGTTGTGGTCGCTCAGCTTCACCCACGTGTTCGTGGCCTGCGTCCAGCGCCACCAGCCGGCGGCGTAGCGGTTGTAGTAGACGTCCTCCGTCACCGGATGCTTCACGACGAGGCACGCGGTCCAGTCGCCGCCGGCGGTGTAGCTCGGGATGTAGCTCGGCGGGTCCCAGTCGTTCGTGCCCAGGTTGAAGCTCGTGCTGATCGGCTTCGCGTACGCGTAGTCCGCGGGCGGCGCCGGAAACGGGCCGCCGGACGCGCCGGGGTTCTCGAACACGATCAGGCGATTCCGGGCGTCGATGAACTGCGTGGCGTAGTACGTGTGCGTCGACGCGCCCCGGCCGTCGAGATAGACGCCCGCGCCGCCGACCATGTCCGCGTTGGCGCTCGGTCCCCGCAGCTGCACCCATCCAGGTGTTTCCGAGTTGAGCTGTAGGGCGTCGACTTCGTTTCCGCCGTAGTCCGCGTGGCCCCCGGCGGCGCCGATCAGGTAGACGCTGCCCTGACGCTTGAGCGTCGCGCCGCACCAGGCGACGATCTTCGAGGCCGGCCCGGTGATCCCCAGCGGCCGCGGCGTCGGCTCGACGCTCGAGAGCGCCGTGTTCGGGATCGCGTGCCACTCCCACAGCGGCAGGGCGCTCACCCAGGCCGGGAGGGCCGCGGCCCGCGGGCTCGCCAGGAGCGGCACCGACAGCGCCAGAAGGACGATCGCTTTCATGCTCAGTCTCCCAGCTTGAAGAAGTGGACGTCGTCGTCGATGTCGGTCACCACGACGAACACGTCGAGGCTCGGGACGTAGCGCCAGCGCCCGAAGATGCCGTTGGGTGTCGGCTTCGGCGCGCCGGGGGCGTCGATCACGGTCCAGGCGCGGGTCTCGGGATGCAGGACCCGCACGGGCCCGCCGGCCCAGGCGACGAGCCGGTCTTTCTTCGCGTCGTAGTCGAAGCCGGGATTGGAGATCCCGACGAAGGCCTCTCCCCAGGCCTGCCGGATCGGCGCGCCCTTGCGGACGTCGTGCGCGAACAGCTTCCCGTCCCCCGCGCACACGAGCAGGCCGCGGCGGGTGTCGAGCGCGCCCGTCTGGTAGTAGAAGAAGTCCGCCGTGTGCTTCACCCAGCGGTTGGCGTCGACCTCGTACGCGTAGAGGCCCGCGATGCCGGGCGACCGCCCCTCGCCCCACCAGACTTTCCGGGTCGCGGGATCATACGCGCTCAGCGCGCCGACCCAGGTGGGCGGCCGGTCGCCGGAGGGCTGGCGGTTCTCCCAGGCGTGATCGGCGAAGTCGAAGGTCCACAGCAGGTCGGGCGTGGGGCCGGATCCCGCGGGATCGCCGCCGAGCGCGAACATCCGGTCGGCGTGGGCGACGTAGGCGAGCCCGTTGTAGGTGCCCCGCGCGCTCGGCGTCCCGTCCGCGCAGACCTGGCTCCCGGCGGTCACCGGGCTCGGCTCGGTCAGACGCTCCCAGCGCAGCGAGGCGAGATCGAACGCGTAGACCTCGTTGCCGTAGTAGTTCGTATGGCCGCCGCCCCAGACCACGAGGCGGTTCCGCCGCGTGTCCAGCACGGCGCCGCTCCAGGACTCCATGACGCCGCGGGGATCGCCCTTGGCTTTGGCGGCGACCGGCCGGAGCTTCGTGCCGGGGAGCGCCAGCCACGCGTTCGGAGCCAGGCGCCGGATCCGCTCCGCGACGAGGGTCTTCGCTTCCGGCTTGACGTCCCCGGCCGCGACGGCGAAGTGGCCGGCCGCGACGTCCACCGCGTCTCCGCCGCGCGTCAGCCGGACCCGGCCTTCGGTCACCTCGAGGCGCGTCGACGCTTTCTCCACGGCGAGCTTCAGCGACGTCCCGAGGACCTTCGCGTCGCCGTGGGGCGTCGAGAAGACCAGCGGATCGGCGCGGGGCGTCACCTCGGCGGCCAGGCTGCCCCGGGTGAGCGAGACCCGGTTCGGCGCGAGCTCCCGCACGCGGGTGCCCGGCCCCAGGACCAGCGAAGTCCCATCCGGATACTTCAGCGTCGCGCGGCCGTCACCGAGGGTCTCCAGGTCCGAGATTTCCTGCCCGACCGCGACGGCGGGCCGGACGTTCCCCGCCAGCGACTCCACGCGAGGGAGGGACGTCGACCTCCCCAGGAGCGCCCAGGCGACGAGCGCCGTCGCGGCGACGGCCGCCGCCGCCACCCACCGCCACCGCTTCGCGAGGCGGATCTCCTTCAGCGCCGCGGCGTTGCCCTTCCCTTCGAGGAAGATCTTCCGGAGCTCGCCGTGGACGTCGAGGGCGAGCACGAACTCCGTCAGGGCTTTCGGATCGGACGCGAGGCGGTCGCGGAGGGCGTCGACCTCCTCCCCGTTCAGGTAGTCGCTGATCAGGAGCTGGAGGTCGTCGGTCACGTCGACACCTTCATGCGCACGCAGTCCTGGAGGGCCAGGCGGGCGCGGTGGAGAGTGACTTTGACGGCGGCGAGCGACTTCCCGAGCCGCGAGGCGATCTGGTCGAGGCGGGTGCCGTGCTCGTAGCGGAGGCGGACGGTTTCGACCATCGACGCCGGCAGGTGCTTGAGGCAGTGGCGGAGGAGCTGCCGGCGGCGGGGCAGCTCGGATTCGAGGCGGAGGTATTCGCCGACGATCAGGCGGTCGAGGTCGCCCTCCACCAGGCTCCGGCCGGGGCGGCCGCGCTTGGCGGCGTTGAGGATCTCGAGCCGTGCGATGCCGAGGGCCCAGGCGAGGAACGGCCGGGCGGGGTCGTACTGCGCGAATTTCTGCCAGAGGACGAGGGCGGTCTGCTGGAGGAGGTCCTCGGCGACGTCGAGCTCGCGCACGTGGGCGAGGATGTAGCCCCGCAGCGAGCTCTCCGCCGAGAGGAAGCGTTTCAGGTACTCCCGCTGGTCCGCGGCCATGGCGACCCTCTACCTGGTATCGACGGCGCCCCGGCAAAGGTTACATGAACGGAGAGAAATGGGTGAGGATCGAAGAGAGGCCTCGAAGGAGTTGTCCTTCCCGAGACATAGGTAACAGATCATTCCGGACACATGGGTGACACTTTTCTCCAAGATGGCATGGAGGAGGAAGGCCTCTATGCCGTGGAAAGAGAGTTGCCTGATGGACGAGCGGATGAGGTTCGTGGCCCGGCTGGTCGAGGGCGATCGAATGTCCGAGTTGTGCCGTGAGTTCGGGATCTCCAGGAAGACCGGCTACAAGATCTGGGATCGCTACCGGGAGGTGGGGATCCA
>DASVNH010000067.1:0-12237 GCA_036383955.1 Planctomycetota bacterium | reverse complement strand
TTCTCTCCGGGGATGATCCCGTGGCCATCTGCGGGTATCTGCAGCGGGTCCGGAAGGCGCGGCCCGATGTCGTGCTCGTCAACGCCGAGCGGTTGTCCTCCCCGTGGTATCTGGACCGCCTCCTGGCCCTCCATCCCTTCCTGAGCCGCCCTTCTCGGGAGCGCGGGGCGGCGGACCGCCTGGAGGGGCTGACGCTCAACATCGAAGCCTTTCTGCGGGCGAACCACCGCTGCGGGCGGCCGCTCTTCACGGCGACGCGGCCGCCCTCGATACCGGAGGAGTTCTCGCTGGTGCCGGCCGGCTTTCTGTGGAAGGTGACGCCGAAGGGGTCGGAAGCCACGGATCCGCGCTACTGGTCGTACCCGGTCTCCGAGAGCGAGGTCCGCTCCCGATTCCGGCGCGCGCGCGGGCAGCGGGTGGAGTACGCGGCCGACAACGTACGCGTGTTCCCGGAGCGCTACGAGAGCCGCCTGCTCTGGCTCCTCGGAAGCTCGCGCGTGACGCTGGCCGCGACCTACCTGACCCAGAACCGTTTCCAGGAGGCCGCGCGGCTGTTCCAAGGGGTCCTGGACGCGGACCCCGCGCGCGTCCGCGACGCCGGCCTTCTGTTCGGCCTGGGGAAGGCGCGCTACGGGCTCGACGACTTTCCGGCCGCGCGGGTCCTGCTGGAAAGGGCGGTCGAGCTGAATCCGGCACCGGGGATTTCAGGGGGGGCGCTCTATCTGTTGGGGAACATCCATCGTCGGAACGGCGCCTCCTCCGACGCGAAGCGTTGCTGGCGGCTCGCCTTGGCCCAGGGAAACCTCGACGACCGCCTCCGGCAGGCGATCGAGCGGGCCCTGAGCGAGTGACCCACCTGCCGGACGACCCGCTGGCTTAATCTTCAAGCGCCCGGGCTGAACTCCCACGGCCGGAACGAGGAGCCGTCGATCCGCCAGGTCTTCACGGGCGGGGCGTTGTGGTGCTGGAAGGGGCGCAGGTCGGGCGCCTCCCGCGTGAACAGCTGGCCCGTCAGGCCCGCGCCCTCGTAGCCGAAGAAGAAGAGGCCGTCCTCGAAGACCTCGAACGAGACGGGCCGCGCCACCTCGCGGCCGGAAGGCTCCCAGGGCAGCGGCGTGAAGCCGATGCGGAGCTTGTACGCCGGCAGGCCCAGCGGCAGATGGTGGCCGTAGCGGTTCGTGTCCATGCCGAGCGACACCCAGGGCGCGTCGTGCGCCGCCGCCCGCTCGAGCACCTTCATGATCAGGAAGTGCTCGAGGTCCAGCTCGCGCCGCCGCTCCGGATCGAACGCGCCGTACGCGACCGAATCGTGGCCGCGCACCGAATGGACCAGCACGCCCGCCGCCAGCGCGGAGCCGTCGTAGAGATGGAACCCCGTCCAGCCCTCGCCGAAGCCTTCCTCGTGCTCCGACACCCGGTCGCGGCCGCGGGGCTTCGCGACGATCGTCCGGCGGTAGAGCTCGACGAAGGCCTTCATCCCCTCGCCGCGCTCGTGCCGCTCGAAGCGGTAGCGCGACGGGACGTCGCGCAGCAGCTTCCGCGGCTTGTTCCGCGTCCCCGCGCGGAAGGCGTCGCGGATGTAGTCGTCGAGCGACGCCGGCGTGCGCAGCACCCAGGTGACGTAGCAGGGCTTGTGGAACCAGCCCTCCGCCGTCCGCCGCCGGACCTCCTCGCGCGACGGGTCCTCGACGCGCGCCCAATGGACGCCCGACGGCGCGGGCTCGCCCGGCGCGAGCGTCGCGACGCGGAGATCGAAGAGCGTTTCCTCCCGCACGCCCCGATTCTACTGCGCCTCAGGATTTGATTTGATTTCATGTTTCATGGGTGTAGAATTTCCCCCATGCCCAGTTCCAAGGGGATTTACCGCGTCCTCGTCGCGGACGACGAACCCCAGATCGCCTCCCTGATCAAACAGACCCTCCTCCTCGACGGCCATTTCGTCACGGTCTGCCACGACGGGCTCGAAGCCCTCAAGGCCGTCGGCAGCGCCAAGTATTCCGCTCTCGTGCTCGACATCCTCATGCCCCGCAAGACCGGCGTCCAGGTCCTCCTCGACCTGCGGAACGACGGCGACGACGTCCCGGTCGTCCTGATGTCGAGCTTCATCTCCGACGACGCCAAGGCCGCCTGCGAGGGCCTCGAGCGCGTCGCCTTCCTCCAGAAGCCCTTCGGCATCGGCGACCTCCGCCTCGCCCTCGAGAGCGTCGCCGGCACCATCAAATCCTAGGACAGGTCCAGGAAACGTCCCCCCGCGACGGGAACTTCAAGTCCGTCTGTCACACGTGGCCTTGAAGGTGTATAAGAGGAGGCAATTCCTTGGGAGCCCTGAAATGACACTGCTGCTGGTGACCGTTCTACAGGCCGGCTCGTTCGAGTTAGCCGAGGGAGAGCGCGTCCTCTTCCTCGGCAACACCTTCGTGGAGCGCGACCTCAAGCACAACCGCCTGGAGACGCTGCTCACCGGCCGCTTCCACGCGAAGTCCCTTATCTTCCGCAACCTCGGCTGGGACGGCGACACCGTCTGGGGCACCTCGCGCGCCGGGTTCGGCCGCGAAGAGGACGGCTTCAAGCAGCTCCAGAAGCAGGTCGCCGAGGTCAAGCCCACCCTGATCTTCCTCGCCTACGGCCTCAACGAATCCTTCGCCGGCGAGCCCGGCCTCGCGCGCTTCGACGACGGCCTCCGCCGCCTCCTCGACGCCCTCGCCCCGTCCCGCGCCCGCGTCGTCGTCCTCGGCCCCTGCCGCCACGAAGGCTCGGCCGAGCACACCGAGAACCTGCGGCTCTACGCCGGCGCCCTCCGCAAGACCGCCGACGCCCGCGGCTTCCGCTACGTCGACCTCCTCGACCTCAAGGGCGACGGCCCGCTCACCGACAACGGCATCCACCTCGGCGACGAAGGCTACGCCCGCGCGGCCCTGGCCGTCGAGGCCGCCCTCGGCTACAAAGCCCGGAGCTGGAAAGTCGAGATCGACGTCGGCAAGGAGTCGGTCAAGGCGGAGGGCCTCTCCCTCAAGTCCAAGTTCACCGACTACAACAAGGCGCGCTTCGAGGCCGTCGACGACCTCCTCCCCGTCGAGGGCGCCCCGCGCGCCCTCTACGTGAAGGGCCTGCAACCCGGCCGCTACGCCCTCAAGGTCGACGGCAAGCCCCTGGCGTCGGGCACCTACGACGAGTGGGCGCGGGGGATCGACCTCCGCAAGGGCCCCGAGTTCGACCGCGCCGAAGCCCTGCGCGCCGTGATCGCCGAAAAGAACCGGATCTTCTTCGACTACTGGCGCCCGCACAACGAGACCTACATCTTCGGCTTCCGCAAGCGCGAGCAGGGCAGCCTGCAGGCCGAGTTCCCGCAGTTCCCCGCCCTCGTCGCCGTCAAGGAAGCCGAGATCGCCAAGCTGCGCGTCCCCGCCGTCGTCACCTACACGCTGGAGCCCGAGAAATGATCGCTCTGCTGCTGCTTCTTCTTCAGGCCCAGGCTGAACCGCCCAAGCCGGCCGCGCCGCAGGAAGACCCCACCGACCCGGAGGTCGAGCGCAAGACCTTCAAAGTCGCCGACGGCTGGGAGGTCACCCTCTGGGCCGCCGACCCGCTCCTCGCCAAGCCCATTCAGATGAACTGGGACCCGAAGGGCCGGCTGTGGGTGTCGACCTCCACCACCTACCCCATGGTCGTCCCCGGCGAGAAGCCCGACGACAAGATCCTCGTGCTGGAGGACGTCGACGGCGACGGCAAAGCCGAAAAAGCCTCCGTCTTCGCGCGGGGCCTCTTCATCCCCACCGGGCTCGAGGTCGGCGACGGCGGCGCCTACGTCGCCAACGCGACCGAGCTGCTCCATCTCAAGGACACGGACGGCGACGGCCAGGCGGACCAGCGCCGCGTGCTGCTCTCGGGCTTCGGCACCGAGGACACGCACCACATCATCCACACGTTCCGCTGGGGCCCCGACGGCGACTTCTACTTCAACCAGTCGATCTACATCCACTCCCACATCGAGACCCCGCACGGCCCGCGGCGGCTCGGCGGCGCCGGCTACTGGCGCTTCCGGCCCGCGACGCTGGAGCTCGACGTCCTGGCGAAGGGCCTCTGCAACCCCTGGGGCCACACCATCGACAAGTGGGGCCAGTCGTTCGGCACCGACGGCGCCGGCTCCGAGGGCATCCACTTCCTCGTCCCCGGCGCGATGTACACGCACTTCCCCACCGGCGAGCGCCTGCTCACCGGCCTCAGCCAGGGCCGCCCCAAGTACTGCGCCCACGAGATCCTCAGCGGCCGCCACGTGCCCGACGACCACCAGGGCCACTTCCTCGCCAACGACTTCCGCGCCAACCGCATCGCCCGCTACGCCGTCACCGAGGAAGGCTCCGGCTACTCCGCCAAGCCCATGCCGGACTTCATGAAGTCCACCGACCGCGCCTTCCGGCCCGTCGACATCCGCATGGGCCCCGACGGCGCCGTCTACGTCGCCGACTGGTACAACCCGATCATCAACCACGGCGAAGTCGGCTTCCGCGACGCACGCCGCGACAAGACCCACGGCCGCATCTGGCGCTTCGCGGCCAAGGACCGGCCGCTCGTCGCCCGGCCCAAGCTCGACGTTCCGACGGCCCAGCTCCTCGAGCGGCTCAAGGATCCCGAGGACTGGACCCGGCATCAGGCCAAGCGCGTCCTCGCCGAGCGCGACCCGAAGGACGTCCTCCCCGCGCTCGACGCCTGGTGGCCCGCGCTGACCGACGAGCAGACGAAGCTCGAGGCGCTCTGGACCTACCAGTCCCTCCGGGCGTCGAAGCCCGAGCTCCTCGCGGCCCTGCTCGAAGCCAAGGACGGGCGCGTCCGCGCGGCGGCCGTCCGGGCCGCCTCGCGCCTGCCCGGCACGACGCTCGCGATGCTCGCGCCCCGGGCCGTCGACGAGCACCCCCGCGTCCGCCTGGAGGCCGTCCGCGCCCTGCGCGCGCTCGAGACGCCCGAGGCGTTCGCGGCCGCGCTGAAGGCGCTCGACCATCCGACGGACCGCTTCCTCGACTACGCGCTCTGGCTCACCGCCTGGGAGACGCGCGCGGTCTGGCAGCCGGCCGTCGACAGCTCCCGCCTGACCCTGGAGCCCAAGCACCTCGACTTCGCCCTGCAGGCCGTCAAGTCGCCGCTCGTCGCCGAGCGCCTGGTCGACCAGGTCGGCGCCGGCTGGCAGTCCGCCGAGCAGCGCGAGCGGGCGCTGCAGATGCTCGTCGGGTCCGCCGACGCCGGCGGCCTCGGCAAGCTCTTCGGCAAGAACTTCGACGGCGACTGGCAGGTGAAGGTCCTCGAGGCCCTCGGCCGCGCCTCGCGCGAGCGGGGCGTCAAGCCGCAGGCCGACCTCGGCCGCGTGCGCCGCTTCATCGACCACGCCGACCCGCGCGTCAAGGACGCCGCCATGGTCCTCGCCGGCCTCTGGAAGCTCGAGTCGCTCCGCCCCGTCCTCGAGGAGGCCGCCACCGCCGGGCGGAAGGCGGGCGTCGACGGCCTCGTCGCCCTCGGCGGCGACGCGAGCGTCGCGTTCCTCAAGAAGCTCGGCGGCGCCGCGGGCGTCGCCGGCCTCGCCGCGCTGGATCCGGCGACCGCCGCCGCGCTGGCGGGCGACGCGCTGGCGTCCGACGCGGAGCGGGTCGTCGCCGCCTTCCTCGCCCGCAAGGGCGGGGCCGAGGCGCTCGCGGCCGCGCTCGATCCGAAGAAGGTCCCGGCCGACGCCGCCCGCCTCGCCCTGCGCCACATGTACGCGGCCGGCCGGCAGGATCCCGCCCTCGCCGCCGTCTTCAACGCGGCGCTCGGCCTGGCGCCGGCGCGCGCCGACCTCGCGCCCGACGCCCTCAAGGCCCTCGCGGCCCGGGCCGTCGCGGCCGGCGACCCCGCGCGCGGCGAGCTCGTCTTCCGGCGCAAGGACCTCTCCTGCTTCCAGTGCCACGCGATCGCGGGCGCGGGCGGCGCGGTGGGGCCCGACCTCCTGAGCCTCGGCGCGAGCGCCCCCTCCGACTACATCCTCGAGTCGGTGCTGAAGCCCGACGCGAAGACCAAGGAAGGCTTCGTCTCGATCCAGGTGATGACGAAGTCCGGCGACGTCCTGTCGGGCGTGCGCGTGCGCGAGACGAACGAGGAGCTCGTCCTGCGCGAAGCGCTGCGCGACGAGGTGACGCTGCGGAAGTCCTCGATCGAAGCCCAGAAGCAGATCGGCTCGGTGATGCCGCGGGGCCTGGCCGACCTGCTGACCGAGAAGGAGCTGTTCGACCTGACGCGCTTCCTCACGGAGCTGGGCAAGCCCGGCGCCTACGCGGTGCCGAACGCCCCGGTCGTGCGCCGCTGGCGCGTGCTCGAGGGCGGCCTCTGGCTGCCCGCGTACGCGACCGTCGGCGGCGAGCTGCCCGCCGGCGCGCACACGGCGGCGCGGGCGGACGTCGACGTGACCACGGCCGGCAAGTTCCGGATCAAGCTGGGCAACCCCGACAACCTCACGCTGCGGATCGACGGCAAGCCGGTCGAGGCGGCCGTCGAGGTGAACGTCGAGCTCGAGCGCGGGGCGCACGTGATCGAGCTGGGCGTGGAAGGGCGGACGTCGCCCCTCCGCTGCGAGATCGAAGAGGCCCCCGGCTCGTCCGGCCGCCTGCGCATCCTGACGGGGCGCTAGCCTCGGCCTTCGACGGGCCGGGCCTCAGGCAAAACCTGAGGGCGCCGGGCCGATCTCGTGAAATTTCCGTGAAGAAATCCTGTTCTTAGTAGAAGATTTGACCGTCGATCGTCCAATATAAGATTGGTTCCGCGCCACGAGGCGCGGGCGCGCTGACCGGGGAGCGCTCGGAGACGTCTCCTTCCAGGGAGGAAGGGGATGCCGCCGGAAACGCTCTTTGGCGGCGGGAGAGGGAGCTCCTTCACGCTTAAGAGAGGCCCGGCTTGGAGTCTGCCCCGAACTGGAGATGGAGGCTTCGGACATGTCGCGAACGGAGGGCTTGGCCGCCGGATCGGCGGTCGGGCGGAGCGGGAGCGCGGCTCGCGTAGAGCCCGCGGCCAGAACCCCGGAGGAGGTCCTCCTGGGATCCGACCCCCTGATGAACGCGGCGCGGAGCGCCCTGCGCCGCGGCGCGGCCGGGATCCTCCCGGTCCTGATCCTCGGCGAGACGGGCACGGGGAAGGAGCTCGCCGCCCGCTGGCTCCACGCCCTGTCGCCGCGGCGCGCCGAGCGCTTCTCGGTCATCCACTGCGCCGCCCTGCCCGAGTCCCTGCTGGAAAGCGAGCTCTTCGGACACGAGAAGGGCGCCTTCACGGGCGCGGTCACCGCGCGGGCGGGACGCTTCGAGCACGCCGACGGCGGCACCGTGTTCCTCGACGAGATCGGCGAGCTGCCTCCGCAGGTCCAGGTGAAGCTCCTCCGCGTGATCGAGTACGGCGAGGTCTTCCGCATCGGCTCCAACGCGCCGCTCTTCGTCGACGTGCGCACGATCGCCGCGACCCACCGGGACCTCGGCGCCCTGCTCGCCCAGGGCCGCTTCCGCGAAGACCTCTTCCACCGGCTGAACGGAACCTCGGTGCTCCTGCCTCCCTTGCGCGAGCACCCCGGCGATATCGAGACGCTCGCCGCGTATTTCCTGCTGCTCTACGCCCGCGCCCGCGCGGAGGCCCCGCGCGCCCTCACGGCCGAAGCCGTCGAGCTCCTGCGGCGGCATCCCTGGCCCGGCAACGTCCGCGAGCTGAGGAACGTCCTCTGGCGCGCCGCGGAGGCGGCGGAAGCCGAGCTTCTCACCGCCGACGACCTTCGCCGGGCCCTCACCCTCCCCGGCTCCGGGCCCTCGCGGGCTCCGGTCGTCGACGACGAGGGATGCCGGCTTCGCGACGCTCTCGAAGCGGAGCGCTGGAACGTCACGCGCGCGGCCCGCCGCCTCGGCATCAGCCGCTCCTGGCTCCACCGCCTGATGCGCCGGCACCGCCTGGACGCCTGAGCGTCCACTGTCGCTTCACGCTTCGTCGCCTCGGCGACACTCCGGAGCCTCTTCGCGTTCGCCGCCCCCGCGCCTCGGAACGGCACGCCGTTTGCGATGGACAGCGGACGTTCGCGCGAGGAGGGAAGATGGCGGGACGTCGACGTCCACGAGGACTCATTCTGCTCGTCGGCTTGGCCGCCGCGGCGGGCATGGCCGTTCTGGCGGCCGCGGTTTCCGACTCCCGCCGGCCCGCGTCGGGCCTCTCCGTCGCCTTCGTCGCCGATCCCGTGAAGGAAGCGAAGTGCGCCCTCGTGGACCGCGAGCCCGCGCGGGCGGAGCGGCTCCTGAAGGAGCATCTGGAGCGGCACGACGATCCCGCCGCCCGGGCGCTCCTCGGCCGCGTCCTGCTGGAGCTGGGCCGCGCCGACGCGGCCCGCGCTCTGTTCACGTCCCTCGTCGAAAAGCGGCCCGAGGACGTGGAAGCTCTCCGCGGGCTGGCGGCCGCCTGCCAGGCCCAGGGCCAGACCGACCTCGCGCTGATCTACGCGCACCGCGCGGCGGATCTGCGGCCGAAGGACGCCGGACTCTGGCGCGACCTGGCCCTCGCGCAGCGGGCGGGCGGCGACGTCCTCGGCGCCCTGAGTTCCGCGCAGCAGGGCCTGGCCGCGGATCCGGATCGCCAGGACCTCCGGGAGCTGGTGGCGTCCCTCGCGCAAAGCGACGCCCGGCCCCGGATGCCCGGGATGGCGTCCGCGGCCCTCCGGGCCCCCGGAGCTCCGGACCTCCCCGACCCCCTTCGACGCGTCGAGCCGCCCGACCTCCGTCGCGGCGCCCTTCTCTCCCCCGTTCCCTCCGGGAGGCGTCCATGAGCCGTTCCCTCCGTCTCCTCACTCCGGCCGCGCTCGCGCTGATCCTGGCCGCGACGTTCTACCTGACGCGCGGCGCGCCCGCGCCTCCGCCGGCCGCGCCGCCGCCGCGGCCCGAGGTCAAGGCCGCCCCGGAACCGCTTCGGCTCGAGCGGACGTCCGCCCCGGCTTCTCCCGCGCGGACGAAGGGCCGCGTCGACGGCCGCCGTCCCTTTCTTCCGCCCACGCCTCCGCTGGCGCGTCCGACCCCGATCCCCGGCCGCGTGACGGTCAGCCACGGCACCGAGCCGCTACGCCCCACCTTCCCTCTCCATCGCGAGGGGGTGCTGCACGAACGCGACGGCCAGTTCGGGCACGTCACGGAGAACTACGGAGCGACCCTGGACGCGAAGGGCCTCCTCCTCGGCGCGCATCGCGACTATGAAGGCATCGGCCAGCCCCTGCTGGCCTTCACGTTCCAGGAAGCGCGGATGGGCGGGCGCGTCCTCGCCTCCGCCGGAGACCTGGCGCCCGCGGCGCGGCCCGAGGATCGCTCGGTCGTCTACGCGCGGCCGGGCATCGAGGAGCGCTACCAGCTGCTGAAGGAGGGCGTCGAGCAGTTCTTCGTCCTTCGCGAGCTGCCCGAACCCCGGGACGCCATCGTCGTGACGGGCGCGATCGAGACCAACGTGGAGACGCCGGCGGACGGGACGCTCTCGTCCGAGCTGGTCTTTCCGCACGCCGGGAACGGCGGCTTTACCGTGTCGAACGCGGTGGCGATCGACGCCGAGGGCCGCCGGATCGACCTCCTGCTGGCCTTCGCGGAAGGCCGGATGTCGATGACGATCCCGGCGGACTGGGCGCGGGAGGCGACGGCGCCGATCACGATCGACCCGCTCTTCGGCGCGGCCTTCACGATCGACGCGTACGCGATCGACCCCTGGTTCTGGTCGCACAACGTGGTCTACGGCGACGCCCTGAACGAGTGGCTCTTCGTCTGGAACGAGCGGACGGGCGCCGACGGGGGGAAAAACGACATGTTCGCGCAGCGGATCGGGGCGGACGGCACGCTGGTCGGGCCCGCGATCCAGGTGACCTTCGCGCAGGCCAACGTTTCCGATCCCGGGGTCATGTGGATCGGCGGGGGCGTCAACCGCTACCTCCTCGTCTGGAACGAGGCGGACGGAACCGGCTACGCGCGGGTCATGGGCCGGCTGATGAACGCCGATGGGACGTGGTTCTCGGCGAGCGCCTTCGTCATCAAGGACACGCCGGGGAACGTCTTCGACCGGTGGCCGCAGGTCTCCACCGACGGCGCCGGCTTCTTCGTGGCCTACACGACGGACACGCTGAACACGTCGACCTTCCAGTGGGAAGGCTCCATGAGGGGCCGGACCCTCTCCGCGACGGGCGCGGTGGGGGCGGAACTCCTCATCGATTCCTTTCCCGCCCACTATGTCAGGCCCCGGATCTCCTTCACCTCGGGCGCTTACCTCGTGCTCTATGGCCGCGCCTACCTCGGATCGAACCAGTACGGCCTCTTCGGGCGCACGCTGAACGCCTCGGGAACGCCGATCAGCGCGGTGATGAACCCCGGCGCCGCGCAGATCGGGATGTACGACGTCTCGGGCGGCAACGGCCGATTCCTCATCACCTGGCCCGAGTCCGGCACCTGGCGGCTCTTCGCCGAGACCGTCGACACGTCCTTCGCGACCGTCGCGGGGCCCGAGCTGATCGATCAAGGCACCACCGACTGGGCGCACTCCGCGGCGCCCGTCTGGGTGCCGGCGGCCAACGAGTGGTTCGTTCCCTACATCGGCCCCAATACCACCTATGAGCTCTGGGCCCGCCGCGTCGGCTTCAACGGCCTCCTCGGCTCGATGGAGCGCCTGACGAATACCGTCGAATCGGAGATGCTGCCGAGAGCCTCCCTGAATCCCGCCACCCAGCACGTGCTGATCGCCTACGTCCAGAACACGGTCGACCCCTTCCTCTTCCGCGGCTTGCGCTACGCCGTGGCGGCCCCTCCCCCGCCGACCGGCTTCGCGGGGACGGCGACCTCCGCCTCCGCCGTTCAGTGGTCGTGGACCAACCCGGCCGGCGAGGTTTCGTCCGAGCTGCACGATGACCTTCACGGCGTGAAGGGAACGCCCGCGGCCAACGTCACGTCGTTTTCGGAGACCGGGCTGGCCGAGAATACGCCCTACACCCGCCATCTCCACACGGTGACCGCGGCCGGATTGAGCGGGCCGTCGAACGCCGTCACGCGCTACACGTTGACGCGGACGGCCGCCGCCGCGGACCTCGTGCTCACGGCCGACTCCGCCTCCCAGATCACGGCCGCCGCCGCCGCCCCGGCGAATCCGACCTCCGGCTCCTCGGGCTGCGAGATCCAACGCTCCCCGGACAACGCGACCTGGGCCACCGTCAAAGCCTTCTCCAACGTCTACTCGCACGCCAGCACCGGCCTCGCGGCCTCCACGACGTATTGGTTCCGGGTCCGCTACCGGAACGGCGACGGCGTGGCGACGGCCTACTCTCCCTCGAAATCCATCGCGACGACGCCCGCCGCCCTCACCGGCTTCGCGGGCGGCGCCCAGAGCGTCTCCGCGATCCTCTGGTCCTGGGCCAACGCCGCCGGCGAAACCGGCTACCAGGTCCACGACGACGTCCATGCCGTGAAGGGCTCGACGGGCGTCGACGTGCTCTCCTTCAGCGAGACCGGCCTGCTGGAAAACACGCCCTATTCGCGCCACGCGCACGCCCTGAACGCCGGCGGCGCTGGCGCGCCGTCGGCGACGCTCGTCCGCTTCACGCGCGCGCACGACCCGGCCTCGGGGGACGTCACGGTGGCCGTGATCTCGGGCACGCAAATCGACGTCGCCGTCGCCGTGCCGCCCAATCCTTCCCTCGGCACGACCGGCTGCGAGATCCAGCGCTCGCCGGACAACGTGACGTGGGCCACCGTCAAGGCCTTTTCGAACGTCTACGCGTTCAGCAACACGGGCCTGACGGCCAACACGCTCTACTACTTCCGCGTCCGCTACCGCAACGGCGACTCCGTCGCCACGGCCTACTCGGCGGTGAAGAGCGCGAGGACGTTGACTCCCGCGGCCCCCGCCTCGTTCGCGGGCACGGCCGCGTCGACCACCTCGATCGGCTGGACCTGGGCCAACGTGGCCGACGAGAGCGGCTTCCAGGTGCACGAGGCGGGCGAGGCCGTGAAGGGGAAAACGGGGGTCGACGGGCTGGCCTTCACGGAGACGGGCCTCTTCGAGAACACGGCCTACGCGCGCCACGTCCACGCGGTGAACGGGAGCCTGTTGAGCGCCGCGTCCGCGGCGGCCACGGTCTACACCCGGGTCCATGACCCGCTGGTCGGCGACTTCGCGCCCAAGGTGATCTCGGGGACCCAGATCGACGTCGCGGTCCTGCCGCCGCCGAACGGGACGTCG
>DASVNH010000066.1:0-12057 GCA_036383955.1 Planctomycetota bacterium | reverse complement strand
CGCCCGGTCAAGCCGGGGGACGTCGCCGCCACGATCTACTCCGCGCTGGGCATCGACCTCCACAAGGAGCTGCAGTCGCCCGACGGCCGGCCGATCCCGATCCTCGGCGAAGGCGAGCCGGTCCGCGAGCTCTATGCCTAGCGACGAGACCCAAGCCCCAAGAGCCAAGCGCCAAGAAGTCCCCCCCATCCCGGGGGGGAGAGGCGCGGCGCTGATCCTCGCGGCGCTGTCGCTCGTCGCGGGCGCGCAGGACAAGAAGGACGAGAAGAAGCCGGAGCCGAAGGTCCTCTTCGCGGTCCCGCTTTCGGTCAAGCCGGGCGGCACGACCCGGGTGAAGATCCGCGGCCGCTCGCTCGAGCGCGCGGCGGAGCTCAAGGTGGGCGGCGCGGAGGCGAAGATCCTGAACAAGGGCAAGACGGAGGTGCCGGCCAACCAGGACGTCACGGTCTACGGCGACACGCAGGTCGAGATCGAGGTCAAGACCGCGGCGGACGCGGCGGGGGACGTCGAGATCGAAATCGTCACGCCGGACGGGACCGCGCCGAAGCACAAGCTGCCGGTCGTCGCGGGCAAGGCGGAGAAGGAGCCCAACGGCGGCTTCGCCCAGGCGATGGCGGTCGAGGCGGGCGCGGTCGTCGAAGGCGCGATCGGGGGGCCGAAGGACGTCGACGTCTTCAAGTTCGAGGCGAAGGCGGGCGAGACCTGGGTGTTCGAAGCGACGTCCGCCCGGCTCGGCTCGCCGCTGGACCCGACGCTGCTGGCGCACGACGCGGCGGGGCGCCAGATCGCGATGAGCGACGATTCCGCGTTCGGCCGGGACCCGGCGCTCACGCTGAAGATCGCCGCCGCGGGGACGTACTACGTCACGCTGATCGACGCGCATGACATGGGGGGCCCGACGCACGCCTATCTGCTCCACGCGCGCAAGTAGGCGCGTTCAATTTGGCGCGCGGAGTTATTTTTTCTTTTCCGGGAATCCTCCGCGCGGTTTGAGGTAGGGTGGAAGACGGAGCCGAGAAGGAGGGATCCATGAACCTGGAGACCCGCGCGCTCGCCGCCTACATCGGTAAGGCCATCACCGACGTCCGGGGCGTCCTTGACCGCGTCCAAGCCACCCGCTTCGAGATCGGGCTCGGGGTTCCCGAGCCCGGCGCCTATCCGCACGTGCTCGGGCTGACGGAGTCGCTCGACCGCACGAGCGCGGCCCTCGTCGCCGAGGAACTGAACAAGGCCTACTGGTTCGACCCGCGCCACGTGCACCGCCCCGCGCCGCGCTCGAGCGAGGAGGCGCAGGCCGCCGTGTATCTGGCCTGGGACGGCCGTCCGTATCCGGGCCGCCATCCCGGCCGCTAGGGGAGAGCGCGGGATTCTCGCGTTTCGCTGAAGGGAAGAGATGCTCTATCTGCTGACGCTGCTCCTGCAGGCCGCTCCCGAGCGGGCGACGTGGACGGTGGACGGCGTGGAGCGCGAGGCGCTGGTGCGCGTGCCCGTGAACCGCAAGGAGGACGGTCCGCGTCCGCTCGTCTTCGCGTGGCACGGCCACGGCGGCACGATGGCGCACGCGGCGCGCTCCTTCCGGATCCACGAGCTCTGGGCGGAGGCCGTCGTCGTGTATCCGCAGGGCCTGCCGACGCCGGGCCGGCTCAGCGACCCGGAAGGGAAGAAGCCGGGCTGGCAGCACGGGGAGCTGGAGGGCCGGGACTACAAGTTCTTCGACGCCATGCTCGCGGACTTGAAGAGGAAGGACGTCGACGAGACCCGGATCTACTCGATGGGGCATTCGAACGGCGGGCAGTTCACCTACCAGCTCTGGGCCGCGCGCCCCGGCGTGTTCGCGGCGCTGGCGCCCTCGGGATCCGTGTTCAAGCCGGCACGGGACGTCGAGCCCGTCCCCGTGCTCCACGTCGCGGGGGAGAAGGATCCGCTGGTGAAATTCGAGTGGCAGAAAGCGGGGCTGGCCCAGGTGCGCGCCAAGAACGGCTGCGAGGAGACGGGGAAGGACTGGGGGTCTCCGGGCTGCCTGGTCTATGAATCGTCGAAGAAGGCGCCGCTCGTGACCTTCCTCCACCCCGGGGGCCACGAGTATCCGAAGGACGCGCCCGCGCTGATCGTGAAGTTCTTCCGCGAGCACGCGCGCGCGAAGTGACGGCTACTTCTTCAGCGCGTCCTCGAAGGCCTTCTTGAACTTCTCCATCTTCGGCGCGATGACGGCGGCGCAGTAGCCCTGCTCGGGGTTGCGCTTGAAGTAGTCCTGGTGGTAGGCCTCGGCGGTCCAGAACTTCTTCGTCGGCAGGATCTCGGTCACGATCGGCGCCTTGAACGCGCCCGAGGCGTCGAGCGCCTTCTTGACCTTCTCCGCGACCTCCTTCTGCGCGTCGGAGTGCGTGAAGATCGCCGAGCGGTACTGCGGGCCGCGGTCCGCCCCCTGGCGGTCCTTCGTGGTCGGGTCGTGCGTCTTGAAGAAGATCTCCAGCAGCTTCTCGTAGGAGACTTTCGCGGGATTGAACTTGATCTGGCAGACCTCGATGTGGCCCGTGGTCTTCGCGCAGACCTGCTCGTAGGTCGGGTTCTCGACGTGCCCGCCTTCGTAGCCGGAGACCGCGCTCTCGACGCCCTCCACGGCCTCGAAGACGGCTTCCACGCACCAGAAGCAGCCGCCGCCGAAGGTGGCGGTTTCCGATTTGACGTCCTGAGCCATGGCGGAGCCTCCGAGAGCGAGCGCCAGAACGATGATCTTCATGCGCTCCGTTGTACCGCGGACCCGCCTCGGGAGCAACCGTTACGGGAGGCGGAGGCGGACCTGGGCGAGGTGGGTTTCGACGTCCCCGGCCGCCGCCGTCCCGGCGCGGAGCAGGAGCTCCAGCGCGCGGGCGGCCTGGCCGAGCTCGAGGTAGCCGTAGGTCCCGGCCGTGCCGGCCAGCGTGTGGCTTCCGCGGACCGCCAACTCCAGCTTCACCGCGTCGGCGGGCGCGGCGAGCTGCTCGCGGCACGCCGCCTCCAGCTCGGCGACGATCCCGGGAAGCCGCTCCGCCAGGCGGCGGCGGAGGGCGTCGAGCTTTTCCTGTTTCGTGGCGCAGAGCGTGTTCATATCCATCTCCGATCAACGGTTCGCGCCCGCGGGCGCGGAGCGGCGCAGGAAGTCGCGGATCACGTCCGCGGGCTCTTCGGGAACCTCGGCGGGCACGGCGGCCGCGATCCCGCGGAGCGCGGCTTCGAAGCGGGCGTGGTCGACGGGCTTGGTGAGCCAGTCCACGATGCCGACCTGGGACTCGGCCCCGGTGAAGCGGCCCGTGGCCTGGCGCTCGGCGGTGACGACGATCGCGGGGACGGCGGGGCGCGGCTCCCGCAGGAAGGCCAGGCCGTCGGCGTCGGGAAGACGGACGTCGAGGGTCATCGC
The DNA here is from genome assembly GCA_036383955.1 of Planctomycetota bacterium. Taxonomy (GTDB): domain Bacteria; phylum Planctomycetota; class MHYJ01; order MHYJ01; family JACPRB01; genus JACQFK01. The sequence goes on along the minus strand of DASVNH010000066.1, from coordinate 8,660 downwards.
GGCGTAGCTCCTCGCGGCGAGGCGCTCGCGGGCCTGGACGGCGCCGGAGGCGACATCCGCCTGGAAGCCCAGCCGGCGGCAGGCGGAGGCCAGGGCCTCGGCCTCGGCCGGGTTGCCGTCCACCACGAGCACCGCGGGGCCGGCCGCGTCCGGGGCGCCGGCCCCGGGGATCTCGAACCAGAAGGTGCTGCCGCGGCCCGCCTCCGACTCGAACCCGATGGTTCCGCCCAGGCGGTCGACGATGGCCTTGCAGATGCTCAGGCCCAGGCCCGTGCCGGGGGCCGAGCGGCGTTCGTTGGACGCGTCGGCCTGCGCGAACTTCTGGAAGATCCGGGAGCGGAACTCGTCGGGGATGCCGGCGCCGAGGTCTTCGACCGCCAGCCGCACCTTCCCGCCCCGCGGCCCGACCCGCACCCGCACCGCGCCGCCCTTGGGGGAGAACTTCACCGCGTTCGACACGAGGTTCGTGATCACCTGGATGATCCGGTCCGCGTCCACGACCGCCGGGCAGGGGCCGGCCGGCGCTTCCGTCCGGATCTCCACGCCGAAGGGCTGCGCGAAGGCGCGGGTGGCCTCGACGGCCTTCATCGCCAGCGCCGTCATGTCGTGCGGGAGGAGGGCGAAGCTCATCTTGCCCGACTCGATCTTCTCGATGTCCAGGATGTCGTTGACCAGCGCCACGAGGCGCTCGCAGCTCTCGTTGGCGATGTCGATCATCGCCCGGGTCTTGGCGGGCAGCTCGCCCGTGAAGCCGCCGGCGATGAGGCGCAGGGAGCCCCGGATCGACGTCAGCGGCGTGCGCAGCTCGTGGCTCACCGTCGCGACGAACTCGTTCTTGAGGCGGTCGACGCGCTTCCGCTCCGTGATGTCGCGGAGGAAGACGCTGTAGGCGACCCCTTTCTCCGGCTGGAGGAGGGGCGTCACCGCGATCTCGAGGGGGAACTCCTGGCCGTTCTTGCGCAGCCCGCGGATCTCGGTGCGGCGGGAGAAGAGCGGGGTGTCCGAGGGCCGGGCCCGGCCGGAGATGACCCGGTGCAGCTCGTCCCGCGCGGATTCGGCGACGGCCAGCTTCAGCAGCGGCTGCCCGATCGCCTCGTCCTTGGACCAGCCGAAGATGGCGGCGGCCTGGGGATTCCACTGCTCGATCACGTAGCGGCCGTCGAGCACCGCCACGCCGTCGAGCGTCGTGTCGATGATGCGCCGGCAGAGGGTCTCGGCCGCGACGGCCCGCGACAGGTCTTCTTTGGCCTTCTGCCAGCGGGCGGTCTCGACTTCCGCCGCTTCCGGGGCGGGCGCGGGGGCGGGGGGCGTCGACGTCCGGCGCCGCGCGAGCCAGAGGCCCAGGGCCGTGCCGGCGGCGAGGGCGAGGAGGAGGGCGGCGGGGATCATCGGGCCTCCCCCTGGCGGACCCAGAGGGCCCGGACTTCGTCGGGGAGGGTGACGGGATCGAAGGGCTTCGCGATGACCGCGATGGCGCCGAGGTCCTTGTAGCCCTGCACTTCGTGGGGCTGGACCTTGGCGGTCATGAAGATCACGGGGACGTTGGAGGTGTCGACGCGCGAGCGGAGGGCCTTGAAGGTCGCGATGCCGTCCATGCCGGGCATCATGACGTCCAGGAGGATCAGGTCCGGCCCGAAGCCGCCGGCCTTGTTCAGGGCGTCCTGGCCGGACTCGGCGGGCTCCACCGTGAAGCCGCCGACCTCCGCCAGGGAGAACAGGCCGACCGCGCGGATGTTGGGCTCGTCCTCGACGTACAGGACCCGGTTGACCGTCTTTTCACTCATCTCTCTACCCTCGTTCCTTCCTTGTGGAGCAAGCCGCGTGCCGCGCCCTACTCCGGGGGCGTTCCGACATTTCCGTGCCCTGAGCACGCGTGGGCGTCGTTCCCGGGGGCGAGGTCCTTCAGCTCGGGCTCGACGACGTAGGTCCAGCAGTCCGGGCAGATGTCGTGGCTGAACTTGGCCTTGGAGCGCCTGGAGATGAAGCTTTCCAGGGGCTGCCAGGCGCGCTCGCCCTCGCGGATCCGCTTGCAGTAGGAGCAGAGCGGCAGGATGCCTTCCAGCTGGCGGATGCGCGTCATGGCCGCTTCCACCTCGACGACCCGGCGTCCCAGCTCCTCCTGGAGCAGGACGTGGCGCTCGCCGGTCCGCAGGCGGGCCCGCAGCTCCATCTCGTTGAAGGGCTTGGCGACGAAGTCGTCGGCGCCGGCGTCGAGGCCGGTCTCGACGTCCTCCGGCTTGGCGCAGGCGGTCAGGAGGATGATGTGCCGGGCGCGCTTGGCGCGGGTCTCGCGGAGCCGGCGGCAGATCTGGGGGCCCGACAGGCCGGGCATGACCGAGTCGAGGAGGAGGAGGGCGGGGGCGTCCAGCGCCTGCAGGGCGCGCCAGGCCTCGTCGCCGTCCTTGCACGCGAGGACGGGATAGCCCCAGCCGGTGAGCAGGACCTCGAGGTATTCGCGCTGCTCGGGGGAGTCCTCCGCCAGGAGCACCTTGAGCCGGGAGGGGGTCGCGGGGGTCGCCGTCTCGGAGGTCATCTTCTTCCCTTTCAATCTCTTCGAACCGGGGAGCCTAGAGCAAAGGCCGTACCACGCCGCCGCTCCCCGGGAGAGGGGGGGAAAGCCGACAATCGTGTCGGAAAGGGAGCCAAAGCGGAGGTCCAGGTCCAGGAAGGGCGGGGAGGGGAACTCCTTGGGGCCCAAGGAAATGAAGCGAGGACGGCCCCCCCCGTGGGGAGGCCGTCCTCCAGGAATCGGCCCTGGGCTAGGCCCAGGGCGGCACGGTGTCGTCGTCGTCCCGGCGGACGTTCTGGAGGGCGTCTTCGACGGAGCAGAGGCCCTGCCGGACCTTCTCCATCGCGTCCCAGTAGAGGCTCGTCATCCCGCCCTCCCGGACGGCCACCCGCTTCAGCTCCTCAGCGGACACGCCCTTCTTGAGGATGGCCGCGCGGACGGCCGCGTTGGGCGCCAGGAGCTCGTGGACCGCGATCCGGCCCTTGTAGCCCAGGCCGCCGCAGCGCGCGCAGCCGCGGGCCCGGTAGAGGGTTTCGCCGGCCTTGGCGCCGACGATCTCCCGCTGGGCCTCGTCGGGCGTGTAGGCCTCCTTGCACTCCGGGCAGAGCCGGCGGATCAGGCGCTGGGCGCAGACCAGGGTGAGCGAGGAGCTGATCAGATAGGGCTCGATGCCCATCTCCACGAAGCGCGTGACCGTCGACGCGGCGTCGTTCGTGTGCATCGTCGAGAACAGCAGGTGGCCCGTGAGGGAGGCCTCGACGGCGATCTTGGCGGTCTCGACGTCCCGCGTCTCGCCCACCAGGATGATGTCCGGATCCACCCGCAGGAAGCTCCGCAGGGCCCGCGAGAACGTCAGGCCGATGTCGGGCATCACCTGCATCTGGTTGATCCCCGGCAGCGTGTACTCGATCGGATCCTCGGCCGTCTGGATGTTGGTCGTCGGGCTCTTGATCTCGTTCAGGGCCGCGTAGAGGCTCATCGACTTCCCGGACCCCGTGGGGCCCACGTGGAGGATCATCCCGTAGGGCGTCCGGATCTTCTCCCGGTAGAGGGCCAGGTTGCGGGGCGAAAAGCCGAGTTTCTCGAGGGGCAGGACCGCCTTCTGCTTGTCCAGAAGGCGCAGGCAGGCCTTCTCGCCGTTCCGCACGGGGATGATGGCGACGCGCAGGTCGATGTCGACGTCCCGCCGCTGCGTGAAGGCCTTGAACTCGATCCGGCCGTCCTGGGGCAGGCGGTGCTCGGCGATATCGAGCTGGCTCATGACCTTGAGACGGGCGATCATGCGCTTGTGCAGCTCGGCGGGCTGGAAGCGGTTGGCGATGGTGAGGTCGCCGTCGATCCGGTAGCGCACGACCACGTCGGTTTCGGTCGGCTCGATGTGGATGTCGGACGCCCCGGCGTCGTGGGCGGCCTCGATCAGCCGGTTCATGAGCTCCACCAGCGGGCCGGCATTCTGGGCCTCGACGGCGTAGGCCGAGACGGAGGCGGAGACTTCGAGCTCCTTGCGCAGCTCATAGTGCATCTGGTCGATGGTGCCCGAAGGCGCGGCGGCAGGGCGCGTCGCCGGACGGGCGCTCGGGGTCGAGCTCAGGACCTCGAAGGCGTCGGGCTCGGCCAGGGAGAGGCGCGGGGCCTGGTCGGCGCCGACGGCCCGGCGGATCACCTCGAGGATCTCCCAGCGGAAGGGGTTGGTCAGCACGAAGTCCACGTCGCCCGTCGCGAGCACCTGGTTGGAGCGGCAGAACGGGGTGGGCAGCACGCCCAGGCGGACTTGCTGGGGGTCGACGCGCGGGAGGTAGGGCAGGTTGAGGAAGGCGGCCAGGGTCTCGGTCACCTGGCGTCCGGAGACGCCCAGCTCGGCGGCGCCGGAGTACAGGGCGTCGGGCGTGAGCCGGCCCAGGGACTTGAGCTTGTCGGGGCCGAGCTTGAGCCGGCCGGCGAGGGCTTCCTTGAAACGGGCGAAGACGGAGGGCTGGAAGGCCGCGTCCCAGCGCTGGGGACCGCCGGCGCGGGGGGGGGCGGGGCGCTGGGAGACCTTGCGGATCTCGTTGAACTTGCCTTTGGTGGCGATGTGGTGGGCGACGGCCTTGCGGAGGGCCTCCTCGTTCACGGGCTTGACGAGGTGGTCCACCCCGCCGACCAGGAAGGCCTTGGCGCGGTCGCGTTCGCCGCCCAGGCCGGTGACGAAGATGACGGGAATGTACGAGGTGTCGGCGATCTTCTGGAGGCGTTCGCAGACCTGGTAGCCGTCGAGCACCGGCATGGTGACGTCGAGGAGGATCACGTCCGGCGGCTGGGCGGCGATCCGCTCCAGGGCCTTTTTCGGATCCGCTTCCGTCTGGACGTCCCAGCCCTGGTCGGAGAGGGCCAGGTCCATCCAGTCGAGCAGGCTGGCGTCGTCGTCGACGCAGAACACCAGGGGCTTGCGGGCAACTTTCGTGTCGTTCATGGCCGTCCTCCTCTTCGTTCGCCCCGGAAAAGCAAGCCGCTTGCCAACGGGGGTTCCCTTGGGAGAGGGCGGGAGGTTCAGACATTTTTGTGAGGTTGACATCCGGCCGGGGGGTGGGAGAATCAATCCGTGGAAGACCTGCCGCCCGCGCTCGACGCCGAGATGTTCGGCCAGCTGAAGGAACTCGAGGCGGGATCGCCCGGCTTCCTGGCGGACCTGGTCAAGCAGTTCCTCGACCAGGCGACGCGGCAGTTCGAGCTGGTCCGGACCCTCCTTCAGACGAAGGACGGGGAGGGGGTCTTCCGGGCGGCCCATCTGCTCAAGGGCAGCGCGGGGAGCATGGGCGCCCTGCCGCTCATGGACCTGCTGAGGGAGCTGGAAGCGGCCGGCCAGAAGCGGGCCTTTGCCGACGCGGAAGCCCTGATGCCGCGTCTCGACCGGGAATTCGCCCGCGTCCAGCGGGCCCTCGAAAAACCATAAATCGTACTGTCCAATTTATGGCGCCCGGAGGGACGCCATAAACTGGACAGTACGATTTATGGTTTCCGCTAGGCCGGCAACATCCGCGTCACCCGCCGCTGGCTCAGCAGGAGACGGAGCGACTTCACCAGGCGCGCCGGGCTGAAGGGCTTCGCCATCCACTCCGAGGCGCCCGCCGACTCCGCGGCGGCCTCGATGTCCGGCGACGCCGAGAGCATCAGGATCGGGATCCGGGAGTAGGCGGGGTCGTTCAGGAGGCCCTCCGCCGCCGTCTGGCCGTCCACCCCGGGCAGCATCAGGTCCATGATGATGAGGTCGGGCCTCTGCTTCCGCACCGCGTGCACGCCCTCGATGGCGTCGGCCGCGCTCACCGTCTTGAACTGGGCGACCTTCAGGATCCCCTCCAGGAGCCCGCGGGTCACCGGGTCGTCTTCGATCACCAGAACGGTCGGCTGTTCCATCGCTTCCATCCTCCGGCGGAAGAGAAGCATCTGGCGTGCCAAGGGGACTTCCGCTGGGACGCCGACAAAAATGTGGGGGTTCCGACTACTTTGAGCGCTGGATCCCCAGGTTTTCCATCTTGTAGGAGATCATCCGCTCGGTGATCCCCAGGGCCCGCCCCGCCCGCGCTTTCACCCAGCCGTGCTTGTCCAGGGCGTCGAGGATCAGCCGGCGCTCGAGGCGCTCGACCTCCTCCACCAGGCCCCCCGTGCCCGCCGGCTCGGGAGCGGCGGCGGAGGCCCCGGCCCGCGTGATCGCGGGCGGCAGATGCTCGGCCAGGATCTCCTCCCCTTCGCAGACGAGGACGGCCCGCTCGACGGCGTGCTGCAGCTCCCGGACGTTGCCCGGCCAGGGATGTCGGGAGAGCTGGTCCAGCGCCCCCGGGGCGATCCGCTGGATCGACCGCTTCTCCCGGTCCGCCGCCCGCGCGAGGAAATGCCGCGCGAGCTCGGCGATGTCGCCCGCCCGCGCCTTCAGCGGCGGCACCTCCACGACGATCGTGTTCACGCGGTAGAAGAGGTCCTTGCGGAAGGTCCCCTTGGCGACGCAGTCCTCGAGGTTCTGGTTCGTCGCGCAGATCACCCGGACGTCGACGTTCACCTTCCCGTCGCCGCCCACGCGCTGGAAGGTGCGCTCCTGCAGGGCGCGGAGCATCTTGGCCTGGGTGGGCAGGGGCATGTCCCCGATCTCGTCGAGGAACAGCGTGCCGCCGTGGGCCTGCTCGAACTTGCCGCGCCGACGTCCCGTCGCGCCCGTGAACGACCCCGCCTCGTGGCCGAACAGCTCGCTCTCGAGCAGCGTCTCCGTCAGCGCCGCGCAGTTGACGTCGACGAACGGCTTGTCATGCCGGGCGCTCGCGTAGTGGAGCGTCCGCGCCACGAGCTCCTTGCCCGTCCCGTTGTCGCCCAGCACGAGCACCGTCGCGTCGCTGGGGCCGACCTTCCGGAGCAGGGCGCGCAGGGCTTCCATCGGCTTCGACGACCCCAGCAGGAGCTCGGGCGAGTTCTCCGAGCGCACGACCACGCGGAGCCTCGAGATCTCGTTCCGCTGCTGGCTCACGAGCAGCGCGTTCCGCAGGGAGGTGTTGAAGCGATGGGCGTCGAGCGGCTTCGACACGTACTCGGCCGCGCCGAGCTTCATCGAGGCGATCGCGTCCTGCACCGACTCCGAGCCGGTCACCACGACCGCCGGGATCGCCGGCCACTTCTCGCGGACTTCGCGGAGGAGGTCGAGCCCCGCCATGTCCGGCAGGCCGAGGTCGAGCAGGCAGAGGTCCGGCGGATCCTCGACCATCTTCTTGAGGAAGTCCTTGGCGGTGGTGCTGATGCGGACCGCGAAGCCTTCCTTTTCGGCCAGGGCTTTCGCCAGGTGGGCGGTGGCGGCGTCGTCCTCGACATACAGGAGCCGCGGGGCGGACGCGTCGGGAGCGCTCGACATGGAAGACGGATCCTCCTCAGAAGGCCGTGGAGTCCGAGGGAGAGGCGGACCGGTTCCAACCTTTTTGCTCCCTGGATCCCGGTCGCCGCTGGAGGTGACTATACCACGGAATCGGAGGGAAGGATCACGACCCGATTTCCTCCGGCGTCCGCGGCGCGCGCCCGGGCCTGGCGCGCCGTGTCCAGGAGCAGCCCGCCGTCCGCGACCGCTGGGAAGATCGCCGCCCCGGCGCTGAGCGTCGCGCGCTCCGACTCGTCGCAGGCGCGGCGGAGGTCCTCGAGGATCCGCGCGGCCGCGCGGGCGTCGACGTCCGGCAGGGCGATCGTGACGCCGTCGGGCCCCGAGCGCCCGACCGCGTCGGAGGAGCGCAGGCGGGCGCGGACGAGGTCGTGCAGCAGCCGGGGGACGGAGCTCCGCCGGGGCTCGTCGAGCGCCGCGAAGCCGTCGATCCGCGCCTCCGCGCAGCAGAGGGACCGGCCGCGGCGCCGGGCCAGGTCGGTTTCCCCGCGCAGCCGGCGCAGGAAGTCCGCCGGCTGGAGGTCGCCCGCGGGGCCGTCGAACAGCAGGCGGGTCCGGAGCGCGCGGCCGCGCTCGGCCCGCGGGAGCGTCTCCGCCAGCAGGCGGGCCGGCGGCACCGGCTTGAGGAGGACGCTTTCGGCGAACGGGAAGGCCGCGCGCGCCTCCGACGAGAGGCAGACGATGGGGAGCCCCACGCACGCGGGATGCTGGCGCACCGCGGCGGCGAGCTCGTCCCCCGGGAACGCCCCCAGGTCCAGGTCCAGGAGCAGGAGGTCGGGCTGGAAGCGCAGCAGGGCGTCGAGCGCCCGCGCCGGATCGGTGACCGTCGCGACCGTCATGCCGCTCCGCCGCAGCGGCGCGGCGCGCGCCCGCGCCGCCGCCGGGTCGTCGTCCACGATCATCACCCGGTGCGGCTCGGCGCGCGGATCCAGCGCGAGGCGGTCCAGCCCCTCCGCCAGCGTCGCCGCGTCGGCGAATCCGCGCGCCCCCGCCCGCGCCGCCGCGATCCGCGCCTCCAGCCCCCCGTCCTTCGAGAGACAGAAGAGCGGCACCCCGCGCGCCCGCAGCGCGTCGAGGAACGCCGCGGAAGGGGCGATCGACGCCCCCAGCGCCGCCGCCAGCGGGGGCTCGACGTCCATCGCCGCGATCAGCGCGCCCAGGTCGTCGAAGGGCGCCACGTCGTAGCCGAACGGGCGGAGCGCTTCGACGACCCGCGCCGCCGTCTCGGAGTCCGCCGCCAGGAAGACCCGCCGGGGCCGCGCGGGG
>DASVNH010000065.1:0-2628 GCA_036383955.1 Planctomycetota bacterium | reverse complement strand
GAGCTCGACGACCGGCGTCCGGCCGAACTCGCCGCCCCAGATCACCAGCGTGTCCTCGAGCAGGCCCCGGTTGTCCAGGTCCTGCAGCAAGGCGGAGATGGGGCCGTCGACCTCCCCCGCGCGCTGCTCGTGCAGCTTCCGCAAGGTCCTGTGCGAGTCCCAGCCGCCGTGGGTCACCTGGATGAAGCGCACCCCCGCTTCGGCCAATCGCCGCGTGAGGAGGCATTGCCGGCCGAACGCGTCCGTCGGCTTGCGGCCGATCCCGTACATCGCCTTGGTCGCGGCCGACTCGTTCGACAGATCCATCACGCCGAGGGCCGTCGCCTGCATCCGAAACGCCAGCTCGAAGGACTCCAGCCGGGCGTCCGCCCCCGCGTCCGACGGCCTCCGCTCCCGCAGCTCGCGGAGGAGGTCGATCTGCGCGCGCTGCACCGCGGGCCCCAGCTCCGGATTCTTCGCGTCGAGCAGGGCGCCGTCCTTTTCGAGGCGGGTGCCCTGGTGGACGGCGGGAAGGAACCCCGCTCCGTAGGTCTGCGCGCCTCCCTGGTCGGTGCTCGGATTGATCGTGAGGAAGGAAGGCAGGTTCCGGTTCTCGCTGCCGAGGCCGTAGCTCACCCACGCGCCCAGGCTCGGCCGCACGAAGGTGTCCGAGCCCGTGTGGATCTTCAGGCAGGCCCCGCCGTGCGCCGGGTTCGAGCCGTGCATCGACTTCACGACGCAGAGCTTGTCCGCGTGCCGCGCCAGGTTCGGAAAGAGCTCGCTGCACCAAAGGCCCGACGCCCCATGCCGCTTGAAGTCCCAGGGGCTCCGCAGCAGGTTGCCCGTCTGCGCGAAGACCACCCGCGGCTTCGCGAACGGCAGCGGCTTCCCCGTGTCGCGCAGCAGCAGCGGCTTGTAGTCGAAGCTGTCGACGCTCGACGGCCCGCCGTGCATGAACAGGAAGATCACCCGCTTGGCCCTGGCGGGGAAGTGGGCATCGGCCGCCGCCAGGCCCCGGAAGGCCAGCGCGCCGAAGCCCGCGCCCGCGCGGGCCAGAAGTTCTCGTCTACTCAACATAGATGAAGTCGTTCGACGCCATCAACGCGTGGATCGCTTGGGGCCAGGTCAGGCGGGTCAATGAGCGGAGGACGGCGGAAGCGTCGTCGGACGTCGCGGGCCGCCCGAACAGCCTCGGCCAGGCCTGCCGGACCTTGTCGTCGTCGGAGCCGGTCAGCGTCTTCGCGAAAGCGGCGCTCTGCTCGCGGAGCAGCGGGTTGTTCAGCATGAAAAGGGCCTGCTGGGCGACGATCGTCGAGGGCCGCTTGTCGAGGTGCGTGGTGTTGTCCAGGTAGTCGAAGCTTTTCAGGAGAGGGTACGTCCTTTGCCGTCCGACCGGCAGGTACACGGTGCGGCGCGTCTCGCGGTAGAGCTCGTTGCCGCCCGTGAAGTAGGCCTGGCCCGTCTGCGCGCCCTTCACGGTGCCGCCCAGCGTCAGGTCGAGGGTGCCGGCGACGAAGAGCAGGGCGTCGCGGATCTCCTCGGCGTCGAGGCGGCGCCGCCGCTGCTTCGCGAGCAGGCGGTCGTCGGGATCGGCGTCGGAGCTCGGACCGGCGCTGGAGCGGCGATAGGCCTCGGAGCTGAGGATCAGGCGGTGCATCCGCTTGATCGAGCCGTCCTTCATGAATTCCGCGGCGAGCCAGTCGAGGAGCTCGGGATGGCTGGGGAGCTCGCCTTGGAGGCCGAAGTTGGAGGCGGTCCGGACGAGGCCCTCGACGAAGTGGCCCTGCCAGATCCGGTTGACCATGACGCGGGCGGCCAGCGGCTGCTGGACCAGCCAGCGGGCGAGCTCGAGGCGGCCGCTCTTCAAGGGCGGCGCCATCGCGGTCTCGAAGACGCGGGGCGTCCCGCGGGGCGTCTTCTCTTTCGCCAGCGCGAGGTGGTTGCCGCGGAAGTGCACGGCCAGGTCGCGCGGCTCGATCTCGCGCGCGCCGAGGGTCTTGCCTCCGGCCGCGTCGATCTCGAGCAGGATCGCGGGACGCCTGGCGTAGTCGCTGATGACCTCCACGCTGCGGAAAATGCCGGCCAGCGCGTAGTAGTCGGACGTCGGGATCGGATCGAACTTGTGGTCGTGGCAGCGCGCGCAGGTGATCGTCAGGCCGAGGAAGGTCTTCGACAGCACGTCGAGCTGCTCGTCCGCGATGTCGAGCTTCATCTTCTCGAGGTCCAGCTCGGACAGCTGCTTCGGGCCGAGGGCGAGCCAGGAGCTCGCGACGGGATCGGGCTCGGGGAGGAGGTCGCCCGCCAGCTGCGCCGTCACGAAGCGCGGATAGGGCAGGTCCGCGTTGAACGCGGCGATCACCCAGTCGCGGTAGCGCCAGGCGTTGGGATGGTTGACGTCATCGCCCCCGCCGTTCGAATCGGCGTAGCGCATGAGGTCGAGCCATCGACGTCCCCACTTCTCGCCGTAGCGGGGCGAAGCGAGGAGGCGGTCGACGACCGCCTCCCAGGGCGCGCCGTCGTCGGGGCCCGGCGGCAGGCCGGTGAGCCCGAACGTCACCCGGCGGAGCAGCGTGGCGCGGTCGGCTTCGGGGGCGACCCCCTTCGCGTTCAGGAGGACGTCGATCGGATGGCCGGGGCCGGGCGTGACGG
>DASVNH010000064.1:0-28976 GCA_036383955.1 Planctomycetota bacterium | reverse complement strand
GGCCGAGCGAGGCCGACGCCAGGGGCTCGAGGTCGAAGTCGAGGAAGGCCTTCGACATCCGGCAGCCCAGCTCCGTCTCGATGATCCGCCGCACCTCGTCGGCCGGGATGGGCTCGACGCGGTCCTGCAGGCGGGCCAGGGCCTCGACGACCGGCGGCGGCAGGAAGTCGCCCCGGGTGGAAAGCAGCTGCCCGAGCTTCACGTAGGTCGGGCCCATGCGTTCGAGGTCGACGGCCAGCTCCTCGGCCAGCGCGGCCGCCGCTCCCGGGCGGTCCTCGACGTCGAGGGCCGCGTCCAGGCCGGTGTCGCGGAGGAGGTCGGAGCGCCCGTACTTGAGGAGCAGCCGGGCGATGTCCTTGTAGCGCCGGAGCGAGCGCGGCTTCAGGGAGAGGACCATATGAAGCCGAGCCTTGAAGGCGGGATAACGTCTCGACACTTGCGGAGCGACGTCCCCGGCCTGCTGGGCCTCGCGGCCCTGGCGGCCCTTCCGCTCCGCGCGCTGGGCCTGGCCGTCAGCGCTACTTCGCGGGCATCACGCGGATCTTGATGTTCCGGTACTCTCCGCGGTCGGAGTGATCCTGGACGCAGATCCGCCCCTTGGCCGCCTTCGCGAAGAGCGGCTTGTCCTTGAACTTGCTCGCCGCGACCCGCTTGTTCCAGTCCTCGCTCCCGATCTCGTACTCCACGATCTTCTCGCCGTTCAGCCAGTGCTCGACCTTGGAGCCGTCGACCTTCAGCCGCGCCTGGTTCCACTCGCCGGCGGGCTTGACGACCGCCTTCGACGGCGCGTAGAGGTCGTAGCAGGCGCCCGCCAGCTGCCGCTTGTCGCGGGTCGGCCACTTGGCGTCGTCGAGCACCTGCATCTCCGGCGCTTCGTGCCAGCTGGTGGCGGCCTGCTCGACGACCCGGTAGAGGATCCCGGCGTTGCCGCCCGGGACGAGCTTCCATTCGAGCGAGAGCTCGAAATTCTCGAACTCCTCCAGCGTCACGATGTCGTCGCCGCCGCCCGCGCCCTTCCCTCCCGCGCCGCCCGCGACGCGCGCGAGGACGCCGTCGACGGCCTTCCACCCCGCCGGCATTCCCTCTTTCTTGTAGCCGCGCCAGCCGGACGTCGACGTCCCGTCGAACAGCAGCTTCCACCCGGCCTTGGCTTCCTCGTCGCTGAGGGTGTTGGGCGCCTGGAGCGCGAGCAGCAGAAGGAGCGTCATGGAAACCTCCGGTTTACCCTACTACCCTACGCGGGGGAACGGTAAGCTGGAGGGAGCGGATCGGAAGGAGGTTGTATGCGACTCATTCTCGTCTGCGTGGACTTCTCGGACGTGACCGGGAAGGTCGTGGAGAAGGCCTCGGCCTGGGCCGCCGACCTCAAGGCGGCCGTCCACCTGCTGCACGTGATCCCGCCGCCCCCGCCGATGGCGGTCTACGCGCCGGGCGCGGGCGTGGCCCTGCCGATGCCGACCGCCACGCTCCCCGACACCGCGGTGGAGAAGGCGAAGCTGCGGGACGCCGCCCTCCGTCTGCGGGACCACGGCATCGCGGTGACGGAAGAGCTTCTGGAGGGCCCCGTCATCGGCGAGATCCTGGCGGTCGCCGAGCGCGTCGATCCGGAGGCGATCGTGCTGGGCTCGCACGGCCACGGCGCGCTCTACGAGCTGCTCGTCGGCAGCGTGACCGAAGGCGTCCTGCGCCGCACGCGCCGGCCGGTCTGGGTCGTGCCCAGCCGGAGTTAAGCTCTCAGGTTTTCCCCCAGGGGAGGCGCTTCCGGGATATAGTCGTTGGAGCGGGATCCCGGGAGGTACGCATGACGATTCTCGCCTTCGCCCTTCTCTCCCTCCAGGACGATCGCCTCGACATCCCCGCGCGCCTCGACTCGTACTACGCGGTCGTCCGCGGCGAGAAGACGCTCGGCGTCATGCGCGAATCCGTGGAGCGCGTCCACGACCGGCCCTGGCGCTACGCCTACCGCTTCCACCTCGAGTTCGAAACCTCCGACGTCGGCGCGGACGCGTCGCTCGACGACGCCTTCGTCCCGCTCGCCGCGGGCCTGTCTCGCCGGAGCGGCGCCGCCCTTTCCGAATCCTGGATCCTCCCCGCCGGCGAAGGGCGGAAGCTCGACCGCGGCGACGCGCTCGTCGACCTCTCCGCCGACGACCGCGCCCTGCCCACCCTCGCCGTCTACGCCCTGCGCCAGACCGGCCGCCTCGCCCGCCCCGGCCTCGTCCGCGTCCCGCTCCTGCCCGCGCAGGACGTCGAGATCGAGATCGGCGCGACGGAGAAGCGCGACGTCCTGGGCCGGAGCGCCACGGTCACGAAGCTGTCGTTTCCGAAGCCGCCTCCCGCCGCGTCCGCGGAGCTCGAGTGGGTCGACGCCTGGGCGGACCGCTACGGCCGCCTCGTCGAGATCCGTCTCCGCGGCGGCGCGCGGATCGTCCTCCTCGAAGGCAAGGACGCGCTCGCGAAGCTGGGCTGGCTCTCCCGCGACGGACGTCGCGATCCCCTCGCCCGCCCCACCCGGCTCGGACGGCCGAAGATCGAGGGCCTGATCCTTCCGGAGGTGACGGCCGACACGCTGGAGTCGCTGATCCGAGATCTCGCCAAGCGGGTGGCCGAGCTCCGCCGTCTGAAGGACGAGAACCTGCTGCCCGAGGGCGAGGCCGTCTACCGCGGCTTCCTGGGCCTGGAGAAGGCGCTGCGGACGAAAGGCCTCAACGCCGCGCAGGCGGCGGCCGTCGAGGACCACCGCTCCCAGGCGGAGGCGGTCTGGGGCGGCGCCGCGCGGGCGCGCGAGGCGGCCCGGGTGGTGCTCGCGCGGGCGATGGGCCGGCTCGAGCTCCTCCAGGTGGCGGAGATGGAGCGCGACCTGGCCGAGCTGCGCGCGGCCGCCGACAAGCCGGAGCTGGAAGGGCGAGCCGAGCGCCACGACGTCCTGCTCTGGATCGCGGAGACGCGGACGCTCGTCGCCCGCGCCCGCACGCGGAAGGAGCTCGCGACGCGGGAACTGCTGGTGAGCGGCACCACGCTCAGCGACACGATCGAGACCCTGCCCCTGGACCTGTCGCTGCAGTTCTACGGCCACCGCGCCGGGGATTATCTCGACGTCCCCTTCACCCGCCACGAGGTATTCGCCGTGGTCAACGGCCGCCTCTACCGGCCGGGGGACGTGATCCAGGGGACGCAGATCCGCCTCGAGAAGATCTCCCGCAACAGCGTGACGTTCTCGCTGCGGGACGAGCTGCGCGACGTCCCCCTGCGCTAGACCACCGGGTGGGGACGCGGGGATCCAATGGATCCCCTTCCCCTCCGGGGGATCGGGCGAAAAGACGGATCAGTCGATGAATCCGTCGCTTCCCAGGAGATGCGGGGATTAAACGGATCCCCTACCCTTCTGGGAGATCGGGCGAAGAGACGGATAAGTAGATGAATCCCCGTATCCGTCGCGTCACCGGATCTCCGGGTGGGGATACGGGGACTAAACGGATCCCCTACCCTTCCGGGAGATCGGGCGAAGAGACGGATAAGCAGATCAATCTCCATATCCGTCGCGTCACCGGATCTCCGGGTGGGGATACGGGGACTAAACGGATCCCCGACCCTTCCGGGAGATCGGGCGAAGAGACGGATAAGGAGATCAATCTCCATATCCGTCGCATCACCGGATCTCCCTGCGTCGTCGCCGATCCGTCGTATCGCCGGATCCCCTCTCGGGTTACCAGCGGGCGGGGATCTTGCGCGAGATGACCTCGGGGACCCACTTGGCGTCGCGGACGTTCCAGTGGGCGAGGTCGATCGCGTCCCGGCCGACGCGGACGGCCGAGAAGCTTCCGTCGGTGCCGCGATGGCCCGCGTCCATCACCCAGTCGGTGTCGCCGAACTTCCAGTGCTGGACCTTCTCCCAGTGCCCGCAGAGGTGGAACAGCACGTTGTGCTCCTTGTAGAGGGCGTCGATCTCCGCCCGATTCATGATCGAGCCGGCGTTGAAGTGGTTCACGACGACCTTGGGCGCCTTGGGCTCGTACTTCGCCAGCTCCTTCTTGAGCCAGTCGAGGTCGGGCTTGTAGATCGGCGAGCTGCCGGGCGGCGACTTCCCCGAGTTGTCGTAGGTCGGCGACGGCATCACGAAGACGACGCCCTTGTGGCGGAACGAGTAGTTCACCCCGGGGATGATGCCCGAGCCGGCCTCGGGCGGGCGCCAGGCGGGCAGGCCGTTGTCGCTCGCGTGAGCCTTCACGAACGGGTCCTTGCGCAGCCACTCATAGAACGTTTCGGAAGGAGAGAGGCCGCCGGCGTCATGGTTTCCCGCGACGGCCCGGGTCGGAAACTTGAGCTGCTCGCGGGCGATCTTGTTCCAGGACGCGACGGCCGCCGCGCTCGGCCAGCCGCAGCTGTCGCCCGCGCTCGCGACGAAGTCGGGGGCGTCGACCGAACCGCCGAAAGCCGACGGCCAGGGCTTGCCGGCGATCGCGTTCATGGCCTCGATCGCGGGCCCGCACTTGTGCGCGCCGTCTTTGCCCGGATCGATCTCCTGGTCGGTCCAGAACAGGAAGGTGAACGCTTCCGGCTTGCCCTGAGCCGGGTCGAAGGGCTTCTCGGGGGCGGCGGCCTGCGGCGCGAGGAGCCCTTCGACGCAGCTCAGGGCAAGCAAGGCGATCATGTTCATGGGACGTATTCGCCCAAAAGGCCTTTTCGGGACTCAAAATCCGGGCGGCAGCAGAATGAAGCGGACGCGCTGGCGGCGCGGCAGCGGCTCCGTCCGCGCCTGCTCCGGCACCGCGAGCAGCGACGAGCCGTCGGGCAGCGCCAGCAGGCGGTGGTCGGCCGGCGCGTTCAGCGTCGTCTCGGGCGAGAGCCGCACCGGCCGGGCCTTCCGGTCGGCGGGGATCGCCACGAGGTCGCCCGAGAACCGCGACGCCACCACCGTCCCCGCCGGCGTCACCACCACCCCGTCCATCGTCCCCACCCCGGCCGCCCAGGGGGCCGGGAGGACGTCGAGCGGAAACGCCGACGCCGGGATCACGTAGACCGCCTCGCCCTCCAGCGAGCCGCCCGCCATCGTCACGACGAGGATCCGGCCCTGGTTCTCGGCCACCCCGTTCGGCGTGCCGGGCACCGGCGTGAAGCCGACCGTGCCGGCCGAGGGGTCGTCGATCGCCTCCTTCGAAATCCGGATCAAGCCGGGCCGGGCCTCGATCGGCGGCGTCAGGTTCTGGCCGCCGCGGCCGCTGTCGGTCACGAACAGGTTCCCCGCCCGGTCGAAGGCCAGGCTGTTCGGCAGCAGCACGGGATGTCCGAGCCGCTTCGCGATCGCGCTGCCGACGCCCAGCGGAATCCGGCCGAGCTCCCGGCCCGTGCGGCCGTCGAGGAAGAGGATCCCCGTCCCGAGCTTGGCGGGGTCGCCGAGGTACTCCCCTTTCGCATCGCAGAGCAGCGCCAGACCCTGGCAGACGAGGAGCGCGCCGGCGGGATACTTCGACGTCCCGCGCGGCAGCACGGCGAGCCCCGTCGGGCCGTTGAGCCCTTCCACCCAGCGCAGGTCCTCGAGCTCGGCGCGGCCCTGGGGGTCGATCGACACCCGGCTGACGGCCCCGCGACCCGCGACGAAGCCCACTTTCCGGCGGTCGGGCCCGAAGTTCTCGGAGCCGCAGTTGCCCACGTAGAGGATCGAGCCGTCGAGGCTGAAGGCGACGCTTTCGGGGCGGTCGAAGACGTCGATCGTCTGGACCAGCGGCACCGGATGGTCGCGGTTGAGGGGCGGGGCGGCGCAGCCGGCGACCGCCAGGGCCGCCGCGGCGATGAGCGGAAGCCTCATCTCATGACCCGTAGAGCGCTTTGATCTTCTTCTGGAACTCGTCCTGCAGCTTCATGGCCTTGGTGGTCTTGTCTTCCGGTTTGCCCTTGCCCGCCATGAGCTTCATCATCGCTTCCTGGAGCTCCTTGCCCAGGCGCTCCGCTTCGGCGCCGGCGGCGGCGTAGTCGATGTCCGCGGCGGGGCCCGGCGGCGGGGGCGGCGCGCCGCCCAGGGTGTCGAGCAGCTTCTTCGCGTCCGCGTAGTTCGGGTCGAGCCCGAGAGCGGACTGCAGGGCGAGCTTCGCGCCCTCCGTGTCGCCTTCGTCGACGAGGCAGGCGCCGATCTTGTAATGGAGCATCGACTCCATCGGATGGTTCAGGAGGCCCTGGCGGAAGACGTCGATGGCCCCCTTCCCGTCGTTCAGCAGCATCAGGCAGCTGCCGAGGCTCTCGCAGGCCTTGAGCCAGTCGGCGGAGTCGGGCGGCAGCTCCATGCCGCGCTTGAGGTGCGGCAGGGCGTCCTTGGGCTTGCCGGTGTAGCGGTAGAGCATGCCGAGCATGATGTGGGCGCGGCCGTGGTTGTCGGCGAGCTTCAGGGCCGTCTTCAGCGACGTCTCGGCTTCCCCGGCGACTTTCTTGGCCTTGGCGTCGAGCTTCATCGCGAGGAGAGGGGCCTGGATCTCCTTCATCCGGCCCAGGCCGTGGTTGTAGTGGTCGTTCGCGTCCATTTCGGGCGCGGCGTCGGCTTTCTTTTTCTTCGGCATCGAGGAAGTGTAGCGCCAAATCGGCCGGCCGGGTAATCTCCGCGGCTGAATGGATCTGAAAGGCCGCTGCGACGTGATCGGCCTCCCGTCGCTGCTGTTGATGATCGAGGCCGGCCGCATGACGGGCACGCTCCGGATCTCGCGCGTCAATCCGGTCGAGGACGGCCTGATCTACCTCGTGTCCGGCCAGATCCATCGGGCGGAGCTGCGCCCGCGCGAGGACCTGCGCGGCCGCGAGGCCGTCATCGCCCTGATGAACCGCGCGGACGGGACGTTCGAGTTCACGCCGGAGACCCTGGACGTCGGGAACGAGGTCCACCACACCACCGCCCAGATCGTGGTCGAAGCGGCGCGCCGTCTCGACGGTCCCCGGTAGCGCCCCCAAACCCGCCATTCCGCGGTACGGTAACGGCATGAGCGCGCCCCGGATCCTGTGCGTCGACGACCACCTCGACGTCCTGCGCCTCGTCAAGAAGGCGCTCGAACCGGGCGGCTACGACCTCCGCACGGCGCCCGACGGCGAGCAGGGCCTCCGGCTCGCGCGGGAGCTCCCGCCCGACCTCATCATCACCGACGTGAACATGCCGCGCATGGACGGCTGGATGTTCGTAAAGCAGCTGCGATCGACCGCCCCGCTGGCCCTCGTGCCCGTCATCTTCTTGACCGCCCGTGCGGCCGCCGAGGACCACATCCGCGGATTCCGGCTCGGCGCGGACGACTACCTCGACAAGGGCCGGGATTTCTGGGAGCTGCCCGACCGCGTGAGCCGCTCGCTGGCCCGGCGCCGCGAGCTGGACGCGACGGTGGCGCCCGAGGGCAGCCTGACCGGGCGCTGCGAGGTGATCGGTCTGGCGGCGCTGCTGACCGTCATCGAAACCGCGCGGCGGAGCGGCGTCCTCCGGCTTCAGCGGACGTCGCCGACCGAGGAAGGACTGCTCTTCCTCGTCGACGGCCGGATCCATCGCGCGGAGCTGCGGCCCGGGACACTGAAGAACCGGGAGGCCGTCTTCCATCTCCTCACCTGGACGACGGGGGCCTTCGAATTCACGCACGGAGCCCTGCGGACCGCGGACGACGTCGAATGGCCCACGGCCCAGCTGCTGATCGAAGGGGCCCGGCGCATCGACACCGCGCGGGCCAGGCTCTGAAGAGCCGCAACGCGCGGGGGATGGAGGGATCCGCTCGTCATGCTGTTCGCTGCGCTGCTGCTGGTTTCCCAGGAAACCGTCGTGATCGAGGGCGAGGACCCGGACCTCGGGCGCTTCATCCCCTCGATCACGTTCACGGGGCGGCTCTCGTTCCCCAGCGGCAGCCTCAGCGAGGGCGACGTCTGGTACTCCGACAACTTCGACGACGGCTGGGGCTTCAGCGTCGAGGTCGACCTCCTTCAGGTCGTGGCGCCGGGCTACCGGGTGGGCGCCTATGTGTCGGGGGCCTGGGACTCGTTCGACGGCGACCGCTTCACCGACGATTTCGGGACGTCGGTGGAGCCCGACCAGCTCGACATCGAGACCTTTCTCGTGGGCGTGAAGACCGTCATCCGGCCGGGGCCGGGGATCTGGCTCGAAGGCCGCCTGGGGGGCGGCGTGGCCCACTACGAGGCCGTGCGGGCGGACGTCGTCGACCTGGGCTTCCCGCTGGGCACGCTCGACTTCTTCGACGAATCGTGGGAGCCCTCGTTCGAGCTCGGCGGCCGCTTCGGCTGGGGGATCCCCGCGATCACGTTCAGCCTCGGCCTGAGCTTCCGCGTCCAGGGCGGCCCCGAGGAGGCGGACGAATCCGAGTTCCTGCTCGACACCGAATCGATGTGGCTCTTCACGATGGACGCGGGGGTCACGGTCCGCTTCTGAGCCCACGACAAAAGTTGCCCGGGAGCCTTTGTCGTCGTCACCACGCGGCGAGCGTGGCGACCGGCTCGAGGACGCGGCGGCGGGAGAACTCGCGGAGGCGGCGGCGGTCGTCGTCGCTCAAGTACGCCAGCGGCGACTTGCCGTCGACGCGCGCCAGGTGCAGGACCGCGAGGTGGCGCATCGTCTTCGCTTCGAGGGACGTCGACGGCCCGTACGCGTCCAGGAACGCGCGGGCGGCGTCGCGGTAGCGGACGTCGGCCCGGATGAACGCCTTGATCAGCAGGTGGTTCAGCATGAACGCGAGGTCGAAGGCCGGATCGCCCCAGTGCGCCACCTCGTGGTCGAGCACCCAGATCCCGGCCGCGTGGACGAGGATGTTCTTGGGGCTGTAGTCGCCGTGCACGAGCGTCTCGGACGTGAAGTCCATGGGGATGGGCAGGTCGGGATGGCGGCGCTTCACGGTCTCGTAGTACGGCTCCACGCGCAGCTCCGGGAAAAAGCCGGGGCCGGCGAGGGCGCGGGCGGCTTCGACGTCCGGCTTGCGGTGCACGAGCGCGAGGCGGCGGCCCAGCTCGTGGGCGATCGAGCGGCGGACGTCGCCCTCCAGCAGCTGGTCCTTCCACGACGGCCCGGGCGAGAACGGCATCTTGTAGGAGTAGGTCGCGGGATCGACCTCGAGCACGGCGGGGACGCAGTCGGGGCCGACGATGCGGGACCAGGCCTTGAGGGAGTCGATTTCCCGGAACACGCGGCGCGGATCGCTCTCCCAGAGCATCTCGACTTTCAGCCGGGGGAGGAAGCGCTTGTGGACGAGGCCGTCGTCGCCGAGGACGACGTCGGCGCTCACGCCGCCGGAGAGGACTTTCATCTGTTACGAAGTATCCAGTTTGCTTCGTAACAAGCCAGGAAATCCGGCTATCACACCCGGCCCCCCGAAAGCATCAGAGTATCGGTGCTTAAAGCCGCGTTGTGGGCGGCCGCCGGCGTGGCGGCGGGCTTCGTGCTGCTGTCGGTGGTCGTCGCCGTCCTGCCTCGCGACTTCTTCACGCGGCCCCGCCGCGCCCGCGGGGTCGGCAAGATCCTCAAGAACGCGCTGGGGGTGATCCTGATCGCGGCGGGCGTCGTCCTCTCCCTGCCCCTCGTGCCGGGGCCGGGCTTCGTGCTGCTCCTGGTCGGCCTGGCGCTGGTCGACTTCCCCGGCCGCCGGAAGCTGCTCCGCAAGGCGATCCTGAAGCCCGCCGTGCACCGCAAGCTCAACGCCTTCCGGCGCAAGCTCCACCGGCCCTACTTCCTCTTGCCCGAAGCGTGAGGATCAGCAGCAGCGCCTCGAGGCCGAGGAGGCCGCAGGCGTCCTTCCCGGAGCCGGTGTCCGCGAGCTCGGACGCGGCGGCGACCCGCGCGACCGCGCCGCTCATCGTGTACAGGCCCTGGACGTCGGCCGCCGACAGCGCGCGGCTGTAGAGGCGGACGTCGTCGAAGATCCCGTTCACGTGCTCGGAGATCGACCCGTTGTCCCCCGCCCCGAGCACGATCGGGGTCGACTCCGTCAGGACCGCGCCCGTCTGGCCGCGCGAGGCGATCTCGACGCCGTCGCGGTAGATCCGCATCGTCGCGCCGTCGTAGACCGCCGCGAGATGGACCCAGCGGTTCAGGTCGCCCGCGCTGGACGGCCCGACCAGGTGGGCGGTGCCGGACGTCGTGCTCACCCCGAACGCGTACTCGTCGTTCGCCGTGTTGTTGTAATAGAGGATCCAGAGGTCGTCGAAGCTCGCGCCCAGGCGACGTCCGATGACGCTCCCGTAGTTCGGCGCGTCCGCCCGCTTGTAGATCCAGAGCGCGACCGACATCTGGCCGCCGAGGTTGTTGATCGACGTCGTGCTCGGCGCGTCGAGATGGTCGCCGTCGCAGTCGAGCCCGCCGCCGAGGTTGCCCGTGGTGAACACCGCGCCGCGCGGAGTCCCCGTGTTGCCGTTGCCCGAGGCGTCGTTCGCGTTGCCGTCGAACGGCCAGTGCAGGACCAGGCCCGAGCTCGACGCCGGCGGGACCGCGATCGCCTGGATCTCCGCCGCCGAGAGGGCCCGCTTGTAGAGGCGCAGGTCGTCGATCCGCCCGGCGAGCGCTTCCTGAACCGCCGACGTCCCGTCGTTCTGTCCCGCGCCGATCAGCAGCGGTTTGCCGTCCGCCACCACGGCGCCGCCCGCCGCGGAGGCGGCCACCTGGGCGCCGTTCACGTAGAGCCGGGCCATGCCGCCGTCGTAGGTGCCCGCCATATGGATCCACTGGCCGACGGGCGCCGTTCCGCCCGCGAGCATCGGATAGCCGGACGTCGTATGCACGCCGAAGCGATAGCCGTTGTCGAGGAAGCCGAGGGTGTACTGGTCGTCCCAGCTCGATCCGTACTGCCGCGTCGCCACCACGCGCCAGCCGCCCTGGTTGGAGGCCCGATAGACCCAGGCCGCCACCGTCAGCGATCCGCTCGCGGCGTCGAGGCTCGCCGAGCTCGCCACGCGCACGTGATCGTCCGTCCCTTCGAGGCTCGCGGCCGAGCCGCTCTTCCCCGCCGCCCAGCTCGCGCCGTTCCGCAGCTCGCCCGGATTCCCGTTGCCCGAAGCGTCGATCGCGACCGTCCCGCTCCCCGCGTCGAACTGAAGATGCACGAGGAGGTCGCCCGTCGTCGGCGGCGGGGCGACGTCGTCGTCCGCGATCGTCACCGTGGCGCTCGATCCCGGGACCGAGAGCGTCACGGTCTCGCTCGATTCCACCGCCGCGTCGTTGAGGACGTTGACAGGCACGACGGCCGACGCGGCCCCCGCGGCGATCGTCACGGAGCCGGACAGGGCCTGATAGTCGCTTCCGGGCGTCGCCGAGCCGCCAACCGTATAGCCGACCGTGAGCGCGGAGGAGGTCGAGCCCGTCCGGCTGACGGTGAAGGCGCCCGGATTCGACGGCTCGCCGGCGGAAGCGTCGGAGGCGGTCACGCTGACGGTCGTCGACGCGTTCTCGCGCCAGACCTCGAGGCCGGAGAGGTTGGCGTCGCCGGCGGAGCAGCTGACGTTGACCGTGCCGTCGAGGATGTCGCGGGTCCACGGGCCCAGGCGGTCCCAATGGCCGCCGGCGCCGCTGGCGTAGTTCGCCTGGACGACGGCGCCTTCGAGCGAGACGGAGTAGGTCTGGGAGAAGTTGTCCTCCCAGACGTAGAGGTAGACCACGTAGCGCCCGGAGGGGACGCCGCTCATCGCCACGCTGCTGCCGTTCGGGTTCCAGACCGACGAGCGAATCATCGTCGCGCGGTTGCCGTCGGTCGGCGGGCTGAGCGCGACGGCCTGATTCGAGAACGCGGACCCGGTGTAGGAGTAGTTCGGCGCGGCCGCGCCCTCCCAGGCGTTGCCGTTGATCGTCAGCGCCGGGCCGTTCAGGTTGATCGCGCGATAGAACGTCGCGTTGGCGGGCGGATGCGAAGGGGCGCCGCCCGACGTCCGCCGCACGCGCAGCGCGATGTCCTGGGTGTACGCGGGCGAGGCGAGGGTCCGACTTCCACCGCCGTGCGCAACGTCCTCCGCCTTGTCGACCGCTCCCGTCTTGGTGTTGACCCATTCGGCGCGGTAGTTCGCGGCGGGCAGGTTGAGGACGAGATTCGCCTGGGTGCCGGCGCCGCTCAGGTAGAGCGCGTACTGCTCGCCGGCCTGGGCGAGGCAGCGGGCCGTCGCGCCCGACGGCACGCCGCCCTGGAGGGCGCCGTTGTCGGGCGCCATGGCGAGGAAGTTGAAGCCGTGGATGAAGTCCTTGAGGATCTTGAGCTGGGAGCGCAGCGCGGGGCCGCCGCCTCCCGGGGCGCTTTGAGTGTCGGTGCCGTTCTCGAGAGCCGCCGTGAACGAGTAGTCGAGGTTGTTGTAGAGCGCGCCGCCGGCGACGATGAAATGCCAGCCCTCCTTGCGGTACTCGTAGTCGGAGGAGCCGTCGAAGCCGGTCTCGTTCTCGCCGATGATCCGGCCGAGGCCGTAGTTGACGGCGACGGCCGTCGGCGGGTCGGCGTAGTGGAAGTTCAGGATGTCGACGTCCGGGTTGGGGTTCGTGACGGCGGCGGAGCCGTTGGCGATGTTGAGCGAGATGAGGTGCCTGTTCGCGAAGCCGCTCTCGGCCTGGACGATCGTCGAGACGACGTGGTTCTGCCAGTCCATCGTCACGTTGCCCGCGTACGGCTCGTTGCAGACCTCGTAATAGACGTTGTCGTAGTCCCGGAGCTCCGCGACGAACTTCTGGACCATGGCGTCCTGGCGCGCGAGCAGCGGGCCGTTGCCGAGCGTGTAGACCGTGTCCTTCCCGAAGTTGCCCACGCCGTTGACGTTGTTCTGGGCGTTCATGGGGCTGTAGGTCCAGAGGTTGTCGTCGTAGAAGGGGCAGAAGAGGTTGACCTCGACGACGATGCCGCGTTGTCCCGCCTGGGCGACGAAGTCGCGGAGCCGCGCGAAGTAGGCGGCGTCCCAGGCGTTGAGGTCGAACTTGTTCCCGCCGCCCTTGTAGCCCGGGGTCGCGCTCCGCGCCCAGGGCGCGAGGTAGCGGCCGGCGGCGGGCGCGAGGGTGTTCTTCTGGATGCCGAAGGCGCCGGGGATCTCCACGTACGCGCCGCTGAACATGCGCGTGTTGTTCAGGCCCTTGGCGGCGAGCTCGTTCAGGTAGGGGACGTAGTCGAAGTCCAGGTTGAGCACGGCCCCGTAATGCTCCGCCGACGTGACGAGCACGGCCGGCTGGCCGCGGAACTCGAAGTAGCGGGGATTCGACGGGTGCCGCCGCAGGTGCGGCGCCCGGGCCGGGGCGGCCGTCGCCGAGGCCGCGAGGAGCGCCAGGAGCGGAATCGCGACGCGCATGCCCATAGCCCCATCCTTCCTTCCTGGGTTGCTCCGGAGGGGAGGGCATCACGGGGAACATTAATTATTCGCTAGCCGATTTGCCGTCCGCGCAATCGTGGGCCATACTTCAGGTCGACATTCAACCGAGGGGAAGGCATGGCCGGGGGTTCCGAAATTCTAGGCAGCGACGACGACATCTGCCGGCTTCTGCTCGGCAAGGGTCTCATCGCGCGCGACAAGCTGGAAAAGCTCGTCCGGGAGCGCCGGATGATGGCGAGCCAGGGCGCCATCCTCCCGCCGCTGGTCCCGTCGATGACGCTGCGCGGGCTGATCACGTCGCCGGAAAAGCTCAACGAGCTGCAGGCCGCGACGACCGCCCTCGCCACCTGCGGCGGCTGCGGCCACTTCCACACGATCCTCTACCACGTCCCGGGCTCCGCCCATGTCTGCGTGAAGTGCAAGACGGCCCTGCGTCCCCGGACGGTCGCATCGACGTCCTCCGCCGATCCCGAAGCCAGCCTGGCCGGAGGCGGCGTCCTTTCCGACGACGAATCGCTGCTGGACATGGGCGCGGTGAAAGCGCGGCCGGCGCCCAAGCCGGCGGCTCCTCCGCCTTCGCCGCAGGAGAGCCTCATGGGCGTGCTGCCCGGGGCGGGCGAGACGCTGCTCGGGTTCGGGACGCCGGCGGCGAAAGCGCCTCCGCCCGCCGCTCCTCCTCCGCCGCCTTCGCCCCAGGAAAGCCTCATGGGGCTCCCGCCCGGCGGCGGCGAGACCCTGCTGGACATGGGCTCGGGCAAGACGTTCATCCCGCCGAAGCTCGAAGAGACGCGGAACAGCACCACCAAGACTTCCGAGACCCGCAACGACGAGACCAAGACGCTGACGCCGGATCCCGACCCGCCCCGCCTGGAACCCACGATCGTCGTCCAGACCGCCAGCGGCCAGATCGAGCCCACGCTCATCGCGGACACCACGCCCAAGACGAAGTCCGGCTCCGCGCACGGAAATGATCCGCGCGCGATGGAAGTCACGCCCCGCAGCGGCTCGGCCGGCGCGCGCTCGATCACGCCCACCAAGGCCGCCCCGAAGGAGGTCCAGGAGGCCGCCAAGGACGCGAAGCACATCTTCGGCAAGTACGTGCTGACCAAGGAGCTCGGCCGCGGCGGCGCCGGCGTCGTCTACAAGGCCTGGGACACCACCCTCGCCCAGTACGTCGCGCTCAAATTCATCCGCGACCAGGAGCTCGAGGACTCCTCCTCCGGCTCCGGCTCCGGCTCCCAGGCGGTGGCCGACTTCCAAAAAGAAGCGCGGATGTCCGCCAAGCTCCGCCACCCCAACATCATCCGCATCTACGAGCTCGGTTGCATGAGCAACCGCTACTACCTGAGCATGGACTACATCGAGGGCGGCTCGCTCTTCGAGGTGATCCACGACGGGAAGGACCGCAACACCGACACCACCTTCCACAAGGACCCGAAGAAGTTCCTCAACATGTTCCGCACCATCGCGGAGGCCGTCGACTCCGCCCACACCCACAACCCGCCCGTCATCCACCGCGACCTCAAGCCCCACAACGTCCTCGTCGACAAGTCGGGCGTCCCCTTCGTCGTGGACTTCGGCCTCGCGAAGGAGGTCGAGATGTCCACCGACGCCAACACGATGACGGGCGTCGTCAAGGGCACGCCGTCGTACATGGCCCCGGAGCAGGCCGAGGGGCGCAACAAGGAAGTCGACCACCGCACCGACGTCTACAGCCTCGGCGCCATCCTTTATGAGCTCCTGACGGGACGTCCGCCCTTCCAGGGCGGAAGCGTCCGCGAAGTGCTCAACTCGATCTGCACGAAGCTGCCCGACCGCCCCAACGAGGCGATCGCCAAGTCGCTGATCGAGAAGCCCGACGGCGCGAACCGCCCGAAGTCGGTGCCCAAGCCGCTCGAGACGATCTGCATGAAGGCGCTCGAGAAGGCGAGCGCCGACCGCTACCAGAGCGCCAAGGACCTGGCGGAGGACCTGCGCCGCTTCCTCAACGACGAGGACATCCTCGCGCAGGAGCCGAGCCTCTACCGCCGGATCCGCCGCGGGCTGCGGCAGCATCCGCTGCTCTCGGCGGCGGCGGCGGCGCTGATCCTCTGCTCCGTCGCGGTCGGAGCGGTCCTGAAGTTCGCGCCGCGCACGGACCGGACCGCGATCGTGCAGATCGAGAACGCGGCCGAGGAGCACCTGAAGGCGAACAACTGGGCCGCCATGAAGGCCGACGCGGAAAACCTGCGCCGCCTCGACAAGTCGCATCCGCTGGCCGACCGGATCGAAAAGAAGCTGGCGGAGCACGCGGCGGACCTGGCGCGGCGCCGGCAGACCTGGACGTCGGGCCTCTCGAAGCTCGCCTCCGGAAGCATCCCCGCGGTGCTGGACGAGCTGCGCGCGCCGTTCCGCGAGGCCGGGGAGCTGCGCGAGGAGTTCATCGACCCCCTGGACCGCGCCATCTACGAGATGCAGGCGAGCGCGGAGGAGCAGGCCCGGACGCTCATCGGCTCGGGACGTCGGGAGGAATGGCTGGACCCGACGCTGAAGGCGACGGCCCGGGCCCTGCGCGAGCGCATGGGGCAGATCCTCGACCTCGCCAAGGATCCCGACTTCCCCTTCAAGGCCTCCGCCCAGCTGGCGGCGCTGCGGACGGGCCTGGACCCGATCCTGGCGTACGAGGGCCTCTGGGACTTCCGGGTGAACGTGGCGCCCTTCGCGCGCGTGGTGCTGCGCCGGGGCGACCAGGTCGTCGCCGACGAGTGGACGCCCCTGGGGCTGCGGGAGCTCGAGGTCGCGGGCGCCTACACCGTCCAGCTGTCCTGGCCGGCGGCGGACAAGGCGGACAAGACGGTCACGCTGGACCTCAAGGAGCTCAAGCACCGCGGCATGGTGGTGCTGACGGGCGACATCACCCAGGCCAAGGTTCAAGTGGAGCGCTGACGTGACGACCTTGCTGCTCGCGGCGATCCTCGCCGCCTTCCCGCCGGACGACGAGCGCCCGGCCGCCCCGCGCCAGGAGGAGGCCGCGCCCAAGCCCGGCGCGCAGGCCGAGCCCGCGCCGGCGCCGACGCTGCGCGACGACGTGGGCGGCGGGCTGCTGGACTTCGACTGGCTGGAGCTCCACGCGCGGCTGGGCATCGCGATGTTCGGGGACGACTTCCGCATCGACCCGGCCTTCCAGGTCACGCTCCTGGCCCACGCGCCGATGCCCTGGCTGTCGCCCGCCTCCGACCCCGGCGGCGACTACTTCGGGGTCTTCCTGGGCGCCACGCTGATCCCGGGCGTCGAGCGCGACCTCGATCCCGCGCCGAGCGGCGCGGACGGCTCGATCTTCCTGTTCCAGATGGGCGTCGACTACACCTTCTTCCGCAACCAGAGCGTCTACCTGACGGTCGAAGCGGGCGGCCAGTACGCCTTCTACGGCGGGATCGAGGGGCTGAGCGACGGCCTGGGCGCCGTGGCCGGCGTGAACGGCGGCGTGCACATCGGCTCCGGGCTGACGCTGGGCCTGGCCCTGGAGACGGCCTTCGTGGACAACGGCGACCGGATCGACCTCTTCTCTCTCGACCTGGTGATCGAGTTCTAGCATGACGACGTTGCTGCTTCTCGTGCTGGCCGGCGACCCCGCTCCCGCGGGCGCGGCGTACACCCGCGGCCTCCAGCTGATGGAAGAAAAGAAGTACGACGAGGCGGTGGCGGCGTTCGAGGCGGCCTTGCGCTCGGAGCCCAAGGAGTCCCCGGCGCTCCGCTACCGCGACGCCGCCGGCCGGCACCGGCACCCCTACTATCCGCGCTTCCACATGGGCCTCGCCCGCGTCCTCCAGGCGGAGCGCGAAACCGCGCCCTACACGCGCCGCGAGCGCCTCCAGGCGGCCCTGGCCCTCTTCGCGCAGACGGACTACACCCTCGCCCCCGCCCGCCGGGAGGAGACCACCAAGCAGCTCGAGGAGCTCGAAAAGGTCATCGCCGAGAACGAGGCCAACGCCGTCCCGCCGGAGGTCGCGTCCCTGAAGGCGAAGGTCGACCGCCTCTGCGAAGCCGCCACCTTCGAGGAAGCGTTCGCGGAGATCGCGAAGGGGGCCGACCTCCTGCAGAAGTACCCCAAGGTCCGCGAGGCCCTCCTGCAGACGACGAAGACCCGCCAGCGGGCCGTGCTCAAGAACTACGAGACGATCCTGGTCAGCCGGCTCGACAGCATCTCGCGCACCGACCCGACGTACGAGGCGGAGGTCGTCCTTCCCCTCCTCACGCCCGCGCGCGTGCCGCCGGAGGTCGCCAAGGAGCCGGAAGCGCGCTTCCGCTGGCTCAACGAGTTCTGCGCGCGCTACGAGAAGGAGCTCGAGGCCGTCAAGACGGCGTCGACTCTCGAGGCGGACCGGCTGCTCGCCGCCTCGGCCGCGTTCGACGACCTGGCCAAGCTGGCGGCCGAGTACGCGCTCTTCAACGGGTTCCGCGCCTCCCGGAACATGGGCCACGCGATGCGCATGGCCCGCCTGCGCGAGCTCGCCGACACGGCCGAGAAGCCCGGATCGGAGCTTCCCGGCGCGGCGGACTACAAGGCGCTGGTCGCGCGCCTCCTGGAGGCGGCCGAAGGCTCCCACGGCAAGGCCGGAGAGCTGCTGACCGCCCTCGCCGCGAAGAACGGCCCCGACGCGGAGGAAGTCCGCAAGTACGCGGCGGCGGACCTGCCCTACCAGAAGCGGCAGATCGACGGCGTCCGCGCCAAGATCCGGGAAGTGACGACGGCCTACGAGCGCCGGACGGCGGCGCAAGGCGTGGCCGTCCAGGCGGAGACGCGGCTCCTCGCGCCCGCCGTCATGGGCTCTCCGGAGGAATGCCGGAAGGTCTCGCGGGACCTGAGCGCGCAGGAAAGCCAGGTCTGGTTCGAGAGCCTGCCGGCGCCGATCCGCGCGCGCACGCTGTACGCGCGGGCGGTCTCCGAGGCCACCGCCGCTTTCCTCGACGCGGAGCCGCCGGCGCGGGTCGCCGAGCGCTGCCGGGGCGACCTCCTGCGCGCGCTGGGCCTGGACGCGACCGTGCAGAAGGCGTGGCAGGACGCGGCCCGGCTTTCGCCCCGCCTGACGGCTTTGTTCGACCAGATCCGGAAGCAACCATGAAATTGCGGCATCGACCTGTCGTACTCGTCCTCGGCGTCCTCGTCCTTCTGGCGATCCTGCTGTGGCCGGCCCGCCAGGACCGAGGGACGTCGACGTCCCCCGCGCGGCCTCCCGCCGTCGCGGCGAAGGCCGAGCCTCCCGCGCAGACGCCGAATCCCGCGCTGCTCAAGCAGGCCGAGCGCGCGCTGTCGCGGGCGAAGACGCCGATCGCGATGGTTCCCGCGGGCACGCAGGGGCCGGCACGCTTCGCGCTGCGCGACCGCGGCGTCACCGCCTTCTTCACGCCGCGAGGGCTGGCGCTGTCCATCCTCGGCCGTCCGAACGGCCAGCGCCCCGGCTCGGCGGCGCCCGGCTTCGGCCTGCACTGGGGCCTGGTGGGCGCCCAGGAGGTCGAGCCTCGTCCCGAGGCGGAGCAGGAAACCCGGGTCAACGTCCTGAAGGGCGAGCGCGAAAACTGGCAGATCGACCAGAAGACGTACGGCCGGGTGGTCTACGACAACGTCAAGCCGGGCGTCCACATGACGGTGGAGACGGCCGTCCACGGCGTGAAGTACACGCTGACGGCGGGGAAGGCGTCGGACATCGACTCCCTCCGCCTCCGCTACCAGGGGGCGGCGGCGCTGCGGGCGGCGGAAGACGGGAAGTCGCTGTCGATCGGAACGGGCACGGGCCAGATCCGCGAGGACGGCCTGATCGTGACGCAGCAGGGGCGGCCGATCGAGGCGAGCTACCGGGTGACGGGGCAGGACGAATACGCGATCGTGCTGCACGGGGCGGACCCGGAGAAGCCGGTGGAGGTGGACCCGGTCATCGGCTGGTCCACGTACGTCGGCGGCACGCTGGCCCAGGGCGAGGGCAGCGACTACGGCTACTCGGTGAAAGTGGACCTCGCCGGCTTCATGTACGTGGCCGGCACGACCTACTCGGGCGACTTCCCCGCGACGACGGGGGACACGTCGATCGGCGGCTACAGCGACGGCTTCATCATGAAGATCGGCCCGGGCGGAACGGTGACCTGGGCGACGCTGCTGGGAGGCTTCGGCAACGACGAGATCCAGAGCCTCGCGATCGACGGGGCGTCGCCTCCCAACGTCTATCTCACGGGCTACACGGAGTCGCAGAACTTTCCCCTCGTGGGCGCCGCCGTGGACTCCAGCTACGATGCCGGCGAGGCGTTCGTGGCCAAGATCAACAACGGCGGGACCGCCCTGGTCTGGTCGACCTTCCTGGGCGGCGCCAGCCAGGAGTACGGCCGGGCGATTTCGGTCGACTCCGCCGGCACCAGCGTGTGGGTGGCCGGCTACACCTACTCCGCGGACTTTCCGACCTTCGGCGGCTTCGACAGCACCCCCGCCACGATGCCGGACGGCTTCGTCTCCAAGCTGTCGGTCGCCGGCGCCTCGACGCTCTCGTTCGCGTACTCCTCGTTCGTGGGCGGCAGCGACACGGACATCGTCAACGGCATGGTCGTCGACGGGACCGGCGCGGCCTACCTGACGGGTTATACCTATTCCTCCGACCTCCCTCTGGCCGGAACCCCGTATCGCAACTTCAACAGCGGCAGCACCGACGTCTTCGTCGTCAAGGTCAAGCCCACCGCCACCGCGCTGGAATGGGGGACCTACATCGGCGGGACCGGCACGGACGTCGCCAACGGCATCGCCGTCGACGGCTTCGGGAATTCCTACGTCACCGGCTATACGTACTCCACGAACTACCCGACCCTGGCCGTGCCTTCCGGCCTGCTCAACAACGCCGGCAGCGCGGACGCCTTCCTCACGAAGCTGAACTCCGCGGGCAGCGCCCTGATCTACTCGGGGTACCTGGGCGGCGCGGATTACGAGATCGGCCAGGCGGTCGCCGTCGACGCCACCGGCAGCGGCATCGTCACGGGCGTCACCTATTCCACCCAGTCGATGCTGCCCGCCTTCCCGATCGGGGGCGCTCCGACTCCCTACGACAGCACCCAGAACGGCGGCGCCGACATCTTCGTCACGAGCTGGCAGCCGACCCCTTCGGGCGGCACCTACTTCCTGAAGTCTTCCACGTTCATCGGCGGCGCCGGCTACGACTCCGCCTACGGCATCGCCATCGACACCGTCAACAGCGTGCTGTACCTGACGGGAGAGACGAGCTCCACGCCCACGGGCGGTCCGGGCTCGTTTCCGGGGGCTCCCGGGGGAAATCCGGTCCCCTTCGACAACACGCTCGGCGGCGGCACCGACGCGTTCATCCTCCGGATGTCGATCACGTCGGGCGGCCTGACCTTCGGCAGCTACGTGGGCGGAACGAACGCCGTCGGCGACGACTACGGCAAGGAAGTCGCCATCGACGCCGTCGGCAACGTCTACGTGGCGGGCTCCACCTATTCCTCGAACTTCCCCGTGCTCGGACCTTATCAGGGCGCTCCGGTGGTGACGGTCGACCTCGCCGTCCAGAAGTACACGGGCGCCGACATCCCCGCCCTGGTGTGGTCCACCTACCTGGGCGGCAGCGATTACGAAGACGTGACGGGCATCGCGCTCGACCCGACCACCCCCGGCCAGGTCTGCCTGACGGGCTACACCTACTCCACCAATTTTCCGCGGACGATCGGCCTGGCCCCCGTCAACATGCCGGAAATCTTCGTGACGAAGCTGGTGCCGGCCGGCAACAACCTCACGTGGTCCCGGATGGTGGGCGGCAACAGCACCGACGTCGCCCACGGGCTGGCCGTGAACTCCAGCGGCCAGATCGTCGTGAGCGGCTACACGAATTCGACCAATTATCCGATCAGCGCCATCGCCTACCAGCCCGTGGCCGCGACGCTGCCGGACGCCGTCCTCACCCTCGTCTCGGCGGACGGCTTGACCCTCCCGTGGTCGACCCATCTCGGGGGGAACAACTACGACTACGCCCAGGCCGTGGCGTTCAACAGCGCGGGCACGGAGGTCTACGTCGGCGGCTACAGCGCCTCCACGAACCTGCCCGCCACGGCGGGCGCGTTCCAGACGGCGATGACCCCCGGCGGCAGCCCCGACTTGTGGGCCGCCCGCTTCAATCCCTCGGCCGCGACCGCCGCCGCCCAGCTCCAGATGCTCACCTATTACGGCGGGACCGGATACGACTACCTCACGGACATCGCCGTCGACACCGGCGGCAACCTCTACATCGTCAGCCAGGTCGAATCCAGCGCCTTTCCCACGTCGATCGGCCCCCCCTACGGCGGCTCCGCCGACGTCGGCATCGTGAAGCTCAACGCCGCCGGAGCCCGGCAATGGGCGCGATTCCTGGGCGGCAGCAATTCCGATTATCCGATGCAGATCCGGGTGGACGCGGCGGGCAGCGCCTACGTGACCGGCTACACGTACTCGATCAATTTCCCCGTCCAGGGCGCCTTCCAGCCCAACCTGGCCGGCAACTCGGACGCCTTCATCACGAAGCTCGACGTCACGGGAGCCAGCCTCGACTGGTCGAGCTACCTGGGCGGTTCGGACTACGAAGTCGCCTATGGGCTCGCCCTCGGCACCGGCGCCAAGGTCCTCCTGGTCGGGTACACCTATTCGCGCGACTTCCCCCTGCTGAATCCTCAGGACAACTCCCTGGACGGCAATGAATTCTTCATCGCCCGCATCGACAACTCCAACCCGTCCGTCCCCACCTCTTTGGCTCAGTTCAAGGCTAACGGGACGACGGCCCTGACCCCGGTCGGCGCCTGGTCGAGCGAATCCACCTTCATCGTGAAGGCCACCCTCGGCGACCTGGACGACGACACGGTCGCCCTCCAGGTCCAGATCCAGCCCATTGACGTCGCCTTCACCGCCAACGGCGTCTCGGCCACCGGAACGCTCGCGGCCGGCGGCGCCGGGCACCAGGTGTCCGTCACGTTCCCCGGCGGCACCCAGGAATTCCACTGGCAGGCCCGCACGATCGACGTCAACAACAGGACGTCGGCCTGGGTCGTCTTCGGCGGCAACTCCGACGGCGCGCCTCCAGGAATCCTGGCGGCGCGGGACGTCGGCCGCGACACCTCCTTCCCCACGATCACGCTGACGACGCCGGCGTCGGTGCCCCACACGACGGCCACCTCGCCGATCAGCCTCGTGGGCACCTTCGGCGATACGGGCGGGTCGGGCGTCTCCTCCGTGTCCTGGTTCAACTTGAGCGCTCCCCCCATCCCCCCTCCCGCCAACTCGGGCAGCGCGACCCTGAACTCACCCGGAGCGGGACAGTGGACCATCCCCTCCATTTCGCTCGTGCCCGGCGTCAACAACATCAACCTGTCCGTCACGGACGCCGCCGGCAACACCACCTTCATCACGGGCAATCCCATCGCGATCACCTGGGACACCACGGCGCCCGTGACCACCATCTCGAGCCCCAACGTGTCGCCCTATCTCACCGGAACCGGCTCCGGCGGCGTCGCCACCGGTTCGATCACGGTCACCGGGACGTCGACCGACAACTTCATGGTCAGCAACGTAACCTGGGCGAACAGCACCGGCGGCAGCGGATTCGCCTCCCTGGGGGTCGGCACCACCAGCCGGACCTGGAGCGCCTCGATCCCCCTCACCCCGACGCAGACCAACGTCATCACGATCACGACCCGCGACGCCGCGAACAACCCGCACGCGGTCCAGACGTCGGTGCTTTACGACAACACGCCCCCGAGCGTCAACATCACGACGCCCGGAGGGACGACGACGACCTCCGCCGCGACCATCCAGCTCGTCGGCTCGGCGTCGGACGTCACCCTGACCAACACGATCTCGTCCGTGACCTGGACGAGCAGCAACGGCGGCTTCGGCAACGCCACCCTGAACTCGCCGGGACCCGGACAGTGGACCATTCCTTCCGTCGGGCTTTCGGACGGCTCCAACGTCATCACCGTCAAGGCGAACGACGGCGTCGTCAACTTCCCCAGCAACCTCAACTCCGCCACCACCAGCATCACGATCTACAAGGACATCTCGGATCCCACGGTCACCATCGTGGATCCGGCGCCCGCCGGCGCGCCTCCCGGCTTCACGACCGGCAACGGCAGCATCACCGTCTCCGGCACGGTCGTCGACGACCTGAACGTGGCGAGCCTGACCTGGATCAATCCCTCGGCGGGCATCAACACCCCGCAGCCGGTCGCGATCGTCGGTCCGCCGACGTCGAAGACCTGGTCCGCCAACGTCTCCCTCACCGCCGGAGCCAACTTCATCACGTTCACGGCCTCGGACGGCACGACGCCGCCGCGGACCCACAGCGCCTCGACCTACATCACCCTCAGCGCCACCGCGCCGGCTCTCGTGGTGACCAATCCGCCCGGCGCGACCGGCGTCACCGCGGTCACCCCCTTCCCGATGGCCGGCACGGCCACGCCCGAAAGCCCGAAGACGATCAGCGGCGTCACGGTCCGGAACCTCACCACCAACGTCTTCGCGACGGTCGTCGGGACCACCAGCTGGAGCGCCAACGTCGACCTCGTCATCGGGACGAACAGCATCGAGATCATCGCCACCGACAACGCGGCGCCCATCCCGCTGACGACCACCGTGAACCGGACCCTGATCCTCGACCCCACCGCGCCGACCGTGACGATCACCGGGCCGACCGGCGCGGCGACGTTCGCCTCCCCCGCCAACTCCGTGGTCCTGTCGGGCGTGTCCGCCGACAACCGCTCGGTCGCCTCCGTGAAATGGCGCTTCTTCGGGCAGGCGCCCGCGCTGGGCGTGTCCACGACGCTCGTCGGGCCGCCCGGGTCCGTGACCTGGACCAGCGCGTCCATCCCGCTGTCTCCGGGCGACAACAGCCTGATCGTCCGCTCCACCGACGACGCGGGGAACTTCTCGGAAGACACGATCACCGTCACCTACGACACCGCCACCCCCGGCATCACGATCACGTCGCCCACCTCCGCCTCGAGCACCACCACCCTGCTGGGCACGGTCGCGCTCGGCGGCAACGCGAACGACGACGTCCAGCTTCAGAGCGTCACCTGGATCAACGCCGCCACGGGCGTCAGCGGGCCCGCGATCGCGCCGCTCGCCGCCTGGACGACCCCCGCGATCAGCCTCAATCCCGGCGCCAACGTCATCACCGTGATCGCGATCGACGCCGCCGGCAACAGCCAGACCGACACGATCACCGTCTTCTACGACGGCGCGCTGCCGTCCATCGTCATCTCGTCCCCGACGTCCGCCCCGGAGCTCTACACGGCGAGCGGCGTCGTGTCCCTGGGCGGAACGGCCTCGGACGACGTCCAGGTCGCCCAGGTCACCTGGACGCGAAGCGGCGCGGCGAGCCCCAACTCGGGGCTCGCGTCCGGCACGACCACCTGGTCCATCGCGTCCATCCCGCTGAACCTGGGCGCCAACACCATCACGGTGACGGCCACCGACGGGGCGATCCAGTCCTCGAACATGGTGATCACCGTCTACTACGACCCGACGCCGCCGACGGTGCAGATCGACACCCCCGCCACGGACCCCTTCAACACGACGACCACGCCCGTGATCCTGGACGGCATCGCCGGCGACAACCTGGGCGTGACGGAGGTCTCCTGGGCCAACCTGACCACCGGCGGCAGCGGCCTCGCCTCGGGACTCGTGTCCTGGTCCTGCGCCGCCCCGCTGACGTCCGGCAGCAACCTCATCCAGGTCACCTCCAAGGACGCGGCCGGCAACGCCACGACCGCCTCCATCACCGTCGTCTACGACCCGGCCGCCCCCCTCATCGCCATCACCTCGCCCACGACCGGCATCAGCATCGCCACCAACAGCACCCCCATCGTCATCGGAGGCACCGCCCAGGACGACGTTGGCGTCGCCAAGGTCGAATGGACGCGGAGCGGCGCCCTGCTGCCGAACACCGGCTTCACCCTCGTCAACACCAATCCCTGGTCCTTCAGCGTCGACCTCGTCCCCGGCGAAAACGTCTTCACCGTGGTCGCGACCGACGGCGTGGGCCGCACCGGCACCGCGTTCCTTACCATCGTCTTCGACCCCACCCCGCCCCAGGTCACCGTCCTGATCCCGACGACGGACGCGAGCTACAACACCACCCAGGCGTCGATCAACCTTTCCGGCGTCGCCAACGACAACGTGAGCCTCCAGTCGGTCACCTGGTCCAACGCCGCCACCGGCGGCGGCATCGCGCCCACCCAGGGCGTCGGCGCCTGGTCCATCTCGTCGGCCCCCCTGATCGAGGGCTCCAACCTCTTCACCATCACGGCCACCGACAGCGTGAACAACATCGGCACGAAGCAGCTGAACGTCGTCTACGACGGCACCAACCCGCTCATCGACATCGTCCTGCCGGACAACTCCGCGACCGTCGTCACCACCACCCGCCCGCTGCCCATCAGCGGCACCGCCTCGGACAACCTCGGCCTGGCCGGCGTCACCTGGGCCAACAACCGCGGCGGCGGCGGCGCGGCCGTCGTGACGGGACCCACCTGGAACGCCTCCATCTACCTCTTCAC
Organism: Planctomycetota bacterium; assembly: GCA_036383955.1. Classification (GTDB taxonomy): domain Bacteria; phylum Planctomycetota; class MHYJ01; order MHYJ01; family JACPRB01; genus JACQFK01. Next base: position 3,140 of record DASVNH010000064.1, on the reverse strand, counting down.
CGGCATCAACGTCATCACCGTCACCGCCACGGACGGGCACGGACGCACCGCGACGGACGTCCTGACCGTGGACTTCACCCCGGAAGGCACCGCCCCGAGCGTGGACATCACCTCGCCCGCGGGCCCGACCGCCGTCTCCGCCACCCAGGTCGTCGCGCTCGCGGGCGTGGCCACCGACAACGTCGGCGTCGTCACCGTCACGTGGCGGAACCAGACCACCGGCATCGGCGGCACCGTCGTGCCCGGCGCGCCCGCGGACTTCTCGACCTGGACGACGAACGTGCCCCTCACGTCGGGCCCGAACGTCATCGTGGTGACGGCCGTCGACGACGCCGGCAACCTCGCCACCGACTCCGTCACCGTGACCTACACGCCCGCGACGGCCGACACGACCGACCCCATCCTCACGATCGACCAGCCCGTGAACACGGACTTGTACACCGCCGTGTCCTCCCCGCTCGACATCACGGTCCTGGCCACCGACAACGACGGCGTCGCGGCGGTCACCTGGACCAATTCGGGGACCGGCGGCGCCGGAACGGCCACGCCGAGCGCGACCGTCCCCGAATGGACCCTGCGCGTCGGCCTGGCGCTGGGCACGAACCTGATCAAGGTGACGGCCGTCGATCCCTCCGGCAACACGTCGTCGGACACCCTGATCGTCACTTTCACGCCCGCCGCGCCGGACGGGATCCCGCCGTCCATCACCATCGTGTCGCCGCCGAGCGCGACGACGTTCAATACCGCCGTCGGCACGGTGACGGTGACGGGCACCTCCCTGGACGGCACGGCCGTGGCGGAAGTCGTCTGGATCAACGGCGCCTCGCTGGTGACCGGCAGCGCGATCGGCACGCTGGCCTGGACGGCCGACGTCCCCCTCGTGCCGGGCATCAACGTGCTGACGTTCCGGGTCTACGACACGTCGGGGAACACGCTCGACAGCCAGCTGACCGTGCTCTACACGCCGCCGCCGCCGCCCCCGGAGGACGTGCCGGCGGGCAGCTGCGGGCTGCTGGGCCTCGACGCCTGGGCGCTGCTCCTGGGTCTCGCCGCCTGGCGGCGGCGCCGCTCTACTTCACGCTGACGCGCGTCGGCAGCGGGCGGCCGTCGATCTTCCCCCCCGCGCCCCCGTCGGTCCGGAACAGGATCTTCGTCCCGTCCACCTCGACCCCGAGCAGGCCGCCGTCCCGCTCGACGCGGACGGAGGGCGGCTGGGGCGCGGTGGAGAGCACGACCAGGAACTGCTGGGCCCCGTCCACCTCGATCCGCGACTTCCCCGCGCGGGGATCGGCCGACGTGACGTAGGCCTTCCCTTCCACCCGGCCGTTCGGCACGAGGCGGAACTCGGCGTTCTCCGGAAGCAGGCACTTGACCGAGAGGCGGCCCGGCCCCGCCTTGACGTGGGCGGCGTCGCCGCTCACGACGGCGTCCGTGAGCGTATTGAGAACCCAGGTCGACTTGAGGCCGGCCTTGGTCTGGAGGACGTCGAAGACCACGAACGTGTGCGGCCGCAGATAGAGGAAGTGGCGCGTGAACTTCTGGACTTTCGACGGGGCGTACGCGGCCGCCGCGTCGCCGCAGACGTAGGTGGCGGCCGAGCCGACCTGGCCGAAGGCGAGCAGGTCGCCCGTCTCCCATTTCGCGCGCTGGCTCCGGAAGGCGTCCGGGCCCGGGCAGGAGTGCAGCTCGCCCCACTTGTTGATCTGGCCGCCGTCGTTCGTCGCCGCGTCGCGGCCGTCGCGCATGTTCAGCCAGCGCTCGCCGGGCTGATGCACCAGGACCGTGTTGTGCGCGACCGAGCGGATGTAGTAGTTCGTGTCGTTCGTGGAGTAGCTGCCGCCGGACGTCGCGAGCGGCCCGCCGTGGAAGATCTCGAAGGAGTTCTGGTCGTAGTGCTGGTGCCAGCTGTAGTGGTCGCCGCACTGGAAGCGGGCCCAGACGGCGTCCTCCTCCCAGCCGGAGCGCATGAAGGCGGTCCCCACGGCGGGCTCGACGTGCGACGTCCGGAACTCCGCGAGCGGCCGGGTCGCCGGGCTCGCCGGCTTGTAGAGGAAGTCGAGCACCGCGTAGTCCTGGATGGTGTGCTGGGGCGTCGCCTCGTTGTAGGCGGCCAGGTGCTGCCCCGCCGGCTTGTCGCGGAACGTCTCCGCGAGGATGTAGCGGGAGGCGCGGACCAGTTCGCTGAAGCCGCCGTACGCGTCCCGGCCGTCGCCCGAGACCGCCGCGCGGCGGGCGCGGTAATCGGGCTCGAAGCCGGGATAGTTCGCGAACATCTCGTGGGCGCACTTGGCCTCGAAGTAGGCGGGCAGCTGGGCGAAGACGTCGAAGGCCTCGAGCCGGCGCGCGACGTCCGCCCAGGTCATGAACTGGAAGAGGCTGTAGGTGTCGTAGCCGCGGCCCTCCCACCAGCCGCCGCCGGCGCCGAACTCGCGCAGCGCGGGGAGGAGCTTCTCGCCCCACTCGACTTTCTTGACGTGCTCGATGATCTCGACGGCCCGGGGATTCTCCGGATAGGTGGCGTAGCCGGCGAGGCCGAAGCTGACGAGCCGCCGCAGCTGGGTGTTGTGGAACGGGGTGACGAAGGAGTCGACGCCCGGCTTGTTGTTGGCGTCGAACATCCTGTTCAGGTAGTCGATGAAGAGCTCCCGCTCCTCGGCGCTGAGCCAGGGGAAGCACGCGTCGTAGGTCTCGGCCACGGGCCACATGCGCTGCTCGAACTCGACGTGCTCGGTGGAAAGCCCCTTCTCGACGATCTTGCGGGCGTCGGCGATGGCGGCCCGGGCGTGGGCGGGGTCGTTCGTGACGAGGGAGGCGAAGCCGCGGGTCCGGGCCCGGAGCGGCGCCGGCGGGCTTCCGGTCTCGGCGGCCTTGAGGACGGCCGCCCAGAGCCCCGGCCTCGCCTTCGAGAGCAGCGCGATCTGCTCGGCGGGGCCGAAGAGGCGCGGATGCGCCTTGGGCAGCCCCTTGGCCTTGGACTTGTCCGGCGCCGTGCCGAAGATCTTTGATTCCTGCGACGCGAGAGGCGCCGCGGAAAGGAGGATCGCCAGAAAGACTTTCATATCCCGCTCCAACCCTAAGGACCAGGTACCAGGACCAGGACCAGGGAGTGGATCCCCCCCCGCCCCCCCCCGAGGGGGGGT
>DASVNH010000063.1:0-10361 GCA_036383955.1 Planctomycetota bacterium | reverse complement strand
GGACAAACATCCCGGGAATCTTTATCCTTTACGACGAGCTTGCGGGTACAGACGTAAGCCTTTAGGATGTCGAGCCACTCTTAGGAGAGATCCATGAACCGCCGCGAATTCCTCAAGGGGGCCGCCGCCGCCTCGGCGCTGACCGGGACGTCGCTCCCCCTCGTACACGCCCAGGGCAAGGACGAGTTGCAGGTCGCGCTCGTCGGCGCGGGAGGCCGGGGGACCGGCGCCGCGTCCGACGCCCTGTCGACCCAGAGCAAGCACGGGCCGATCAAGCTGGTCGCGATGGCGGACCTGAACGCGGGCCGCATGAAGCAGAAGGTCGACCAGCTCAAGGACGGCTACGCGGCGCAGATGGACGTGCCGCCGGAGCGGCAGTTCGCGGGCCTCGACGGCTTCAAGAAGGCGATGGACTGCCTGAAGCCGGGCGACATCGCGATCTTCGCGACGCCCCCCGGCTTCCGCTGGGTCTTCTTCCAGTACGCGATCTCGAAGGGCCTGAACGTCTTCCTGGAGAAGCCGGTGACGGTCGACGGCCCCACGAGCCGGCGGATGCTGGAGCTCGGCGAGGAGGCCACGAAGAAGAACCTCAAGGTGGGCGTGGGCCTGATGGTGCGGCACTGCCGCGGCCGCCAGGAGCTCGAGAAGCGGATCCGCGACGGCGAGATCGGCGAGATCGTGGCGGCGCGGGCCTACCGCATGCACGGCCCGGTCGGCTACGCCTTCTCGAAGCCGAAGCCCAAGGACAAGACGGACCTGCAGTACCAGATCGAGCGCTTCCACAGCTTCCTCTGGGCCAGCGGCGGCCTCTTCAGCGACTTCTACATCCACCAGATCGACGAAGTGAGCTGGATGAAGGGCGCGTGGCCGGTCTCCGCGCACGGCCTCGGCGGCCGGCACTACAAGACCGACGAGATCGACCAGAACTTCGACAGCTACCACATCGAGTACACCTGGCCGGACGGCTCGAAGTTCTTCTATGACGGCCGGACGATGAACGGCTGCAAGAACGAGTTCTTCAGCGGCGTGCACGGCACGAAGGGCTCGGCGGTCGTCTCGCTCACGGGCCACACGCCCGGCAAGGTCCGCACCTTCAGCGACCAGTCCATGAACGAGAAGAAGCTGCTCTGGGCCTACCCCCAGCCGGAGCGCAACCCCTATCAGCTGGAGTGGGAGGACCTGGTCGACGCCGTCCGCAAGAACACCCCCTACAACGAGGTGAAGCGGGGCGTCGAGGCCAGCGTCGTCACGTCCATGGGCCGCATGGCCGCGCACACCGGCCAGATCGTCACCTACGACCAGATGCTCAACAGCCCGCACGAGTTCGCGCCGGGCCTGGACAAGCTGACGGCCGACAGCCCCGCGCCGCTGCAGCCCGACGCCCAGGGCAAGTACGCCATCCCGACGCCGGGCATCAAACCCGACGCGTTCAAGGAGTGGCGCGAGTACTACCAGGCCTAGAGCCAAGTCCCAAGAGCCAAGAACCAAGAGGGGCCGGGCGGCGCGAGCCGCCCGGCTCTTTTTCTTTGATGATGGATCACTCTTCCCAGAGCGAGTCGTCGGCCGCGTAGTCCCTCAGCACCGGCGGAGGAGGTCGGAGAGCGCGGGGCCGTCGGCTGGATCGCCGACGGAAAAATCGGGATGCCGCTCGCCGCGGGACATGCGCTCCGCGGCCTCAAGCCAGAGAGAAGCGAAGCCTTCGATCGCCTGCCTGGGATGCGCGGCGTCCGCCGAGCTCTGGTCATCGGTCGGAAGATCGCCGCTCAGGGCCCACCAACCGACTCGGCCCGGCGTCTTCTTCGACTGGACCGCCCAGAGAGCGACATAGGAAAGGACGTGGAAGGCGGGCCACTCCCCCACGCCGCCGTGGTCCACACCCTGAGTTCGGAGGTAGTCTTCGACGACCTTCCGCTGGCCCAGAACCCAGGCTTCTTCTTCCGCTTCGTTCACAAAAAAAAGGGGCGGGAGGCCGAAGCCGCCCGCCCCACTTGGTTCTTGGTCCTTGGCGCTAGCGCTTGCCGCCGCCCGTCGCGACGCTCTTGGTGGCGCGCGTCAGGAAGAGGATGGCGAAGCACGTGTCCCAGGTGTTCTCGGCCTTGTCCTCGCGCTTGCCCCAGGAGCCGTCGCCGTTCTGGTTCTGCAGCAGGACCGGGACGCCCTTCCAGTACCAGTTGTTGCCGCCGAAGCTCTCGACGTCGTACAGGATGCCCGCGCGCTCGAGGGCGTACATGTAGTAGTAGTTCGTGTTCACCGAGAAGTTCTTGCCGAGCCACTCGACGCCCGCCTTCGTGACCTTGTCCTTGCGGAAGTCGCGGCTCAGCATGTACTCGTAGATGACGCAGGCGCCGACGGCCCCGGCCGTCATCGCGTGGGTGGGCTTGCCGCCGCCCTCGCCGTCGCCGGGCTTCTTGTAGTTCCAGCCCTGGGCGCGGGCGCCCTCGCCGGAGATGACGGCGTCCTTGCCGGCCCCGTCGTCGGGCGGGAACTGGGCCTCGACCCACCACTTGCGGGCGAGGAAGATGACGTTGTCGGGGATCTTGATCTTGGAGTCGAAGCAGGCGCGCAGGCCGAGCGACGCGTACTGGCTGTTCGAGTTGTCGCCGCCGTCCCCCGTGGTCCGCTGCTGCGTGAGGGTGAGCCAGACCTTGGGCTGCGACTTGACGCGCTCGGTGCCGAACGAGACGACGGCCTTCTTCTCCGGGGCCTTGTCCTTGCCGCCGCCGCTCGCCACGGACTTGTCGGGCACGGGCAGCTTGGAGAGGTCGGTCGGCTTCCCGTAGGACCACTGGCCGTTCGACGCCTGGTTGTCGATGAGGAACTGGGCGCACTGCGCGATGCGCATCTGGTGGATGCCCGGATCCAGGTCCTCGAGCACCATCGCGTGGAGCGCGACCTTGTAGGTGTGCTCGAGCGGCCCGGCGAGGGCCTCCTCCAGGAGCTTCTTGAAGACCGGATTCTTGTCGCTCATCCCGCCGTGCAGCAGGGTGAGGAGGATCAGGTCGTGGCAGTTGCCCTTGAGGAAGCCGCCCGTCGACGGGGCGGTCTTGAGATACTCGACGCCCCGCTTCACGGCGTCGTCGATTTCCTTCTGCGACGGCGCGCCGGCGGCCTGCGCCAGCAACGCGGACATGGCCAGAACCAGATGCATAGCTCGCCCCTAAAATACCCGCGACCCAACCTATCCGAAGCCCGGCTCCAAATCCAGCCGTGCATAATGATACGCCGGAAGATCGGGCGCCGGGTCCGGTTTCGGGGACTTAGCGCTTGCCCCCGCCCGTCGCGACGCCCCGGGTGGCCTTCTTGAGAAAGAGGATGGCGAAGCAGGTGTCCCAGGTGTTCTCGTCCTTGTTCTCGCGCTTGCCCCAGGAGCCGTCGCCGTTCTGGTTCTGCAGCAGGACCGGGACGCCCTTCCAGTACCAGTTGTTGCCGCCGAAGCTCTCGACGTCGTACAGCATGCCGGCGCGCTCGAGGGCGTACATGTAGTAGTAGTTCGTGTTCACCGCGAAGTGCTTGCCGATCCAGGCCACGCCGGCGTTCGTGACCTTGTCCTTGCGGAAGTCGCGGCCGAGGATGTACTCGTAGATCACGGTGGCCCCGACGGCCCCGGCCGACATCGCGTGGTAGGGCTTGCGCTCGTCGTTGGTGTGGGACTTGTAGTTCCAGCCCTGGGGCCGGGCGCCCTCGCCCGAGATCACCGCCTTGGCGTCCGCGCCGTCGTCGGGCGGATGCTGGCTCTCGACCCACCACTTGCGGGCCAGATGGAGTACGGTCTCGGGCAGCCGGATCTTGGCGTCGAAGCAGGCGCGCAGGCCGAGCGCGGCGTACTGGCTGTTCGAGTTGTCGCCGGCCTCGCCGGTGGTCTTCTGCTGCGCCACCACCATCCAGGTCTTGGGGGTCGTCTTCACGCGCTCGGCGCCGAAGTTGATGACGCCCTTCTTTTCCGGTTTCTTCTCGTCCTTGCCGCCGCCGCTGGCGACCTTGTTGTCCATGACGATCTTGGAGACGTCGGTCGGCCGCCCGTAGCTCCACTGGCCGTTCGTGGCCTGATTGTCGACGAGGAACTGCGCGCACTGGGCGATCTGGGGCTGGTACTGGGCGGCGTCGTACTCCTCCAGGCACATGGCCTTGAGCGCGACGTTGTAGGTGTGGTTCAGGGGGGCGTCGACGACCGACTTGAGATACTTCTGAAAGACCGGATTCTTGTCGCTCATCCCGCCGTGGAGGAGCGTGAGGAAGATGAGCTCGTCGCAGTTCCCCTTGAGGTGGCCGCCCGGCGAAGGCGCCGTCTTGAGGAACTCGAGGCCCTTCTTGACCGCCTCGTCGATGTCTTTCTGCGACGGCGCGCCCGCCGCCTGCGCCGTGAGTAGCGTCGCCAGCAAGACCAGCATGTTCTCGCCCCCCCAATGATCCATGTCCTATCGCCGCATCCCCCCGCCAAGGTGACGCGGAATCGGCGCGAATCCGCTTGCTTTCAAAAGTCATAAAGATATACTTTTTATGCAGATGCCGATGGACGCGCGCGCGCCGCTCTACGCCCGGGTCGAGGAGGCCCTCCTCGAACGCATCCGCGCGGACTACCGGCCCGGCCAGCTCCTCCCCACCCAGCGCGAGCTCGCCCGGGAGTTCAACGCCAGCCTCATCACCATCAAGCGCGCCCTCTTCGAGATCGGACGTCGCGGCTTCCTCCAGTCCACCCGCGGCCGCGGCACCGTCGTCGTGCGGCCGGTCGTCGAGGACAACCGCGCCGGCGTCAGCTCCTGGACCGACAGCATGACGGGCGTCGGCCGCCTCCCCAAGACCGTCGAATGCTCCGTCCGCGCCTCTGTGCCGCGCTCCCCCGAGCTCGCCCGCCTCCTCGGCCTCAAGGCCCGGGAGAAGGCCGTCGCCCTCGACCGCCTCCGCACCCTCGACGGCGAGCCCTGGTGCGTCATGCGCAACGAGCTCCCCCTCCGCCTGGTCCCCGACCTGGTCGACGGCCTCCCCGAGGAGTCCTTCTACGCCTGGCTGAAAACCCGCCACGGCCTCGTCCCCGCCCGCGCCGACGAGGAGGTCTTCGTCCGCGCCCCCCTCCCCCGCGAACAGAAGTTCCTGGGCCCCGGCGCCGTCATCGTCGTGCGCCGGCATACCTTCCTCGACGACGGCCGCCCCCTCGAAGTCGCCGAGCTCGCCGCGCCCGCCGACCGTTACCGTTACCGTGTGGAGATCGTCAGAAGATGAGCACTGCCGCCGACCGCTACTACGAGAAGACCCTCGCGCTGCTCGACACCCTCCGCCACCAGGGGCCGACGATCGAGAAGGCCGCCCAGCTCTTCGCCGGCCGCATCGCGAAGGGAGGCCTCGTCTTCCTCTTCGGCAACGGCCACTCCCGCATGATGTGCGAGGAGATGACCCCGCGGCAGGGCTGCTTCCCCGGCTTCGTCGCCCTCGTCGAGCTCTCCCTCTCCACCCACGCCAGCATCGTCGGCACCAACGGCCTTCGCGCCCCCCTCCACCTCGAGAAGTACGAGGGCTACGCCGAGGAGATCCTCAAGAGCTTCAAGTTCGGGCCCCACGACGCGATGATCGTCATCTCGACGTCCGGCCTCCGCCCCGTCATCGTCGAGATGGCCATGGGCGCCAAAAAGCGCGGGATGCCCGTCGTCGGCATCGTCTCCGAGAAGCACTGCCGCGACGCCAAGCCCGGCCATCCCTCCGGAAAGAAGCTCGTCGACGTCGCCGACCTCGTCATCGACAACCAGTGCCCCCCCGGCGACTGCGTCGTCGAAATCCCCGGCCTCGAGTGGCGCACCGGGCCCACCTCCACCGTCACCGGCGGCATGATCATCAACATGATCCGCTGCCGGGTCGCCGAGCTCCTCGTCGACATGGGCAAGCCCCCCGTCCTCCTCCCCAGCCATCAGTTCGTCGGCCACACCGGCGCCGCCGAGCAGCTCGACCGCTTCTACGAGGCCTATCGGAAGAGCCTGGCGCACCTGTATGCGTAGAATCAAGAATCACGAATCAAGAATCACGAGGAGTTCCCCCCCCTGCCCCCCGAGGGGGAGACGGTGACAGAGCGAGTCCTCCTGATCACGGGCTCCACCGGCATCGCCGAGGCGACGGCCCGCCTCGCCGCCGGCTGGAACGTCTTCGTCGTCAGCCGCACGCCGGAGAACGCGGAGAAGCTCGCGAAGGAGGTCGGCGGCGACTTCCTGGCCGGCGACCTCGTCGATCCCTCGACGTCCGAGAAGGCCGTCGATGCCTGCGTCCGCCGCTTCGGACGCCTCGACGCCGTCTTCAACGTCGCGGGCATCAGCGGGCGCAAGTTCGGCGACGGCCCCCTTCACGAGTGCACCGAAGCGGGCTGGGACACGACCCTCGACGCCAACGTGAAGTCGATGTTCTTCATGTGCCGCGCCGCGCTGAACCGGATGCTCCAGCAGGACGTCGACGCCGACGGCCTCCGCGGCTCCATCCTCAACATGGCCAGCGTCCTCGGCTTCTCCCCCCAGGCCCGCCACTTCGGCTCCCACGCCTACGCCGCCTCGAAGGGCGCGATCCTCGGGATGTCGAAGTCCATGGCCGCGTACTACGCCCCCGAGAAGATCCGCGTCAACGCCATCGCCCCCTCGCTCGTCAAGACGCCGATGAGCGGCCGCGCCCAGGGCGACCCCGCGATCCTCGAGCTGATGAAGTCCAAGCAGCCGCTCGCCGGCGGCCTCCTCGAGGCGGAGGACGTCGCCCGCGCCGCCCTCTTCCTGCTCGGCCCCGACTCCCGGATGGTGACCGGCGACACGCTCGTGGTCGACGGCGGGTGGACCGTCAGTGGTTGAGACCCTCGCGGAAACCGACGTCCTGGTGGTGGGCTCCGGCTCCGCCGGCAGCGTCGCGGCCATCGCCGCCGCGCGCGCGGGCGCGAAGACGCTGCTCCTCGAGCGCTACGGCTTCCTCGGCGGCACCAGCACGCTGGTGCTCGACACCTTCTACGGCTTCTACACGCCCGGCACGCGCGCGAAGAAAGTCGTGGGCGGGATCCCGGACGCGGTCGTCGACGGCCTCAAGCGCCACGGCGTCTGCTTCGAGCGGCCCAACACCTACGGCGCCGGCACCGGCATCACCTATCACCCCGAGTACCTGAAAGTCGTCTGGGAGACCCTCGTCCGCGAGGCCGGCGCGCGCGTGCTGCTTCACGCGTGGGTCCAGGACGTCGAGAAGAAGGACGGCCGCGTCACCGGCGTCGTCGTGGCGACCAAGGCCGGCCTGCGCCGGATCGGCTGCCGGGTGGTCGTCGACGCCTCGGGCGACGCGGACGTCGCGCACCTGGCGGGCGCGCCGTACGAGCTGGCCGGCGAGCGGGAGCCGGCCCAGACGCTGACGACGACCTTCAAGCTCGTGAACGTCGACATGGAGCGGAGGAAGTCGCTCCCCAAAGGCGAGCTGCAGCGGCTGATGGCGGAGGCGACGTCCTACGACCTCCCGCGCCGCGAAGGCAGCGACCATCCGATGCCGGTGCCGGGAATGACGGCCACGGTGATGACGCGGCTCCAGTCCTTCCTGAAGCGCGACGGCAAAGTGGTCAACGCGACCGACCCCGAGCTGCTCAGCGCGGCGGAGATCGAAGGCCGCCGGCAGGCGCTCGAGTACGTCCGCTTCCTGAAGGACAAGGTCCCCGGCTACGAGAAGGCCGCCCTCGCCGCCTTCGGCACGCAGATCGGCATCCGCGAGACGCGGCGGATCGAGGGCGCGTACCGGCTCACGCGGGAGGACGTCCTGGGCGCCCGCGCGTTCGAGGACGCGATCGGCCTCTGCGGCGCGCCGATCGAGGACCACCACGAGGGCCGGGACACCAAGTGGGCCTACCTGCCCGACGGCGCCGCGGTGGGCATCCCGTACCGGACTCTGGTTCCGAAGGGCGTCGACAACCTGCTCGTCGCGGGCCGCTGCTTCTCGGCCACGCACGACGCCCACGCGAGCGTCCGCTCGATGGGCCAGTGCATGGCGATGGGCCAGGCCGCCGGGACCGCCGCCGCGCTCTCGGACACCCCGCGGGAGCTTCCCTTTCCCCAGCTGCGCGATAAACTGCTCGCTCTGGGCGCGATCCTGGAGACGCCGGCATGAGCGACGTGGTGATCGGATTCGACGTCGGGGGCACCCGCCTGAAGAGCGGGGCCGTCGACCGCCGCGGCCGCCTGCTCGCCGAGGGCATCACGCCCTCCGACGCGACGGCCGGCCCCGAGAGGCTGCTGAAGCGGCTGGTCGCGGAGACGGCGCGCCTGTCGAAGCGCGTCCGGCCGCGGGCGATCGCGCTCGGCTTCCCCGGCGCGGTCGATCCCGAGAAAGGCGTGGTCCTGCTCCCGGGCCGGCTCGACGGCCTCGAAAACTTCCCCCTCGTTCCGAAGCTCGCCGCGAAGACGGGCCTCCCGGTCTTCGCCGACAACGACGCGCGCCTGGCGATGCTGGCCGAGGCGCGCTACGGCCTCGCCAAAGGCGAGACCTGGGCGCTCACTGTCACGCTCGGCACGGGCGTGGGCACCTGCCCGCTGCTCGACGGCAAGATCCTGCGCGATCCCCACTTCCAGTTCGGCACCCAGATGTCGCACATGGTGATGCAATCGCGCGACGGCCGCCTCTGCTTCACCGGCGCCCGCGGCACCGCCGAGATGCTCTGCTCCGCCACGGCCCTCGCCAGCCAGGTCCGCGACGGCCTCGCGCGCGGCATTCCCTCGATCCTCGCCGACCGCTGGCAGGCCGACCCGCACGCGATCGACTGCGAAGCCGTGATGGAGGCCGTCGCGCGCAAGGACCGCCTGGCCTGCGACGAGCTCCGCGTCTGGACCGAGCACCTGGGCTGGTTCCTCGTGTCCGCGATCCACGCCTACGCGCCGCGGATCGTCATCCTGGCCGGCGGGGCGACGCACGGCGCCCGGCACTTCCTCAAGCCGCTGCGCGCGCAGGTCGCCGCGCACGTGTTCCGCTGGCCCCGGCACAGCGCGCCGGCCCTCGTGATCTCGAAGATGCGCGACCATGCCGGCGTCCTCGGCGCGGCCGCCCTCGCCTGGGAGAACCTCGGATGAACTTCCGCACCGTGCTCGGCGACGTCCCCTCGCTCGGCCGCGTCTACGCGCACGAGCACATCATCATCGAGCCGGGCTACGTCGTGCAGCTGTTCCCCGACCTCCTCCTGACGTCCGTCGAGAACGGGACGAAAGAGCTCCTGGACCTCAAGGCCGCCGGCCTCGGCGCCGTCGTCGAGACCATGCCCTGCGACGCGGGACGCGACGTCCTCAAGCTCGCCGAGATCTCCCGGCGCAGCGGCGTCGCCCTCATCGCGCCCACCGGGCTGCACCTGCCGAAGTTCTACCCGCGGGGCCACTGGCGCTTCCGGATGTCGGCCGCCGAGCTCGCCGAGCTCTTCACGGCCGAGGTCACGCTCGGCATCGACGCGAACGACTGCGCCGGGCCCGAGGTCCGGAGGACGTCGCACCGCGCCGGCATCGTGAAGGTCGCGAGCGGCGCGCGGGGCCTCGACGCGGCCGAGCGCGCGGCCTTCGAAGCCGCGGCCGCGACGCACCGGCGGACGGGATGCCCGGTCATCACCCACGTCGAGCCCGGCCTCGGCTTCGACCAGATCGAGCTGCTGACGGCGCGCGGCGTGCCGCCCGGCAAGATCACGCTCTCGCACACCGACCGGACGCTCGACCGCGACTACCACCGCGGGCTGCTGAAGACCGGCGTCAACGTCGAGTACGACCGGACCTTCCGGCACCCGCTCGGCCGCGACAACCCCACCCTGCGGCTCTACGTGGAGATGATCCAGGAATTCCCCGGCCAGGTCATGCTCGGCACCGACGGCGCCCGCGCGTCCTACTGGCGCAGCTACGGCGGCGCGCCGGGGCTCGACTACCTGCTGCGCGAGTTCAGCGACCACGCCCGCGCGCTCGGCGTGCCGACCGACCTGCTCGACCGGAGCTTCCTCTACACGCCCAGCCAGGCCTTCAGCTTCGCGTGATGACGGACCGGGACGTCGTGGACCTCCAGGGCCGGCCGCGGCGGCTGAAGGAGTTCCGGCGCCGCTCGCACGTGCTCCTCTACTGGGATCCGAAGGCGGACGTCGAGGCCTGGACGAAGGCCCGCGAGGCCGAGGCCCAGCGCTGGATCTGGCTGCAGACCGTGCTCGTCCGGCCCGCCGCCGCCCCGGACGTCGATCCCGGCATCCACTTCATCAACCGCTGGGGCGAGCTGGTGGAGAGCTTCCCGCCGACGCCCTGGGACACGGCCCGCCTCGAGGAGGTCATCCTGCGCTTCGAAGACCGGGACTGCTGCGACCTCCGCCAAGCCCCGTAACCCAGGTTCAGGTTCAGGTTCAGGTTCAGGTTCAGGTT
>DASVNH010000062.1:0-9555 GCA_036383955.1 Planctomycetota bacterium | reverse complement strand
CGCAGAGCCGCGGCATCGGGTCGGCGAGGGCGAGCTCCTTGGAGACGTCCTCCGCCAGCTTGAACCACGACGGCTCCCAGCGGTGGCCGAGCTCGACCGGATGCGCCGCGTCGCCGAACTCCGGCATCCAGCGCGCGATCTTGACGGCGAGCGCCTCCATGGCCGCGTTCGTGCGGTCGGGAGGGACTTTCTTGGATGGGAACGACCAGACGTTGCCGAGCGGCATGGCGCCCTCGCCCCAGGCCTGGCGGCCGTCGACGCCCTCCACGAGCACGCGGGCGGTGACCACGGTGGCGTGGGTGGTGGGGACGCCGCCGAACTTGAGCGGGGTGCGGTAGGCGTAGCGGCGGAAAGAGGTCTCAACTTCACGGACCCGGACGTCTGTCATGCGCGGACATGATACGGATTGAATCTATGGACGTCGAGCAAGCCGTAGGTTAGAAGACACCGCATGCAGAACGAAGCCAGCCCGCGCGGCAAGTGGATGGCGCTCCTGGCCGCCCTGCTCGGCTGGCTGTTCGACGGCTTCGAGATGGGATTGTTCCCGCTGGCGGGACGTCCGGCCCTGCGGGCGATGCTGGCGGGCAGCGTGCCGCCCGGGCAGCTCGAGGGCCTGGTCGGGACCTGGTTCGGCTACATCATCGCGACGTTCCTGCTGGGCGCGGCGGCGGGCGGCGTGCTGTTCGGCTGGCTGGGCGACCGGGTCGGCCGCGTGAAGGCCATGGTCTGGAGCGTGGCCGTCTACTCGGTGTTCTCGGGCCTCTGCGGCTTCGTGGGCTCGCCCTGGCAGCTCATGACGCTGCGTTTCATCGCCTCGCTCGGCATGGGCGGCGAGTGGGCGCTCGGCGTCGCGCTGGTGATGGAGATGTGGCCGTCGACGTCCCGTCCCCTCATGGCCGGGCTGATCGGCGCGGCGGCGAACGTGGGCTATCTCTTCGTGGGCTTCCTCTCGCTGGGCCTGGACACGTTCATGCATCAGGTCGGCTCGTTCCTCTCGTCGTTCCTGCCGGAGACCTGGGTGAAGTCCCTGCTGGCGGCCGGCGGCTGGCGCCTGCTGTTCGTGATCGGCTCGCTGCCCGCCATCCTGACTTTCCTGATCCGGATCTTCGTGCCCGAATCGGAGAAGTGGAAGCAGGCCTCGGAAGGCCAGGCGAAGCCGCGCGTGGCCGAGATCTTCGCTCCCGCCATCCGGCGCTCGACGATCCTCGGCGCGACCCTCGCCGCCCTCGCGCTGCTCGGGACCTGGGGCTCGGTCCAGTGGATCCCGGCCTGGGCGGACAAGTTCTCGAACGGCGCGCCCGGCGTGAAGGCCTGGTCGCAGATCGCCATGTCCTCGGGCGCCATCGTCTTCACGATCATCGCGGCGCTGACGGCCCAGAAGACGGGACGTCGCATCGCCTACTTCGTCCTCTGCGTGCTGTCGCTCGGGATCTGCCAGTTCCTCTTCCGTTCCCACCCGGTCTACGGCACGGGCTTCCTCTGGACCGTCTTCTTCGCGGGCGGCCTGACCGCGGCCTTCTACGGCTGGCTGCCGCTCTACCTGCCCGAGCTCTTCCCCACCCGCGTGCGCGCGACGGGCTCCGGGTTCAGCTTCAACATCGGCCGCGTCGTGGCCGCCGCCGGCACCCTCGTCAGCGGGCACCTCGTGAAGGCCTTCGACGGCGACTACGGACGCATGTGCGCCACCATCTCCCTGATGTACGTCTTCGGGCTGGTCATCTGGATCTGCCCCGAGACCAAAGGAAAACCGCTTCCCGAGTAAAAAGCCGCGTTCCGACGCCCCTTCCCCGACTTCCTTTCGCGTGGCCCACGATTTGCTCCTCCGGGCGTAGAGGAGATAGACCGCGCCATGATGCTGCTGCTTGCCCTGGCCCAGGCGTCGTCGTACGAGGCGCCCCCCGTCCGCTACAGCGCGACCGCGGCGGCCGATCCGGTCGCGAAGCTCGACGTCCCCCTCGCCCGCGACGACGACTTCGGCTACCTCAAGTCGTTCCTGGCGGCGCTCGACATCCCCGCCTCGTCCCAGACCCTCGTCTTCAGCAAGACCAGCTTCCAGCTCCGCCGCATCAGCCCCCGCTCGCCCCGCGCCCTCTACTTCAACGACGACGTCTACGTCGGCTGGGTCCGCGGCGGCGACGTGATGGAGATCTCGGCCGTCGACCCCCAGCTCGGCGCCGTCTTCTACACGCTGTCGCAGAAGGACGTCGACCGCCCCCGCCCCGTCCGCCAGACCGACGCCTGCCTCCAGTGCCACGACAGCCGGGGGATGTCGCTCGGCGTGCCCGGCCACGTCGTGCGCTCGGTCTATCCCGCGGGCGACGGCACGCCCCAGCTCAGCCTCGGCACGTTCCGCACCAACTACAAGAGCCCGTTCGCGGAACGCTGGGGCGGCTGGTACGTCACCGGCGAGCACGGCGCGATGCGCCACCTGGGCAACGTCACCTTCCCCGAGAATCCGGACGTCGAGCGGCTCGCCGAGCGCGGCGCGAACGTGACGGACCTCTCGGACCGGGTGGACGTCGAGGCCTACCTCGCGCCCACGAGCGACATCGTCGCGCTCCTGGTCCTGGAGCACCAGACGCTGGTCCACAACCTGATCACCCGCGCCAACCACGAGACCCGCGTGGCGCTGGTCCAGTGCGAGGACATCAACCGCCTCTGCGGCGATCCTCCCGGCACGCTGACCGACGGCACCCGCTCCCGGATCCGCTCGAACTGCGAGCCGCTCGTCGAGGCCCTCTTCTTCTCCGAGGAAGCCCCCCTCACCGCGCGCGTGCGGGGGACGTCGGGCTTCGCCGAGGCCTTCGAGAAGCGGGGGCCCCTGCGCAAGTTCGACCTCCAGCGCCGCCTCTTCGCGCTGCCCTGCAGCTACCTGATCTACTCCAAGGCCTTCGCCGGCCTGCCGGCCGTCGCGAAGGCCTACGTGGCGGAGCGGATGCGCGACATCCTTCTCGGCCGCGACGCGAGCCCGGCCTACGCCCACCTGTCGGCGGTCGACCGCGCCGAGATCCTCCGGGTGCTGCGGGAGACCCATCCCGATTTCGCGTTGACGAAATGACGCGGTCATTTCGTCAACGCGAGTAACCCGAAATCCTCGAACCTTCTCCGGAATCAGAGGTTAGAGGGTAGACACGCACACCGGACGAATGGACCCGGCCCCCGTGACTCCCCTCCCGTTGAAAGATTTATGAGCACTTTCGATATCCATTACCGCCTGGTGGACGCGGTCCGCCGCTCGCTGGCCCGCGAAAACCTCGAGGGCTTCCGCGTGTTCCGCCTCGAGTGCGGGAACGCCCCGCTCGACACGGGCTGGATGGCCGATTTCCTCGACCGCCATCCCTCCCAGGCCGTCCCGCTGCTCCTCAGCGACGCCGTCGCCCCGGAGTTCGACTCCGTCTGCCCCGACCGGGAGAACGAGGCCGTCCGCCTCCGCCGCGTCCGCCGGAGCGGCCTCCGCGTCGTCGGCGACGCCTGCCTCGCCGTCATCACCGATCCCTTCAACGACATCGTCCTGATCGCCGGCGAGCGACGTCCCGGGGCCTTCGCCGAGCTCCTCGCCCGCTACGCGGCCTACGCCGCCGAGCGCGCCCGCGAGCACGACGGCATCATCGTCGTGGGCGGCGCCCCGATCCCCCGCGATCCCGCCGCGAGCTGGGACTCCCTCTTCCTCGATCCGGTGGTCCTCGACGACCTCCGCCTCCAGGTCGAAGGCTTCTTCGCCGCCCGCGCCGAGTACCGCCGCATGGGCGTCCCCCACCGCCGCGGCCTGCTCCTGACGGGCCCGCCCGGCAACGGCAAGACCACGCTGCTGCGCGTCCTGGCGGCCCAGCGCCGCGAGGCCTTCATCCTCCTCACCGCGAGCGAGGCCGTCGAGCTCCCCCTCGTCGAGCACGCGTTCTCGCAGGCCGTCGCGTTCGCCCCCGCGATCCTGGCGCTGGAGGACGTCGACACCCTCTTCGAAGGCAAGGTCCCGCTGAGCCACTTCCTGAACCGCCTCGACGGTCTGGCCGGCCTCGAGGGCGTGCTGGTGGTGGCGACGACGAACCATCCCGAGAAGCTCGACGCCGCGCTGACGGATCGTCCGAGCCGCTTCGACCGCGTGTACGTGGTCGGGCATCCCTCGGACCCGGTGCGCCGCTCGTATCTGCGCGCCTGCTTCAAGGAGGCGTTCGACGAGCGCTTCGTGGAGTGGACGGAAGGGCTGTCGATCGCCCAGACGAAGGAGACCTGGATCTCGGCCTGCCTGGAGGCGATCCACGCGGGCCGTCCCGCGCTCGAGGCCGACGCGGTGCGCCGCGCCGCCGCCCGCCTCCGCGACCAGCGCAACTCGGTCCGCGCCGACTGGCTCGGCCCCCGGGTCGTCGGCTTCCAGCGCCTCCGCGCCAGCGCGGACTAGCCACCCGTTCCGGGTCCGGTTCCGGTTCCGCGTCCTGGACCTGGACCTGTCTCCTGGACCTTCTTAGTTGCGGTCTTTCACTTTGAGACGGAACTCGCTCGAGTTGCCCCCGATCTGGGGGTGGTACATGTTGAAGACGCCGGCGGGGAGGATGTGGACGTCGCCGGGCGCCTCCGCGCGCATCACGTACTGGACGCTGTGGGTGCCGCGGTGGAGCGTGGTCATGGCGACCGAGACCTTCTCGTCGCGGAACTCCTTGCGGCTGTACCAGTAGCCCCAGCGGCCCCAGCCGGGATGGCCCCAGTACTCGCGGACGGCCTCGAAGCCCGAGGGCATCGGGCAGTCCATCATGAGCCACTCGTGGTCGCGGTCGGCGCTGACCGTGATCGTCACCTCGATCTCGTCGCCGCTGGTGACGGTCGCGCCGCTCTCGAGCTTCTGGAGGATCCGCTTGCCGGCGTCGTTGATCACGCGCGCGTAAGTCCGCTCGACCTGGATGCCGCCCTTCGAGGCGGGCAGGTCCTCGCCCTCGGCGTAGGACTTCGCGTAGATCGACCACACCGGCGTGCCGTTGCCCGTCCGCTCGATCACGATCTCGTTCTCGCCGGGCCGCAGCTGGACGCCCTTGAACTTGCGCATCCCCTCGAAGGCGTGCCAGTTCTCCTTCGTCACCCGCTCCGACAGGACCTTCTGCCCGTTCACCGTGAGCGACAGCGTCATGTCCGGATTCAGGTCGCCCGAGACGGCCAGGTACTCCGCCATCGCGAAGACCACCAGGGCCGTCTGCTTCGTCGAGCCCCAGTAGTTGCCCTGCCGCACCGTCGCCAGCCAGTGCACCATCCGCGGGACCAGCTCGTGCTTCGGCTCGACGGCCAGGAAGGCCCGCAGGCACGCCGCCGTCACCTCCATCGAGTGGTCCATCCAGCCGCCCCGCTCCGCCTGCCCTTCGAAATGCGCGGCCGCGCCGACCGTCATCGCTTCCTTGGCGAGGGCGGCGACGACCTCCTTCGCGCTCCGGCCGTCCTTCGACAGCGTCAGCGCCAGCAGCGCCTTCGAGTACGGCCGCAGCTCCGCCAGCTTGTCCGTCAGCTGGTCGCGGACGACGTCCATCTTCAGCCCGGCCACCGACAGCGAGTAGAGGCAGTACGCCTGGAGATCCGCCTCCTTCGCCGCCGCCAGATGCGCCTGCAGCGCCTGCATCCCGCGCGCCAGCACGTGCGGCTCGACGTAGTGGTCGGCGTTCTTCGCCATCGCCAGGCCCATGACCACGTAGGCCGTCGTCCACGGATTCGACTTGTCGTTCTGCCACCAGCCCCAGCCGCCGTCCTGCTGCTGGAAGTTGTAGAGCCGCTGCAGGCCCGCCGACACCATGTTCGGCAGCTCCGCCTGGAGCTCCTTCTTTTCGATCCCGAGCTTCTGGAGCGCCTGGCTCACGACGACCGTCGGCAGGAACCTCGACATCGTCTGCTCCACGCAGCCGTACGGATAGCCCGCCAGGTACTCCAGGGCGTCGAGCACCATCGCCGCGTGCGTCGGCGAGAGCACCACCACCAGCTCCGCCGCCTCCCGCGCGGGGCCGTCGGGGATCGTCACCTTCTCGACGACCTTCCCTTCCACGATGCCGCCCTTCGACTCCCAGCGCATGGCGCCGTGCGCCAGCACCGGCACCGTCAGCTTCATCGCGTCGGAATCGCCCGTCGCCAGCGCCTTGACCGTGAGCACGGCGGCGCCGGCCGTCCGGACTTTCGCCTTCCAGTCGATCCGCTCCTGGCCCTGCGAGGCGACCCGGACGACTTTTTTGAGCTCGCCCTGGACGTCGAGACCCTCCGCGGTCATCTCGATGTGGACGTCCTTCGCTTCCGCCATGTAGTTGTGGGCGATCGCGCTGAAGATCACCTCGTCGTTCTGCGTGAAGAAGCGCGGCGCCTCAAGCCGCACGATCATCTCCTTGCGCACCAGGACGTCGTTCGACGACTGCCCGAAGCGCGAGTCGGACGTCGACGCCCGCCCCGTCGCCCGCCAGGTGGTGAGGTTGTCGGGGATTTCGACCTCCACCGTGGCGCGGCCGTCGGCGCCGGTCGTGACGGTCTTCCAGATCATGGTGTCGGCGAACTTGGAGCGGACCTCGGTGGCCGCGAGCGCGGCGCCGCCGCCGCCGTCGCGATCGGCGGCTTCTTTCCGCCGTTCGCCGCCGAACGCGGCGGCGGGCGCCGGAGGGGCGGCGGCGGAGCGGAGGGCGCCGGCCTTTTCCTGCTTCGCCTCGTCGGCGCGGCCGTAGTCCCAGTACTGCAGCGAGGTGGCCGTGCCCACCTCGTTGCCGCGGCGATGGATGAAGTGCTTGCGGATGTCCCAGGCGTACTCGTCCTGGAGGGCGTAGATGGATTCGTCGACGACCCCCAGCGAGACCTCGGCGGCGACGGGGCGGCCGTCGGCGCCGGTCGTGGTCACGTTGTAGACGGCCTTGTTCCGCGGCCGGTACTGGGTCTTGTCGGGGGCGATCTCGACCT
Source organism: Planctomycetota bacterium (assembly GCA_036383955.1). Classification (GTDB taxonomy): domain Bacteria; phylum Planctomycetota; class MHYJ01; order MHYJ01; family JACPRB01; genus JACQFK01. The sequence goes on along the minus strand of DASVNH010000062.1, from coordinate 2,652 downwards.
TGACGAAGCGCGCCGACGGGTTGACGACGATCATCTTCCGCTTCTGGACGACGGCGTTCTCCTTGATGGCGACGACGTCCAGGAAGACGTTCGGGGCGTAGGCGGCCTTGTCGATCTTGAACTCGATCAGGCGCGTGTGGCCCTTCACGGCGACGACCTCGTGGTGGAAGATCTCCTTGCCCTCGACCGTGAAGAGCAGCGTGACGTTCCGGAACTGGCTCGTCACGAGCGCCTGGGCGGTGTCGCCGATGTCGTAGGTCTTCTTGTCGAGGATGAGGTCGACGCCGTTCAGGTTCACGGTGTCGCCGCTCCAGTTCGCGCCGCAGAGCCAGGCCCAGTGCTCGGTCGTGACCTTGTTGCCCTTGCGGTCCTCGGCCTCGGCGACGATCCAGAGGTAGCCGCCGTCGCGCCGCGGCACGAGGTCGAACTCCGCGATGCCGTGGACGTCGGTGGTCGACTCCCCCTGGAACAGGAACTCGTCGTCGTACTTGTTCTCGCGCCAGCGGCGGTCGTAGGCCTTGACCTTGATCGGGACCTGGGCGAGGACCTTGTCGTCGGGCGTCGCCGCCCGCACGCGCGCGTTGATCTTCTCGCCCGGCTTGTAGACGTACTTGTTGAGCGTCATGGCGAGGCCGAACTCGGCGCGCGTGGCCTTGACCGTCGCGGAGCCGTCGACCGTGCGGCGCGAGAGGTCGGTCACCTGCGCGGCGACCGTGTAGACGGCGTCGTGGTCCCACTTGGGGGCGTCGAACGTCACCTGGAGCTTGCCGTCCTTGTCGGTGCGGCCGGTGCCCTGGTGCACCTGCTCGCCGTGGCCCCAGTACGCGCGGCCGCCGCGACGTCCCCGCTTGCCCTCGTAGACGTCGTCGTCGCCGTCCTCGGTGTACCAGTCGTAGTAGTAGTCCCAGCAGCGCCAGTAGTAGTAGTGGTGGCGGCGGAAGACCTGGTACTTCACCTCGGCGTCGACGACCGGCGAGCCGAAGTAGTACTTCGCGAGGATCGAGGCCTCGACGGATTCGCCCTGGAGGACGGGGGACTTCTTGAACTCGACGTCCACCTTGTACTCGGGCTTGCGGTACTCGTCGACGCGGAACTGGCCGAAGTCGCGCGGCGCGGTCCCCCAGCTGCCGTACCAGCGCCAGCTGTGCTGGTAGGTGTTCGGGTCGGCCTTCTCCTCGCGGAGGAAGATCTTGTACTCGCCGAGCGGCGGCTCGTCGCCGAGAGTGATCTCGCCCTCGGCCGAGCCGAAGGCGTTGAACGCGTGGATCTTCTCGTAGATCTTGTTGCCCTTGGCGTCGCGGATCTCGACGACCCGCTTCTCGCCCTCGCGGACGAGGAGCTTCTCGCCGCGCTCCATGCGATGCACGATCCGGAAGAAGACCGTCTGGTTCGGCCGGTAGATCGGGCGGTCGGTCGTCACGTGGACGAGCGGGCGCTCGCCGTCGTTGCCGGACCAGTGGCTTTCGGTCGTCGCGACGTCCCCGTCCTTGATCGCCACGACGGTGCCGCCCTTGAAGGCGTCGGTGGCGAAGAGGCCCTGGGCGTCGGTCGTGCCTTCGAGCGCGGCGTCGCCGTGCAGGACGCGGATGAGGGCGCCTTCGACGGGCTTGGAGGTCGAGCGGTCCTGGACGAAGGCGAGGAGCTTGCCGGCGGCGGCCTTGGTGATCAGGCCGTTGCGCGAGACGAAGAGGGTGACCGTCATGGTGACGCCCTCGTGCTCGCCTTCGAGCAGATAGACGCCGGGCTCGGTGGAGGGGATCTGGATGGTTTCGCTCCGCCAGCCGCGGTTCTTTTCGACGGCGTAGTCGACGGTCCACTCCTTGAGGAGCTTGCGGGCCGAGGCGGGGAGCTTGTCGATCGACTCGTGCAGATTCTTGCGGTCCTTGCCGCCCAGGACGTCGAGCAGCCCCGCCCAGGGGATGTGGGTCGCGCGGTAGGCGACTTTGTTGATGCCGGAGATGTGGACCTGGACCGCGGGCTGCTGGCCGGCGCTGAAGGTCTGGTTGACGTAGAGCTGGAGGTGCTTGCCCTGGACGCCCCAGATCTGGCGGAGGGCGTTGCCGCGGACCTGGGCGTCGGGGGCCTCCTTGGCGATCTTGCGGAACTCCTCGATCGCCTTGTCTTTGAGCTCCTGGTTGGCCCAGCTCTGGGCGATCTGGACGCGCCAGTTCCAGTAGCTCGGGCTCTTGGGCCACTTTTCGCAGGCCTTGCCGAGCCAGGCGCGGGCCTCGGCGGGCTTGCGGCTGTACCACTGGTAGAGGTTGGCGAGCTGCGCGTAGGCCTGCTCCGCGTTCTTGCCGTCGGGGAACTTCTCGATCCAGGCCTTGTAGGCTTTTTCCGCCTGGATCCAGTCGCCGTGGTTGAGGCGCTCCTGGGCGTACTGAAGGAGCTTCTCTTCGTCCTGGGGCAGCGCGCCGCCCGCGCGGTCCTGGGCGGGGAAGGCGTAGCCGACGGCCCCGAGCGTGCCCATCAGGGAGACGGCGAGGAAACCGTAGAGCAGCGCGACGCGAAGCTTCATGGACGATCCCTTCAGATACCGACGGATTCTACCCCCCTCCGACGCGACCACCGGGGTTCGGGTTCCAGGTTCGGGTTCAGAAAGTCCCCCCCGCCCCCGGGGGGAGACCGGTTCAGGTTCAGAAAATCCCCCCC
>DASVNH010000061.1:0-18010 GCA_036383955.1 Planctomycetota bacterium | reverse complement strand
CCGGCGGCTCCCCCCGGCCCCCCCGTGGGGGGACCGGGGGGCGGCTCTCCGTTCCGGGACCGGGACCGGTTCCGGGTCCTAGGGCTTGCGTCGCCCTTCGGACGCGACGAGCGGCCGGGTGGCGCGCTTGAGGAAGAGGATCGCGAAGCAGGTGTTGGTGAGATCGCCCCAGTGGCCCTCGGGCTTCTGCTGCTCGAGGAGGAATTTCGCGCCGTAGGCGTACCAGTCCCACTTGCCGAACTTGGGGGTGTCGTAGAGCACGCCGGCGCGCTCCAGGCCGTAGAGGTAGTAGTAGTGCCAGGCGCCCGGGTTCTCGTGCTTGGGGTTGTCTTCGACCTTGAAGTGGAAGCCGATCCACTCGGCGCCCATGCGGCAGGCCTTGTCGCCCTTCCAGTTCTCGCCGAGGATGTAGTCGCAGATCGCCAGGCTGCCGGTCGCGCCGACGGTCATCGAGCCCCAGGCCGCGGCGCTCTTGCCGCCGTAGCCCCAGCCGGCGCCGCCGTAGCCGCCGTCCTTCGCGTCCGGATCGCTCTGCTGGTCGCGCCACCATTTCTGGGAGAGCCTGACGGCCTCCACGGGCAGCACGATCCCCGCATCGTGGCAGGCCCGCAGGCCCAGCGCCGCGTACTGCGAGTTGGAGTTGTCCCCGCCGCCCGGCATCTCCCGGTTCTTCTTCACGGGGACCTTCTGCAGGACCTTCGGCTTCACGCCGGGCTCCGGCTCGCCGAAGCCGACGACCTTCGGGCCGCCCGACGCGACGGGATCCTTCGGGGTCGGCACGACCTGCGTGTAGGTTGTCTTCGTGCCGTAGCTCCAGATGCCCTGGGCCGTCTGGTTGTCGAGGAGGAACTGGGCGCACTTGTGGATCTCGGCCTGGTGCTTCACGCGCTGGAGCTCTTCCAGCACCATCGCGCGCAGCGCCGTCCGGTAGGTGAACTCCGGCTCCTTCGCGAGCATCTGCTCGAGGAGCTCCTTGACGCGGGGGTCGTTCTTCTTCACTCCGCCGTGGAGCAGCGTGAGCAGCACCAGCTCGAGGGTGCCGTTGCCGCCGTCGTTCACGACGCCCTGCGGCTTCAGCCAGTCGATCCCCCGGCGGATCGCCTCGGAGACCTTGATCTCGTCGATCTTCGGCGCTTCCTGCGCGAGGATCGCCGCGAGAATGAACATGTGCATGGCTCAGCCCCCCAATTACTTTACCCCGCCATTGTGGAGTATCGGAGAGAAGCCCGATTCGTACTCCCAAACGACATGAATCGAACCAGAACGAGGGCTTCGCGGTCCCAAGGAACGGCCCGGAATCTGAATTACTTTAAGCTATTTAGAAACCCTCCGGGCCGGCGGCGGGTACTCTTAGGGCGGCGGCCATATGAGCTGGATTCTCATCCTCCTGCTGGCTCAGGGCGACCCGGAAGGCGTCGCCTTCTTCGAATCCAAGGTCCGCCCCGTCCTCGTCGAGAAGTGCTACAGCTGCCACTCCGCCAAGGCCCCCAAGATCAAGGGCGGCCTCCGCGTCGACACCCCGGAGGACCTCCTCAAAGGCGGCGACACCGGGCCCGCCGTCGTGCCGGGGAAGCCCGACCAGAGCCTCCTCCTCAAGGCCGTGCGGCGCTCCGACCCCGACCTCGTCATGCCCCCCAAAGAAACCCTCGCCGCCCGGGCCGTCGAGGACCTCGACGCCTGGATCCGCCGCGGCGCGCCGATGCCGGCGGCCGCGACCTCCTCCGCCGGCGCGGACTTCTGGACCTTCCAGCCGCTCCGGGACACGCCGGGGGCGTCGATCGACTCCCTGCTGCGCGCGAAGCTGAAGGAGAAGGGGCTGGGGATGTCGCCCCCCGCCGACCGCCGGACGCTCCTGCGCCGGATCGCGTTCGGCCTGACCGGCCTGCCTCCGGAGAACCTGGAGGAGGAGGTCGACGCGGCGATCGAGCGGCTGCTCGGATCGACCGCCTACGGCGAGCGCTGGGCGCGGCACTGGCTGGACCTGGCGCGCTTCGCGGAGACGCACGGCTTCGAATACAACAAGGTCCGGCCGAACGCCTGGCCGTACCGCGACTGGCTGATCCGCGCCTTCAACGCCGACCTGCCCTACGACCGCTTCGTCCGGGCGCAGATCGCCGGCGACGTCCTGGACGAGCCCGACGGGACGACGGCCGCCGCGTTCCTCGTCTGCGGGGCCTGGGACGAGGTCGGGCACAAGCAGCAGAGCGCCGTGATGCGCGCGCGCGTCCGCGAGGAGGAGCTGGAGGACGTCATCGCGACGGTCGGCCAGACCTTCCTGGGCCTGACGGTGAACTGCGCGCGCTGCCACAACCACAAGTTCGCGCCGATCCGGCAGGAGGAGTACTTCCGCTGGAAGAGCGTCTTCGAGGGCGTGGTCTCCGGCGAGCGTCCGCTGCCGGACCCGCGGGCCGCGGAGATCGAGCGCGAGCTCGCGGGGCTCAAGGGGCGCCCGGCGCCGATCGCCCGCTGGGACTTCGAGGGCGACGCGCGCGACGCCCTGGGCGCGCTCCACGCCGAGCTGCTCGCCGGCGCGAAAGTCGAAGGCGGGCGGCTGCGGCTCGACGGCCAGGGCGCGCACGCGAAGACGCAGGGGATCCGCAAGGACCTGATCGCGAAGACCCTCGAGGTCCGCCTCGCGCTCCCGACGCGCGCGCAGGGAGGCGGCGGGGCGATCTCGGTCGAGGCGGGCGTGGAGTTCGACTCCCTGGTGTTCGCCGAGCGCGAGCCCGGGAAGTGGATGGCCGGCAGCACGTTCTTCCGCCGCACGCGCGACCTCGAAGGGCCCGGCGAGGACGCGGAGGCCGGGCAGCTCGTCCATCTCGCGGCGGCCTACCACGCGGACGGCACGATCGCGCTCTACCGGAACGGCCGGCCCTACGGCCAGCCTTACAAGAAGAGCGCGACGCCGGTCGTTTACCGCGCCCACGAGGCCCGCGTGCTCTTCGGCCTGCGCCACAGCGGCGGCGGCAAAGCCTTCCTCGAGGCCGAGATCGAGGACGCCGCCCTCTACGACCGCGCGCTCAGCCCCGACGAGGTCCTCGCCTGCTTCGAAGGCCGGGCCCCCGATCCCGACGCCGAGGCCCGCCGCCGCGTCCTCGCCGACGAGCTCGCGAAGCTGCGCCAGGGGAAGCCGTCCACCGCCTGGGTCGGCACCCGCGCCCAGCCCGAGGCGCCCACGAAGCGGCTGCTCCGCGGGGACGTCGAGAAGCCCGCGGAGGTCGTCGCCCCCGGCGGCCTCGAAGCCCTGGGGCAGGGCGCGTTCGGGATGTCGCCCGACGCCCCCGAAGGCGAGCGGCGCGTCCGCTTCGCCGCGTGGATCGCCGGGAGCCCGCAGGCGGCGCGGACGATCGTCAACCGCGTCTGGCACCTGCACTTCGGGCGCGGCCTCGTGTCGACGACCAACGACCTCGGTCCCACGGGCGAGCTGCCCAGCCACCCCGAGCTGCTCGACTGGCTCGCCCTGCGCTTCCTCGAGGACGGGATGAGCCTCAAGAAGCTGCACCGGCGGATCCTGGCCTCGGAGGCGTACCGCCAGGGCTCGCGCGCGAACGCGGCCGCGCTGGCCGTGGACGCGGACGACAAGTGGCTCTGGCGCTGGGCGCCGCGGCGCCTCGAGGCCGAGGCCATCCGCGACGCCATGCTCGCGGCGGCGGGACGCCTCGCGCCGGATCCCGGCGGGGCGAGTTTCAAGCCCTTCGACGTCCAATCGCAGTCCGGCACGACGTACTTCGCGCTGAAGGACGCGCCCGACTTCGACCGCCGCTCGGTCTACCGCTTCAACGCGATCTCCGGGAAGGACGTGCTGCTCGACGCCTTCGACGCGCCCGATCCCGGCCTGCGCGTGTCGGAGCGGCGCGCGACGTCGACGCCCCTCCAGGCCCTGGTGCTCCTGAACGATCCCTTCGTGCGGCGCATGGCGGCGACGCTCGCGGAGCGCGTGAAGGGGGACGTCGCCCTCGCCTGGCGGCTCACGCTCGGACGCGACCCCTCGGCGGACGAGGCGGCGCGCGCGGCGGCGACGGCGAACGAGCACGGGATGTCGACGGTCGCCTGGGCCCTCTTCAATTCGGCGGAGTTCCTCCATGTGCGATGAGCTGTCGCGGCGGCACTTCCTGTGGCGGTCGGGCGGCGGCCTGGGCGCGATCGCGCTCGCCGCGCTCGAAGCCCGCGGCTCGGAGGTCCTGCCCCGCGCCAAGCGCGTCATCCAGGTCTTCGCCCTGGGCGGCGTGAGCCACGTCGACACCTTCGACTACAAGCCCGGCCTGGAGAAGCGCGACGGGATGTCGATGGAAGGGAAAGTCGAGACCTTCTTCGGCAAGCCCGGGAACCTGCTCAAGAGCCCGTTCGAGTTCAAACAGCACGGCCGGAGCGGCCTCTGGGTGAGCGGCCTGCTGCCGAATCTCGCGACCGTCGCCGACGAGCTCTGCGTCGTGCGCTCGATGACGTCGAAGAGCAACAACCACACGCCCGCGACGTTCCTGATGAACAGCGGCTTCACGATGGCGGGCTTCCCCTCGATCGGCGCCTGGGCGAGCTACGGCCTCGGCAGCGAGGCCGACGACCTGCCCGCCTTCGTCGTCCTGCCCGATCCGCGGGGCGTGCCGGCCGGCGGCCCGGTCAACTGGACGGCCGGCTTCCTGCCCGCCTCGCACCAGGGCGTGCCCTTCGGCACGGGCGCGGAGCCCGTGAAGGACGTCCGTCCGCCCGCCGGGGAAGACCCGGCCGCGCGCGCGGCGGGGCTGTCGCTGCTCGGCGAGCTGGACCGCGCGGACCTGGCGGCGAATCCCGGCGAGGGCGCGCTCCCGGCCCGGCTGCGCGCCTACGAGCTCGCCGCCCGCATGCAGCTCCGCGCGCCGGAGGCGGCGGACGTCGACTCCGAGTCCGAGGACACCAAGCGCCTCTACGGCTACGACCGGAAGCTCACGCAGGGCTTCGCGCGCAACTGCATCCTGGCGCGCCGGCTCCTCGAGCGCGGCGTGCGCTTCGTGCAGCTCTTCCACGGCGGCGCCTTCGGCGGCAATCCGCGCATCAACTGGGACGCGCATGAGGACGTCGTGGCCAACCACTCGCTCCAGGCCTCGATCCTCGACCAGCCCCTGGCCGGCCTGCTCAAGGACCTCCGCCGCCGCGGCATGCTCGAGGACACGCTGGTGATCTTCACGACCGAGTTCGGCCGCACGCCGGTGACGGAGGGGAAGGGGACGCGCGGCCGCGACCATCATCCGCACGCGTTCAGCTCCTGGCTCGCCGGCGCGGGCGTGAAGGCCGGCACGGCCTACGGCGCCTCGGACGACGTCGGCTACCACGTCGCCGAGCACCCCGTCGCCACCTACGACTTCCACGCCACGATCCTGAAGATCCTCGGCCTCGACCACGAGAAGCTGACCTGGTACCACAACGGCATCCGCCGCCGCCTCACCGACGTCCACGGCCACGTCGTCGAAGGCCTCCTGGCGTAAGTGCCAAGTTCCAAGTTCCAAGAGCCAAGACGACCCACCTTCGTCTTGGTGCTTGGTACTTGGTACTTGGCTCTCGTCTCGTGGTAAGCTTTTCGCTCATGGAGACCCATCCCGCGTCGTTCCGCGATCCTGACGCGCGGGTCGTCACGCACGACGGCCGGATCTTCCGGGTCTTCACGCCCGACGGGGCGAAGCGCTGGGCGGACTTCGAGCGAACCGGCCTGCCCGCGAAGCTGGTCGCCGACGGCCGCATGGTCGCCTCGACTCCAGCGTCGCTGCCGGGCCACGACGGGCTGGTCCTGGAGCATCCGCGGCTTCCTTTCGTGAGCTACGCCTACGAGTGGACCTTCGGCATGCTCCGCGCGGCCGGCCTGCTGCAGCTCGACCTCGCCCTCGAGGCGCTCGAGAAGGGCTACATCCTCAAGGACGCCACGCCGTACAACGTGCTCTTCGCCGGGCCGCGGCCCACGCAGGTCGACACGGCCTCGTTCGAGGAGCTTCCCGACGGCGCCCCCTGGACGGCCTACACCCAGTTCACCCGGCTCTTCTACAACCCGCTGCTGCTGACCGCCCTCACCGGCGTCGCCCATCATCCGCTCCTGCGAGGGCGGCTCGACGGCCTGCCCGCCGAGGAGCTCTCCGCGCTTCTCCCGCTGCGGAAGAAGCTGCGGCGGGGGGTGTTCACCGACGTCCTCCTCCAGGGCTGGCTCAACAAGAAGCTCGCGACCGCCTCGGGCGCCTTCGCGGACGCGGCCAAGGCCGCCAAGATCTCGCGCGACCAGGTCCGCGGGCTCCTGACCCGCCTGCGCCGCGGGCTGGAGCGGCTCACGGCCGGCCCGCCGCGCTCGATGTGGTCGCGCTACGAGCAGGAGTGCTCGATCGACGCCGCCGCGCTCGCGTTCAAGGACCAGGTCGTCGAGAAGGCGCTCGACGCCGCCGCGGGCAAGACGGTCTGGGACCTGGGCGCCAACGCCGGCCGCTACAGCGCGATGGCCGCGAAGAAGGCGAAGGTCGTCGTGTCCTTCGAGCGCGATCCCGACGCCTGCGAGATCCTGTACGGGCGGGCGCTGGAGCGGAAGCTCGACAACGTGCACCCGGTCGTCATGGACCTGATGGACCCGTCGCCGGGGCTGGGCTGGAACGGCGAGGAACGCGGCGGGCTCGCCTCGCGCGGCAAGGCCGACTTCGCCCTCTGCCTCGCGCTCATCCACCACCTCTCGGTCGGCGCGGGCCTGCCGCTGCCGAAGTTCTTCGACTGGCTCGGCCGCTCGACCGACGCGGGCCTGATCGAGTTCGTGCCCAAGGACGATCACAAGGTCCGGCAGCTGCTGAAGTGGAAGAAGGACGTCTATCCCGACTACACCCAGGCCGTCTTCGAGGCCGAGCTCGGCCGCCGCTTCAAGATCCTCGAACGCGTCGGCCTGCCGGGAAACACGCGCCTCCTTTACCGCTTTTCCCGGTTATAGTAGAGGCGTATGGCGTACATCGATCCCACCGCCGGCGGCATGGCCCTTCAGGTCATCTTCGGCGGCGTCGCCGCGTTCTTCGTCTTCTTCTGGAGCCGGATCAAGGGCCTCTTCGTCAAGAAGGCCCCCGCTCCCCCGCCGGAGGCCACCCAGCCCGCGGACCCCGCGCCCAAGTCCTGAGCGTCGGGAGTCAACCGCGGAAAGCGGCCCCCTCTCGGACATCTCGTTCCGGTTCCTGTTCCGGTTCCTGTACCTGCCCCCGGCCGGGCGTATAATAGCGCGCCTATGTCCCCCCCCGCGGAGTTCGAAGAGCGTCTCTTGAGCTCCGTGCCGGAAGGCTGGACCGCCGTCCCCGACGTCCCCCCCGTCGTCAACTCCTCGCTCAACCTCGTCCTCTACGTCGCCTCCATGACCCTCCCCGCCCCCGACGACGACCCCGAGGCCGAGCCCGAGGTCCGCACCTGCCCCGTCTCCAACGACCGCCTCGGCCCCGAATACCGCTCCCTCGGCGGCTTCGTCTGCGGCGCCGATCCCGGCCTCTGGGCCTGCGTCGCCTCCAACCACGAACGCCGCCAGTGGGAGTGGCAGTCGCAGCGGATGTCGGAGGAAATCCGCTGGCTCCTCGTCAACGGCGAGCGCAAGGTCGACCTCGGCAAGGGCCAGCCCTACGTGAGCCGCGACGGCCTCCGCGTCGCCTACACGCAGACGCTCTGGGACGACGCCACCGGCATCTTCCGCGCCCGCGTCGTCGTCGGCGCCGACGAAGGCCCCTTCTTCCAGGCCGTCGAGCCCGCCGGGTTCGGCGCGGACGGGTCGTTCGCGTACCGCGCCTTCGACGGCGTCCGCTGGGGCGTCGTGCGCGGCGGCAAGGGCAAAGGCCCGTACCAGAACGTGCCCGAGCTGCGCTGGAGCCCCGACGGCCTCCGCCTCGCCTACGTCGCGGTGACCGAGGAGGGGGCCCGCGTGATCGTCGACGGCGAGAAGGGGGCCCTTCACGAAGGCGCGCGCGAGCTGCGCTTCAGCCCCGACGGCCTCCGGGTCGCGTACGTCGCCTCGGCGGCCGACGGCGACCGCGTGGTCGTGGACGGCGTCGCCGGCGCGCTGTTTCCGCGCGTCGGCTCGCTCGGCTTCAGCGCCGACGGACGCGCGGTCGTGGGCGTGATCGCGACGGGCGGCGGCTGGACGGTGACCGTGAACGACCAGGCCGGCCCGGTCTACGACGAAGTCGGCCCGCCCGTCTGCGGCCGCGGGGGCGAGCGGACCTCCTACGCCGCCAAGAAGGGCGGCCGGAGCCTGGCGGTCGTCGGCGGCCAGGAATCGGAGCCCTGCGACCTCGTCTACCGGCTGCTCGTCGGCGAGCGCGGCGGCTGGGCCCACGCCCTGCTCCAGGAAAAGACCTGCGTCCTCACCCACAACGGCCGCGAGGTGGCGCGGGGGACGTCGAGGCCCAACCAGATGGCCATGAGCGACGACGGCGCGTCGCTGGCCTGGTCGGAGAGCCTCGACGGCCGCATGCGGCTGGTCGTGGACGGCAAGCCCGGCGAGTGGTTCGACCGGGTGGAGAGCCCCGTCTACGCTCCCGACGGCCGCACGCTCCTGTATGTGGGCCGCCGGAACGGCGAGGCATGGCTCGTCGCGGGCGCCGCGCTCCACGGCCCGATGGAGCCGCTGACGGCGCCGGTGTTCGACGGCCGCCGCGCGGCGGTCGTCGCCCGGATCGGCCGCGAATACCGCCGCAAGATCGTCCCCTTCTAGCCAATTTTGTCGGCCTCCCTCCGGGCCCCGGCTGGCACGCGCCTTGCGCTTGCGGGGGGCATGACCGCGTCCAAGTGGTCCATCGTCCGGCGGGTCGAGGCCGCCGTGCCCCGGAGCATGCCGGCGGACGACCTCCTCCGCGTGGCGGCCGTCGGCGCGGTGTCCGCGATCATCGACGTCCGCCCGCCCGAGGCCTACGCGGCGGGACACATCTCCGGCGCGGTCAACATTCCGGAGACGAAGATCACCGCGCTCGTCCACGCGGTCACCCGGCATCCGAACGCCGTGCTCGTCTGCGACGACGGCAGGCTCTCGACGGCGGTGGCGCGCACGCTCGCCTTCTGCGACTTCACGGGGATCTACTGCCTGGATGGGGGCCTGGCCGCCTGGAACGAAGTGGGCGGCTTCCTGGTGACGCTCTCCGCGCGCGGCACGGAGCGCCGCGTGGGGCGGCCGGAGCGCCCGTCGAAGCTTTCCCGGCTGGCCCGCCTGCTCAGCTTCCGCCTCTTGTTCCTGGGCCTCGCCGCGTCCGCCGGCACCGTCGCCCTCGCCCTCCGCCTGTTCTCCTAGTAGCATGGGCGGATGGCCCTCCTGGTCGCGCTGCTCTTGCAGGACTGGCCGCGCTGGCGCGGTCCCGACGGCGCCGGGGTCTCCGCCGAAACCCGCCTGCCGGAGCGCTGGACGTCGAAGGACAACATCGCCTGGTCGGTCGTCGTGCCGGGCGAAGGGGCCTCCTCGCCCGTCACGCGCGGCGGCGACGTCTTCCTGACCTCGGCCCTCGAGAACGGGGCGCGGCGGACGCTGTGGTGCCTCGACCTCCGGACGGGCGCGACCCGCTGGTCGCTCGAGACGAAGGATCCCGATCCCGAGCGGACGTCGGCGCTGACGGGCCACGCGGCCCCGACGCCCGCGGCGGACGCGGCCCGGGTCGTCGCGTTCTTCGGCAACGCCGGGGTCGTCTGCGCCGGCCCGTCGGGCGAGGCGCTCTGGCGGCGCCCGCTGGGCGCGTTCGCGTCGGAGCTGGGGATCGCCTCCTCGCCCGTGCTCCACGGCGATCTCGTGCTGCTCGTCTGCGACCATGACGGCGCCTCGTTCCTGGCGGCGCTCGACGCGAAGACGGGCGAGATCCGCTGGAGGACGGCGCGGCCGGGCCTGGAGCGCTCGTGGAGCACGCCGATCCTCGCGGCGGGCGAGCTGGTCGTGAACGCGCAGGACGAGCTGCGCGGCTACGATCCGGCCACCGGGGCCGCGCTCTGGCGGGTGACGGGGATGAGCGGCTGGGTCACGCCGTCGCCCGTCTTCGGGAAGGGGATGATCTTCGCGACGTCCGGCAAGGACGGCCCGACGCTCGCGGTCCGCCCGGGAGGCGCGACCGTGTGGAGGATCGAGAAGGGCGGCCCCTACGTGTGCTCGCCGCTGCTCTACGGCGACCTCCTGTACGTGGTCGACGAGGCCGGCCGCCTCGTCGCGCGCGACGCGGCGACGGGCGCCGAGGTCTGGCGGGCGCGTCTGAAGGGGAAGTTCACCGCGTCTCCGGTCGCGGGAGACGGCAAGGTCTACCTCACCAGCGAGGAGGGGAGGACCTTCGTCCTGCGCGCCGGCCGGACGTTCGAGCTCCTCGCCGAGAATCCGCTCGACGAGGAGGTCCTCGCGTCCGCCGCGATCGCGCGCCGCTCTCTGCTCCTGCGGACGCGGACCCGGCTCTACCGCGTCGGCGCGGCCGACTGAACCCCCGTCATCCGGTTCATCAGGCGGAGCAGCTTCGGGGGGCTGTAAGGCTTGGCCAGGAAGTCCGCGCCGCCGCAGAACTCGCCGAGCGGGGCGAACTGATCGCCGGCGTAGCCCGACACGAAGAGCACCGGGATGTCGCGGGTCGCGGCGTCGCTCTTCAGCACCACGCAGAGCTCCGAGCCGTCCATGTCCGGCATGACGACGTCGACGATGATGAGCTCGGGCTTCCAGGCGCGCGCGATCGCCGCGCCGTCGACGGCGCTGTGGGCCTCGCGGACTTCGAAGCCGCCGAAACGTCCGATGCGCGCGGCGAGCTTGGCGTTCATGGGGCAGTCGTCGACGACCAGGATCCGCTTCTTTTCGCTCGTGTTCATGGCTCTCTTTCTCCTTCGCCCGGAGTAAAGCAAGCCCTGTGCCAGAGTCGTTCCCCGGGAGGGGAGCCGACATTTTTGTCGCTTAGCCTTCGAGCTTGAGCGGCGCGGTGGAGTCGCCGAAGCGGTCGACCGGGGTGCCCATGCGCCGCAGCATCTCGGCGTAGAGGTTGCAGAGCGGGGTGTTCTTGGGGTGGGCGAGGTGGCGGCCTCCCCGGACGCCGCCGCCGAGCAGGATGGGCAGGTTGTTCGGGTCGTGGCGGTTGCCGTCGGAGATGCTGGACCCGACCATGACCATCGCGTGGTCGAGCAGGGTGCCGTCGCCTTCCTTGACCTCGCGCAGCTTCCCGAGCAGGTAGGCGAACTGCTCCACGTGCCAGCGCGCGATGGCCGCGTACGGCTCGTACTTCTCCTTCTTGCTCTCGTGGTGGCTCAGCTCGTGATGCCCGCCCTTCACGCCCGGGATGAGCAGGGAGAAGTTCTTGCCCGAGACGTCGTTCGCGAACATGAACGTCGCGATCCGCGTCGTGTCCGAGCGGAACGCGAGCGCGATGAGGTCGAACATCAGCCGGACGTGCTCCTGGTGGTCCTTCGGCGCCCCCGCCGGCGGCGCCCAGTCGCCCGGTTCCGGCGCCTTCCAGTCCCGGGGATCGGGCTTGGAGTAGAAGGCGATGCGCTTCTCGACGGCCCGGACCGCGTCCATGTACTCGTCGAGCTTGAACTGGTCGTCGCGGCCCAGCCGGCCCCGCAGCCCCTTCGCGTCCTCCAGCACCAGGTCCAGCAGGGCCCGCCGGTCCTCGTGCTTCTTCGCGTCCGGCCGCTTCATGCCGAAGAGCCGCTCGTAGGCCGCCCGCGGGTCGATCTCGCGCGCGACGGGCGTCGACTCCGTCCGCCACGCGATGTACGACCCGTAGAGGCGCGTGAAGCCGACGTTGCTGTCGATGCCCGAGATCACCGGATCGACGGCCAGCTCGAGCGAAGGCAGCGGCGTGAGGTGGCCGATCTTCGACGCGCAGTACTGGTCGACCGAGACGCCGCCGACGCTGAGCTCCTTGCCCGTCGTCTGGCGCACCTTCATGCCCGTCAGGAAGTTCGCGGTCTTGGCGTAGTGGCCGTCGCCGTTCCGGGAGTTCGGCTTGTCGAGGCCCGAGAGGACCAGGACGTCGTCCTTCACCGGCGCGAGCGGCTCCAGCGAGAAGGGCAGCGCATAGTCCGCCCCCGTCTTCTCCGGCACCCACGACTTCTCCCAGACGCCGTTGGGGAAGTACATCAGCGCCATGCGCATGGGCGGCTTCGGGTCCGCCGCGCGCGCGAGCGAGGGAAGGAACGGCACGCCGAGCGCCGCGCCCGCGCCTCTCAGAAACGTCCGTCTGTCCATGGCTTCTCTTGAGGTACCAGGTACCTATTTCTTCACATACCTGTGCCGGAACGGATAGCTCAGCGCGATCGTCTCGATCAGCGTCGAGGCCCTATAGTTATTCGCTTTGAGCGCCTTCATCGTGTCATCGACCACGCATTCGTCGAACTTGTTGAGCGAGCGGCCGAGCGCGTAGCCCAGCATCTTCTTCGCCAGGTGGCGCATCACCTCGTCCTTGCGCTTGAGGATCACCTGCTTGAGGCCCTCCGCGCCCGTGAACTTCTCGCCCGAGGGAAGCGTGCCCTGGACGTCCACCGGCTGCCCGTTCTCGCTCGCGCGCCAGCGGCCCAGGACGTCGAAGTTCTCCAGCCCGAACCCCAGCGGGTCCATGCGGTTGTGGCAGGAGGCGCAGTCGGGCTTGGTCCGGTGCTTCTCGAGGCGCTGCCGCAGCGTCTGGGACGTCGTTTCGGGCCCGATCTCCGACAGCGTGCCCGCGTCGGGCGGCGGCGGCGGGACTTTGGAGCCGAGCAGCGACTCGAGGATCCATTTGCCCCGCAGCACCGGGCTGGTCCGGAAAGGGAACGACGACACCGCGTGCACCGCCGCCATGCCGAGCAGCCCGCCGCGCGCGCCGTCCTTCAGCTCCACGCGCCGGAGCTCGGGGCCCTTCACGCCCTCGATCCCGTAGAGCTTCGCCAGCCGCTCGTTCACCCAGGTGTGGCGGGCGTCGAGCAGCTCCAGCAGGCTCCGGTCCTCGCGGACGATCTCGTGGAAGAGGCGGACCACCTCCTCCTTCATGTCGGCCGCGAGCGCGTCGTCGAACTCGGGGAACTTCTTCGGGTCGGGGCGGACCGTCACGCCCAGCGGGTCCAGCTCCAGCCAGCGCAGCGCGAACTGCTCGCCGAGCGCCCGCGCGCGGGGGTCCTTCGACATCCTCCGGACTTCCTCCCGGACCGACTCCGCGCGCGAAAGGTCGCGGCCGTCCGCGCGCCAGGACAGCGCCTCGTCCGGCATCGACGACCAGAGGAAGTAGGAGAGCCGCGCGGCCAGCGGGTGCGGCCCGAGCGGAATCACGCCTTCCTTCTCCGGCTCGGGCTCGACCAGGAAGAGGAAGTGGGGCGAGACGAGGATGGCCGTCCGCGCGAGCTTGAGCGAGGGGTCGCGCTTCACGAGGGGTTGGAGGCGGTCGACTTCCTCCGGCGTCACGGGACGTCGCCAGGCCCGCCGCGCGAAGGCGGCGAGCGAGCCGTCCCTGGGGAGCCGGGCGGCGGCGAGGGCCTTCTCCGCGGCGTCGATGGCTTTCTCCACGAGGATGGGCGAGGTGAACAGGGTGTCGCCGTTGGTGTCGAAGCCTTCGCCGCCGGAGCCGTCGGAGGGGAAGTCGATCCGGAGGTCGACGCCCAGGAGGTCGCGGAGCGTCAGCTCGACCTCGGCGCGGTTGAGGCGCCGGGACATGACGTAGCCCTTGTAGAAGCGGGTGTTGCGGTCGGAGGCGAGCTGGGCGCAGTCGAGCTTGGCCTTGGGCAGCCTTTCGAACCACTTGTTGAGGAAGGCCTTGTCGTCGTGGCTGGGCTCGGGCTTTCCCTTGGGGGGCATTTCGAAGGCGTTGACCTTTTCGACGGCCAGCTTCCAGATTTCGGGTTTCTGGAGGGCGTCGTTCTGCGTCAAAAACACCGACAGGTCGAGGTCGCCCTTCTTCTTCTCGGGGCCGTGGCAGGAGACGCAGTACTTCTTCACGACGGGGAGCACGCGCTGGACGAACTCGTCCTGAAGCATCAACGCGAGGAGCAGGGTCATGCCACCTATAAGTACGGACTGGCACCACCGTTCGCTTTCTGCCCGGCACAAACCGAACGCCGTTCGGATCCTGCCGGGCAGCTTCCGAACGGGGTAAGCTGAGGGGCGGATGGCGTTTTTCGATGACCCGCTGACCCGGCGCGAGCTGAGCGGCATGTCGCGGCGCTGGCAGACGTTCGTCTCGCGGCTCATCGTCGGCGTGATCATGGGCTGGGCGGTCTATTACCTCTGGGAAGAGGCGGCCCGCTATGGGGGGTATTCGGCGCTGGCCGCGCTGTCGCGGGAGGTCTTTGCCGCCTATTTCGGGGGGCTGATGGCCTTCCTGCCGTTGCTGGCGGTGTCGGCGGCGAGCGACCTGATCACCAAGGAGGTGCGGAACGGCACGCTGGGCCTGCTCTTCCTGACGCCGCTGACGCCGTGGCGGATCGCGGCGGGGAAGTGGAAGGCCGCGATGGCCCAGGCGCTGATGATCCTCTTCGCGGGCGGCCCCGTGGCGGCGATCTGCGTCTACCTGGGCGGCGTCGGGTGGTGGGAGATCCTGTGGGGCGCGGCGCTGCCGCTCGCCACGGCGGGCTTCGCCGCGGCGGTGGCGCTCTTCTTCTCGACCGTGTTCCGCGGGCCCGCGGCCACCGTCGTCGTCTCGATCCTCGCGCTCCTCGCGGGCATCGTCGGGCCCGTCTGGCTGCTGCAGGACAGCCCGGGCGACGCGCTCGAAATCCTCGCCCGCGCGCATCCCGTCTTCGCCGCCCTCGTCTCCGCGGAGCCGCGAGCGGCGCGCAACGGGGAGCTCTCGCTCTACGCCTGGATCAGCGCGTCCTGCGTCGCCGCCGCCTGCGCGTGGGCCGTCGTCTACGCGGCGGCCTTGCGGCTGCCGGGCCGGGTCCACGCCGTGCCCGGGCCGGGCGCGCTGTCGCGCTTCATGGCCGGGCTGGACCGCTTCTACGAGTCGATCAACGTCGGCCGCGTGCGCCTCCTCGCCCGCTCCGGCGAGGTCTGGCAGAGCCGCGCGCTGCTCTGGAAGGAGCTGCGCACCCGGACGTCGGGCAAGCTCCGGCACGCCACCCGGATCTCGCTGGCCCTGCTGCTGCTCGCCATGATCCCGTTCTCGGGGCTGGTCTGGGATCTTCGCGACGGCCTGGGCCTGCTCATCTGGGCGTTTCCCTGCCTCCTCGCCCTGCAGGCGGTCGTCACGGGCGTCTCGCTCTTCGTGCACGAGCGGGAGGGCCGGCAGTGGGACGTGCTGCTGTCGACGCCCCTGACGTCCGGCCAGATCGTGATGTCGAAGCTCGCGGGCGGCCTCGCGGGCCTGGCGCCGACCGCGATCATCGGGCTGCTCTGCCTCGGCGCGCTCTGCGCCGTCCATCCGAACGGCGGCGAGCTCTGGTGGGGAACGACCGTGCCGACCGGGACGTTCATCCTCTTCGCCTACCTGCTGTCCGCGGCGGCGTCGCTGCGCGCGACCACCCACCGGGGAGCGTTCGGGATGTCGACGGGCGTCCTCCTCGCCCTCCTCGCGGGCCTCCCCGCGGTCGTGGAGGCGCTCGACGCCCTGCCGGGCTGGACGATCAGGGACGAAGACCTTCTGGCGTGGAGCAACCCGGTGTACTACCTGGAGCTTTCGTTCCGCACGGTGAATTGGTCTTACGGCAACATGTTCTACAACACGGACGGCTCGTACCTCGTGCTCTACATGCTCCTCTACGGCGGCGGCAGCGTCGGCCTGCTCGCCTGGATGCGGCTGCGCTTCGACCGCCTGGCGGGCCGGGCCTAGGTGGTGAGCTTGTCGAACCACTAGCTATAATCCACCGCATGATGATTCTCGCGTGCGCGCTGGCCCTCTCGCAGGGGGTCGACCAGGCCCTCCTCGAAGCCAAGACGGTGGCGTGCGAGACCAACCTGCGGCAGCTCTGGATGCTGCAGCAGGTCTACACCACGCAGTTCGGAGGACGTCGGAAGGACTTCCCCAAGGAACGCGGGGCGGACTTCTGGCTGGCGCTGACGCGGACGGTGCCTCCGATCGTCGACGTGACGGAGATGGAGGTCTTCACGTGCCCGGCCGCTCTCCAGAAGCCGAAGGAGGGGTTCACGTCGTACCGCGGGCCGCGGATCGACCCCAAGGGGGCGCCGGACAACGCCCCGATCGGCTGCTGCGCGTCGAAGGCCCATCCGGGCATCGTGGTGCTGCTGAAGGCGGGCGACATCCATCGCGTGAAACCCGAGGAGCCGCTGTACAAGCGCGCCCTGGAGGAGACGGTCTACAAGGCCGACGACGGCTATCGGGCGATCTTCGACGGGAAGACGCTCGAGGGCTGGAGCGCGCCGGACCCGAGCTACTTCTCGGTGCGGGACGGCGCGATCACGGGCGAGACGACAAAGGAGCACAATCCGCCTTACAACCAGTTCATCGTGTGGAAGGGCGGGACGGTGAAGGACTTCGATCTCAAGTTCAAGTTCCGGATCGCCGGCCCGAAGGCGAACTCGGGCATGCAGTTCCGCGGGACGGTGAAGGACAAGGGGCTCATCCACGGCTACCAGGCCGACATCGCGATGACCGGCCCGTATCTCGGCGGCATCTGGGACGAGTACGGCTCCCGCGGCTCGCTGGCCGCGCGCGGGCAGAGCGTGGTCATCGACGAGGACGGGAAGAAGACCGTCGCGGCGTTCGGCGACCCGGCGGAGATCGTGACGGGCGTCAACATCCAGGACTGGACCGACTACCGGATCGTCGCCAAGGGCTCGAAGATCACGCTCGAGATCAACGGCAGGAAGACCGCCGAGCTCGACGACCAGGAGCGCGGCAAGGCCGCCGCCGAGGGCGTCCTCGGCATGCCCATCATCCCCGGCGAGCCGATGACCGTGCAGTACAAGGACATCCTGCTCAAGGATTTGAAGTGATAACGTTCTAGTCTGATTCCAACGTTAACACTTCCTTTAAGCAAGCCATCAGCGGCTCGTTTTCTCGCAGGCGGGAGATCATCCGCGAGGCGGCGGCGCTGACCGAAGCACCCGAGGCATACCCGAAGTGTCGAGCTAAGACGCGAGGCCGAATCGCGTATTCCTTCATCGCCACGACGCAGACCAGGATCTTGGTGGAAAGTCGTAAGCACGCGTCCTCATGGCCGAGGAGCAGCTTAGCGACTTTATCTTCGAGGTAGGTGACGAAGGCGTCCTGGGCCTGCTCCCGCCGGCCTTCGCGCGACTTCTTCGGCGGCGTGGCTTGAAGGTAGTTCCGATACGCGTCGGGACCCCCGACTTCGCGAAGCACCGGCTCCACGTCCATCCAATCCGGGACCGGATACTCTCCCAGATAGGCCCGCGCGCTGGACCAGGGGTAGGTCTCCAGATCACCCCCTTCATCAAGCGCGTTGGCGTGGATGTAGCGGGAAACATAGGTCACGGCTTCCATGTCTGGCAGCCAGGTGCTTCCGAATCGCCCCTGGAAGAGACAGCCGTTGAACCCCGTCAATTGGTTGAATCGAGTGGCGTACAGACGTTCGACCTCCTGCATCATTCTTCCCAGGGCTTCGCCGGTTCCCTTCAGCAGGAGATGGTAGTGGTTCACGACCAGGCACCACGTCACGCCCACCACGCCGAACTTTCGCGCCGCTCGTGCGACGAGCCACATGAAATAGGTTCGGTTCGCGCCATCCGCGAACAGTATGAGCCTCCGCGCGGCCCGGTTGTAAACGTGGTAGTACCCATCCGGCCGCCGCGATCGCCACGACATTCGCATAGCACCCTCCAGCCCTAGTGGCGAAAAGGGTGAAAAAGTCGTCGCGAAAAATGAGGGAACTACGGATTTGAGGAAGTGTTAACGTCCGAATCAGATTGGAACGTTAACACTTGGCCTCTTCGTCAAACCGGAACTTCACGCGCGCGACCCGGAAGCAGAAGGGCTCGGCGTCGCCCACGATCGCCGCGGCGGCGCGCGAGGTCACCTTGGCCTCGAGCGGCTCGCAGGCCTCCAGCGGGATGTCCAGCTTGATCTCCTGCCGCGTGATCCGCCCGAACCAGGGCTGCGACGACAGCGCCCGGTCCTGCGGCACCACGTAGGCCAGCGCGTCCTTCCAGGTC
>DASVNH010000060.1:0-30358 GCA_036383955.1 Planctomycetota bacterium | reverse complement strand
CGGCCGCCGCTACGCGCTGACGTTTCCGCTGGCGGCGTCGATCGCCTCCGGGGCGTCGGACGTCGCCTACGCCCTCTATTACGGCAATCCCGAGGGCCGGCCCCCGTCCGAGCGGCCGTTCCCGCTCTACCTGGACTTCTCGGAAGCGAGTCCGGACCTGGGCGCGCTGGCGGGGGGCGTCCGGGACGGCGCGCTGGAGATCCGGGACGCGCCCGCCGAGCGGACGGCGCACACGCCCGAGCGGGTCGCGCTGAAGACGGAGGCGTTTCCGGAGGCGTTCACGCTCTCGTTCGACCTGGAGGCGGGCGTCGCGAACGCGCCGGCCCTGGCGGTCTGCCTGGAGATCGAAGCGCACGACCCGGCGCTGGCGGGCGCCCAGTTCAAGCCGGCCGCGGAGCTGCTGGAGCGGCTGGGCGCGGACGATCTCGAGGTGCGCGAGCGCGCGACGCTGGCCTTGATCAACCTGGGGCCGGCGGCGCTCCCCGCGCTGGCCGAGGCGGCGCGCTCCGACGACGCGGAGGTGCGGGCGCGGGTGGAGCGGATCATCGCGGCGATCCGGAAGTCGGCGCCGCCGGCGCGGATCCGCGCGGGGCTCGTGAGCTCCGAGATCCTGTGGAAGACCGCCGCGGTGGCCGGCGCCAGCTCCAGCCAGGGCGCGAAAGCGCCGGCCGACGGCTCGCCGCGCCGCTTCCGCTTCGAGATCACGCGGGATCCGGAAGGCCACGTGACGGTGTCGTGCGACGGCCAGCGCCTGCAGCGCGGCGTCCTCACGGCGGCGCCCGGCCGCGTCTCGATCGCCGTGTGGAAGACGGCCGCCGCGAAGCCCGCGCCGATCCGCCTGGACAACGTCTTTCTCCGGGCGTTCGTCGACCCGGAGGAGCGCCCCGCCACCACGCTGGACGTGGAAACGGCGAAACCGTAGCGACGGAATCCGATCGCCAAACGGCGCAACTCCTTGGCGCGCCGTCAGTTGTGATTTCGCAATTTGAACTGTGTCTCGCCTAGACGGCGAGGCGGGACACGCCGGCCCGCAGGTACCAGCGCACGAGCGTCCGCGCGTGGACCTCCGGCGCGAAATGCTCGCGGGCGTGCCGGATCGATTCGCCCCCCATCCGGAGGGCGTCTTCGGGATGGTCCCAGAGAAACGCCATGTGCGACGCGAGGCTCTTCGTGTCGCCGGGCGCGGAAAGGAAGCCGGTCACGCCCTCGAGGACGAACTCCTGCGCGGCGCCGCCCCAGAAGGCGATCACCGGGCGCCCCGCCGCCATCGCGTCGGAGATGCCGCTCGGCCACGCGGAGGGGGTGGACGCCATCGCCACGACGAAGCGCGCCTCCCGCGGATCCCCTTCCCGACGCATGGGGATGTAGGGGACCTCCCAGGCCGCCTTCTCGATCCAGGCCTCCGCCTTCGCGTCCCCGGCGGGCGCGAGGGCGAGCGCGTACTGGCCGTAGAGCTCCGGCGCGGGGGAGATCTCGGAGGCGAACGGAAGCCGCCCCACGTGGATGTCGAGCCCCTCGCCGCCTCCCGCCACTTCGTTGAGCGCCCCGCGGGTCGCGACGATGCCCCAGTCGGCCCGCGAGAGCCGGCCTTCGCCCGTGTGGATCACGGGCACGCCGTGCTTCAGGTAGGTGTCCACGAAGCCCGCGTCGCGCGCGAGCACGTGGACGACGTCGGGCTGATGGATCTGGATCGCCTCGGCGGCGTGCTTGCGCAGGCGGTGGCGCGCGGGCCAGGAGCTGCCCGCGTCGCGCTGGGGGTGCACCACGATGACGTGCCCGAGGTCGTGCAAGGCCCGACACAGCACGCGCGCGTAGGTCTCGGGATGCGAGCCGGGGCCGTCGACGATGAGAATCTTCATGCTCCCCCCTCTCTTACCCTGGTGCCTTACGCCGCCTCGGCGTCCGACGCGTTCATCTTATCACATGCCGCGGGCACCTGGACAGGGGCTCCGAACGCCGCCAGCGACGCCAGCTCCAGGGCGTAGGCTCCGGCCAGCTCCGCCCGGCGGGCCGCGCCTTCCGGCGTGAGGTGGTAGCGGTAGGTGCGGTTGGTCTCGCCGCTGACCGCGAGCAGGCTCCGGCCGACCAGGTCGTCGATGTACGCGTTGACCATCGTGGCGCTCACGCCGGCCGCGCGGGCCAGGCCCCGCTGGCTGACGGTTGCGCTCTTTTCGATTTCCGCGAGGACGGCCATTTCGCGGGCGTCTTTGGTGGGACGGAAGAACCGGAAAGCGTCGCCGAGCATCGTTCCCCCTCTCCTTGGCTCCACGGCGCGCCGCGCGCCGTCCACCCACTTATCGAACGGAACCGCGTCCGGGCTTAAGCGGAATCGCCGCGGGCCGCGAGGATCAGGTCGCACATCTCCCGCACCGCGCCCAAGCCGCCGGGGCGCGACGACGTCCAATGCGCCGCCCGCCGCGCGGCGGGGACGGCGTCGGCCGGCGCGAAGGCCACCCCCGCCATCCGCAGCGGCCCCAGGTCGTTGACGTCGTCGCCGGCGTACGCGCAGGCGGAGGCGTCGACGCCCTTCGCCCGCAGGTAGCGGCGGAGGACGTCGGCCTTGTCCTCGACGCCCAGGAAGACGTCGCGGATCTTCAGCTTCGCCGCGCGCGCCTTGAGGATGGGGCCCGTTTCCCCGCTGATCCAGGCGAGGCCGAGGCCGGCCTCGCGCAGGAGGCGGAGGCCCATGCCGTCTTTCACGTCGAAGCGCTTGAGGGCGGGGCCGCGGGGGCCGTAGTAGAGGCCGCCGTCGGTGAGGACGCCGTCGACGTCGCACACGAAGACGCGGAGGCCGCGGAGGCGGCGGCGCAGCTCGGCGCCGGTCATGGAGCGGAGACGCCCGAGACCTTGGCGACGTGCTTGCTCAGGCCTTCCACCACCTCGCGCCAGTAGCCGAGGGCGCGGGTGAGCTCGTTGGCGATGATGTCGGTGATGGCGGGGACGTCCTTGTACTCGAGGGAGGCGGAGAAGCGCACGAGGGCGTCCTGCAGCTCGCGGATGCGGACCTCGACGGTGTCGCCGCCGGCGCGCATTTCCCGGAAGTCGGCGGACGACAGGGCGCCGACGTCGCGGACGGCGCGGAGGAGGATGTCCCACCCGTTGAACACGGCGTCGAACTTCTCGAGCGCCTTGGCGTATTCGCCCGACTCGGCGGCGGCGCCGGCCTCGGCCTGGGTGCGCTCCATGTTCTTCACGTGGGCGAGGAGGCCGGTGAGGGTCTCGAGCGAGAGGCCGATCGGATCGATGGTCCGGATCTCGAGGAGGCCGAACTCGGAGGAGGCGCGGTCGGCCAGCATGCCCTGGCGCTCGGGGGACAGGACCTCGCCGTCGAGGACGACGGACACGATGACGCGGCGGCGGGAGGAGGCGGTGCGGCGGACCGATTCGAAGACCGCCTTGAAGGTCGTCCCTTCCTGGCCGGAAGAAAGCCCGGTGCGCCCGTCGACGACGACCTCCATGTGCCCCAAGTATAGAAGGGAATCCCGATTCGGGAATCAAGAATCACGAGGGGACGGCCGATAGGAGGGACAGGAGAGGGTGTATGACCAGATTCCTTCCGGCGCTCCTGCTGCTCGCCGCCTGCTCGGGCACGAGCGACGACGTCCCCCGGATGTCGGACGCCTCCGCCCCCGACGCCGAGCCCGCCGTCACGCGGATCACGCCCGGCCGCTCCGGCCAGGAGCGCGACCCGGACGTCTCTCCCGACGGCCAGACGCTGCTCTACGCGTCGAACGAGCACGGCGGCAACTTCGACCTCTTCCTGCGCGTCCGCGGCTCGAACACGAGCACGCGGGTGACGCGGCTGGAGGGGGACGAGCGCTTCCCGAAGTTCAATCCGCGCGACCCCAAGGCGATCGCCTTCTGCTCCAACACGCGCGGCTCCTGGGAAATCTGCCTGATGCCCAACTACGAGCGGGAGCCGGACCGGGTCGTGGTGGTGAGCGAGGCGGGCGCCGACAGCCTCCACCCGAGCTGGTCGCCCGACGGCAAGCGCCTCGTCTACTGCGCCTCGAACGAGGGCGACGAGGGCGGCTGGATCCTGAAAGTCTGGGAGGCCGAAACGGGCCGCACCCGCGTGCTCGAAGGCGCCGACGGTTTCCTGCCCGAGTGGTCCCCGACGTCCAACACGATCGTCTTCCAGCGCATGCGGCGCCGCGGCTCGTGGGAAGCCGCCCTCTGGACGCTCGACTACGACAACGGCGCCGTCCGCAACGTGACGGCCCTCTTCTCCGGCGACGGATGGGCGGCGATCAATCCGTCGTGGTCGCCCGACGGCCGCCACCTCGTCTTCGCGACCGTCGCGAAGAGCAAGGCGCGGGCGGACGTCTTCCACGAGCCCGACGACCTCTGGCTGCTGCGCGCCGACGGCTCGCGCGCGACGCGCCTGACCACCTCGCCCGCTTCCGACGGCATGCCCTGCTGGGGCGCCGACGGCCGCATTTACTTCGTCTCCGACCGCGACGGCGGCCCCTCGCGCATCTGGAGCCTCGAGCCCCGCCTCCCCGAGTAGACTCCAGGGGTGAGGCCTTCCACCCTCGCCCTGGGAACGTTCGCCCTGATCGCCGCCGCGGCCAGCCACGCGTGCCGCCATTCGTCTCCCACAGAACGCGCCGTGCTGCGACACCTCCTCTCCTATGAAGGAGAAAACCTAGTTGAAATTGAGGAGGCCCAAGCCCTATTTGATCTCGTCCTGAATCGTGAGCCGATCAAGAGCGACACGTTCAGCGATCATTTCGAGCCATGGGAAGTTCTGCGGCTGGGCTCCGACATCCTGCTCCTGGAAGGACGCGCGCTGTTTACCATTCCAGGAGAATGTCTCTTTCGGGCTCATCTGGTCAGCGAAGACGGGTTCACCTTGTCCACGGTCTCGTTCTCAGGCGGATGGCGCATTCTGATCAGCCACGCCCGCTCCTTCTTTCGCGCGGACATGCCGAACTCGCTCTTGGAACTCTCCGCTTCCTCCGTACGGATCAACGGAGGAGCGGATGTGGCCAAGCAGTTCTACGCGGGCATAGACGACCATCTTGCCCTGGTCCGGCTTGAGGACTCTCGAGGGAGGCTGGTCGCGAACTCCTACGACGACAACACGATCGGACCGCCCCTTCCCCCTCGCGAGGCGGAGGCGTGGGAACGCGCTCTCATGTCCTCCGACGACGCCGAAATTCTCAGAACGCTCATGTGGATCGGCGGACGTCATCGCGAGGCCGGGTCATTTCCAGAACCGGACGATGCGACTGTCCTCAACGCCACACGGGCGCGCGCCGTTCGGCAACGGCCGGGCGTGCGCGCGCGGCTCGAGGACCTCAAGAAGCATCCGAACGCGTGGATCCGCGAAGCCGCCGCCGCGGTGAATTAACTTTCCAACCGCCTCGCCGCGGGCGCGTTGAACCCCCTGGATAGGATTTGAAGGAGGGGTTCATGTTCCTCGCCATGCTCGTCGCGCTCCAGAACGAAATGAGCGCCCAGGATGTCGTCGAATGGATGGAAGCCAACTCCAAGCACCGCTTCGTCTACGCCGCGGAAACGGCGCTGCAGCACAAGAAGATCCGGGTCCGCAAGGAAGCCCTGGATCCGGCCAAGGCGTATGAGGCCGGGCTCGCCCTGCTCAAGACGGTGCACCTGATCGCCATCCGCAAGGAGAAGGCGGGGGTCGTCGAAATCCTCCCGGCCCCGATCGGCGGCAAGTACGAGGTCCCCGTCCACGCCTCGGTCGACCAATTGCCCGCGGCCGACGAGTTCTGCACGCTCGTCCTCCGGCCCCGCTTCGTCGGCCCGCGCGAAGTCCAGGCCATGCTCATCAACACGGTCGGCTTCCCCCAGAACTGCCTCGCGATGCAGGATCCCCCGAGCGTCGTCATCACCGACTACGCCTCCAACCTGCGCCGCCTGGCCGCGCTGATGGCGGAATTCGACCGCCCCCGCGAGCCGCTCAACCCCCAGATCGCGGCGCGGATGGACGTCGACTGGCTCGTCCGCAAGTACCTCGACCGCCGCTTCGACCCGCTGCCGGCGGACGCGGCGGCGCGGGTGCCGGCGCTGCTCGAGGCGCTGGCCGCCGATTCGGTGGCCGGCCGCGAGGCGGCCGCCCGCGAGCTCAAGGCGATGGGCCCGAACGTCAGCCCCCACCTGGCCGCGTCGCTGGCCTCGAAGGACGTCGAGGTCAAAGCGCGCGCGAGCGCCATCCTCTACGCCTGGGCGGAGGAATGGGCCCGGCGCTGAGCTTTGCCGTAACGTTTTGCGTTCCCGGCGATCGCCCTTGATCTGGCCTTGAAGACAGGGGGCGACGCGCATGACGACCCGGGCGCGCATCCTGATCGCGGACGCGGACGCCGACGCGCGCCGTCGGCTCCGCCTGCCGCGGGGCGACGACGAGCCCGTGCCGCTGATCCTGCCGGGCGACGACGGCGAGATCCAGGAGCTGAGGGGGAGCCTGTCGCTGATGAGCCTCCCCGCGCTGCTGAACCATCTCGCGGCCGAGCGCCTGACGGGCCGGCTCGCGTTGGACCGGGCGCTGCTGGAATGCCGCGACGGCCGCCTGGTGCGCGCCCGGCTCGAGGGCGCATGGTTCCCGCGGAACGCCGACCTGCTCTACGAGCTGCTGCCGCTCGCTTCGGGCGCGTTCGAGTTCCGGCCCTGCCCCGTCGACGGCCCGGACGAGATCGGGATGCCCGTGCCGGCGCTGCTGCTGGAGGGGGCGCGGCGGGCGGACGAGGGGGAGGAGCCGTCCGGGAGCAACCCCGACCGGCCCTCACGGACCGAGTCGGGGTCTCCCGGGGGATCTACAATGTGATGACGTTCAGCCTATCGACGGGAGCGCGGGGGGAACTTTAGGTGGAAACGTTTTTCGCGTAGCGGTCGACGATGAGCTTCGCGATGCCGAGGCTCGACGTCCCCTCGGTCATCCGCTGATCGAGCAGGTCGCGGAACACCTCTTCGCCGCGGCCGCCGTGGAACAGCTGGCTTTCCTTCACGGTGGAGCGCATCGACTTCATCAGCATCTGGGCGAAGACGGACTCGAAGGCCTGGGCGGCCTGCCTGAGCTCCTCGAGGCGGGGCGTGTTCGGGCTCACGGCGTCGATCGTCACTGCGCTCTCACCTCCGCCTTGACCAGGCCCGCCGCGTGCAGGGCCTTCACCACGTCCACCAGCTGCTGGTCGCCCAGCGCCGGCGCGTTGCGCTCCATGAACTTCGACAAAGGCTGGCCTTCGTCGGCGTGGAACACGCTCGGGCGCAGCCCCGGCGCCGGCGCGGGCAGCATGACCGAGCCCGCCCGCAGCCGCACTTCGCCCGTCCAGGCCACCGTTTTCGTCGCGTCGTTGATGACCACCGTCGCGAGCTCCGTGGCCGCCGACACGTTCACCGGCCGGTTCAGCACCAGCTCCAGCCAGCGCACCGGCTCCGCCTCGTAGTCGACCTCCGGCGCCACGCCCGACGCCGCCTTGTACTCCTCGGACGTCGGGATCCGCACCATGATCGAGCCGCCGTCGACGGCCTCCGCCACCTTCAGGCGGCTGCCGGCGATGGCGCCGGCGTTGATCTGCAGGGTGAGCTGCCCGGCGAGCGTGAGGTCGGGCTTCTTCAGGAGGAGCTTGAAGGCCTTGCGGCGGACGTCGCCCACCGCGACTTCGCGGATGAACTCGTGGGCGAGCTCGCGCTCGGCGATCGCGCCGGCGGGGATGGTGCCCGTGGTGACGTTGCCGCGGCGGGGGTCGCCCTGGACGACGACCCGGCCGGAGGCGAGGGCGTAGACGTTCGGATCCTGGCGGCCGAGGGGGCCGCGGAGGTCGGTGATCTGGAGCTCTCCGCCCGCGAGCGACTTCGCGTCGCCGACGGCGGAGACGGAGACGTCGAGGCGCGTGCCCTTCTTCTGGAAGGGGGCGAGCTCGGCGAGGACCAGGACGAGGGCGGCGTTGCGGGCGTGGATCTGCTGGACGGCGACGTCCGGCGGGACCATCGTCTGGAGGGCGCTGGTGAGGAGGCGGGCGGATTCGCCGCGGGGGCTGTCGCCGAGCCCGGCCAGGCCGGTGACGATGCCGTAGCCGCGAATCTTGTTGGCGCGGGCGCCTTCGACGTCCGCGAAATCCTTCACGGACTGGGCGGCCAGCAGGGTCGCGAGCGCGATCATCATGTTTAAGATCCCGGAACGGGCGGGCCGCACGGCCCGCCCGTCCCAGGGCTCCGGAGAGGGGTTATGTAAGGGCGCCCTTTCGGGCGTCCGGACATTCAAAGGAGGCGCGGGCCTGTGCGTCCCCCGGGGGGCCCGCGCCGTGAAACTCGTTTTGAAAGAGCGGAGCGCGACGACTAGAACGGCCAGAGCTTGTCGAGGAGCCAGCCGACGACGCCCGGCTTGCTGACGACGCTCGCCGCGCCGCTGCCCTCGTAGGTCACGCTGAAGTTCACCACCTTGTCGGACTTCACGCAGTTGGCCACGATCGCGTCCGGGGAGATCTCGCCGGTCAGCCGGATGAGCTCCTCGTCGTCGTTCACCTTCCGGCGCTTAAGGGCCTGCACCACGAGCACGCCGTTGGGGCGGACGTCCACCACCTCGGCGGAGATCGCGAACGTCAGGTCGAACTGGCGGGTGGTGCGGCCCTGGTTGTCGCGGCGGAAGCGGGCGTCGAGATCGATGCCCGGGTCGCCTTCCAGCTCCGCGCCCTTGAGCGACGGGAGCCCCTTCCCCTTGCCGTCGAACTTCACCCACTGGTCGAGGTCCAGCTCCATGCGCGAGCGGCGGTCCGTGCGCAGCTCGGCCTGCGATAGCGCGCGGGTCTTTTCGTAGACCAGGATCTGCAGGTGGTCGTGCTTCTTGTAGGCCGGCCGCTTCGGCGGGTCGTTGGGCGACTGGCCCGTCTCCCCGAGCAGCGACTGGACCAGCAGGAGCGCCGCGATCGTCATTTCGCCTCCACCCGGCCGGCGGCGGCCACCCGGCCGCGCGCCCGGACCTTCGACGCCGCGATCTCGACGTCGATCTCCCGCCCCACCGCCCCGTCTTCCAGCGCGCGGGCGTCGACTTCGTACGCCGCCGACGTCAGGCGCACGACGTCGCCCCGGCGGACGACCGGCTTTCTCTTCAGGTCCGCGTCGCCGAGCGCGGCGCCCGCCTTGACGCGGACCGCGGTCGTCGCGCCGATCACGTCCGAGGCCCCGTCGGCCGCGCGGCGGAACTCGACGTCCTCGGCCGTCAGCGTCCGGCCCGCCGGGATCTCCCGGACGGCGAACGCGACGTCGCGCAGGCGGTCGACCGTCGCGGTGGCCCGGGACGTCGTCCCGTCCGCGAACGTGACGACGAAGCCGTTCCCCTCGGGGCGGGCGTCCCGGACGTCGGCGGTCGGCGCGGGGCTCAGGCTTTCCAGGCGGACGGCCACTTCGTCGCCGCGGAGGCCGTCGCGCTCCAGCACGGCGCGCTTGATCTCGAAGGCGACGGCGCGGCGGAGGGCCTCGCTCTCGGGCTCGGGGCCGCGCTCGACGACGACCTGATCGCCGACGAGGGGGAGGTCGTAGCCGCGCAGCTCCAGCTCGCGGCGGATGTCGTCGGCGGCGATGACGCGGGTCTTCCCTTCCTCGGGGGCGCGGCCGAGCCAGACGTCGGCGGGGGCGTGGCCGGAGCGGAGGAGGTCGGCGAGGCGGACGTAGCGGCCCTGGACGCGGGCCGACTCCTTGAGCGTCAGCTCGCCGGACGAGATCAGGACGATCGCGGCGAGGATCATTTAGCGTCTCAGCGTGTTCACGGTCTGGAGGATCTGGTCGGCGGTCTCGATGGACTTGGTGTTGATCTCGAAGGCGCGCTGGGCGGAGATGAGGTCGACGAGCTCCTTGATGACGTCGACGTTCGACTGCTCGAGGAAGCCCTGGCGGAGGCGGCCGAAGCCGGCGTCGAGGCCGGGCTCGCCGTCCATGCGGTCGCCGGACGCGGGGGTTTCGCGGTAGAGGTTGTCGCCGACGGCCTCGAGGCCGGAGGGGTTGAGGAAGCGGCTGAGCTCGATCTTGCCGATGTCCTTGAGCTCCTGGGGATTCTGGGGGTCGAGGCCCTGGACGCGACCGGTGGGATCGACGAAGACGCGGGTGATGTCCTGGGGGATCTGGAGGGGGGGATCGACGGGATAGCCGTCGGCGGTGACGAGGTTGCCTTCGGCGTCGATGTTGAGGTTGCCGGCGCGGGTGAACATCACGGTCGAGTCGGGGAGCTGGACGCGGAGGAAGCCCTCGCCGTCGATGGCCAGGTCGAGGTCGCGCTCGGTGCGGTTGAGGGTGCCCTGGTGGAAGAGCTTCTCGGTGGACGTCAGGCGGACGCCGGTGCCGAAGAACTGGCCGGTGGGGTTCTGGTTGACGCCGGGCTCGCCGTGGCCGGCGCTCTTGACCTGCTGGTAGAAGAGGTCGCTGAAGTTGGCGCGGGTGCGCTTGTAGGCGGTGGTGTTGACGTTCGCGAGGTTGTTGGCGATGGTGTCGACCTGGTCCATCATGGCGCGGCCGCCGGTGGCGGCGATGGAAAGCGCGCGAAGAGCCATGATCGATCCCCTAACTATCTCTGAGGCCTGCCGGCGTCGTTGACCGCGCGGTCGAGAGCCGCGTCCTGGAGCCGAACCATTTCCAGATTCGTCTCCAGGACGCGGAACGCCTTGATCATCTCGACCATCTCGAGGACGGGATTCACGCCGGATCGCTCCAGCGTGCCCTGTTCCACGCGCGCCCCGACGGGGGTCCCGGTGGCGGAACTACCCTCATTCCGCACCAGGTTGTCCCCGTACTTCCGCAGGCGCGACTCGTCCTCAAACCCCGTGATTCCCAGCCGTCCGCATTCCACGCCTCCCTGTTCCAGGGAGCCGTCTTCCCGCACGAGAAGCTTTTCCGTATTCGCCGGATCGAGCGCGATCGCGCGCCCGTCGTCGGCGAGCACCTGGCGGCGGCCGTCCGAGGTCATCAGACGTCCGTCGCCGTTCAATTCGAAGTTGCCCGCGCGCGTGTGGAAGATCTCGCCGGTCTCGACATCCTGGACGTTGAACCAGCCTTCGCCCACGAGGGCGAGGTCCAGGGGCCGCCGGGTGACCTCGTAGCCGCCGCCCGCCTTCTCGAAACGGACGACGTCGACCACCGGCGCGCCGGGATTCCGGCGCGCGAGCGCGTTGTAGCCTTCGCAGTGGGTGTCGACGGCCCGCGCCAGCCGCTCGGCGAAGGCCATCGTGTCCCGGCGAAAGCCGGGCGTATTGGCGTTGGCGATGTTGTTGGAGATCTGGTCGATCTTCATCGACTGGCCCATCGCGCCGAGGCCGGAGAGCTCGAGGCCGTTCATACCACCAGCCCCCGCAGGAACGCGGCGACCCGGGCGAGCCAGGCGCGGCGCGCGGGGACGACGGCGACGCCCATCGCCTCCCACAGCTTCGCGACTTCGCTCCTCAGGGCCGCTTCCAGTTCCATAGCGAGGCGGACAAACGCAACCCGCGTGCCAATCCGTTTTCCCAGGGAGGACGTCGGGAAGCGCCGGAAGAAGCTTCCGCTTCGGAAATGTTTTCTTCTGTCCGCGAAGTTTACGGTCGGAGTTTCTTGAGGGCGTCCTGGGCGACGCGGCGACGTCCGATCGCGCCCGTGTACTCCGCGGTCGTCGCGTAATACTCGACCTGAGGAATGTCCTCAGGCCCGCCGAGCTTGCCGATCGCGCGCAGGATCTCGGCCTGGCCGTACACGCCGGCGCGGTCGAGCGCCCCGCGGAGCGCGGGCAGGGCCGAACGGTCGCCGATCTTGGCGAGCGCTTCCGCCGCGTCGCCGGTC
Source organism: Planctomycetota bacterium (assembly GCA_036383955.1). Taxonomy (GTDB): domain Bacteria; phylum Planctomycetota; class MHYJ01; order MHYJ01; family JACPRB01; genus JACQFK01. The sequence goes on along the minus strand of DASVNH010000060.1, from coordinate 18,595 downwards.
AGCCAGTACTCTCCCGAGCTCAGGGCGTCGATCAGCGCCCCCGCGGCGCGCTGGTCCCCGATCTCCCCGAGCGTCCAGGCCAGGTCCGGCCAGCCGCCTTTCCGGGCCGGATTGTTCAGCCCCCGAACGATCTCCTCGACGGCCGCCCGCCGCTTGAGAAAAGCCGCGGCCGCCAGCTCACGCAGAGACCCTTTCCCCACGCCGGCCAGGATTTCGCCCTCCGAGGTCTCGCGCCGGAGGATCGCCGCGACGGGCTCCAGCCAAGGGTAGCGAGCGAAGGAGTGCTCGCCGAGCAGGCCCAGCACGCGGGGCACCAGCCTCGGGTGCTCCGACCTCCACAGCTGGAAAGCGGCGGCGAAGTGGATGCCCGGTTCCGGATCGTCCAGCCGGAGCATCAGCTCGTACTGGCCGAGCGAGGCGAAGCGGGCGCAGCCGCGATCCTTCAGGGACCCTCCCCCGTAGCACGGTTGCAGGGCCGACTGGAGAGCTCGCTCGAAGGCGTCGACCGCCGGGTGAGGCCGCTGGCCGTAGAGGCAGCAGAGCTCGGACGGCGCGTGGGCGTCGACCGGATGCAGGATCTCGCGCAGCGTATCCTCGTTCTCGAACGCCATCAACGCCGGCACCGTCCGGGGATTCCGCGCCCGGATGATCGCGGCCCGCGCGCCCTCCCTGCCTCGCTCCAGGTCGCGGACGAGCCGGATCGCCTCCGCGTCTTCGGGATCGAGCGGCGGAAAAGGAGCGGGCCAGGAGGCCCAGGTCAGGAGGGCCAGGAGCGGAACAACGAGCGCGGCGATTCGCACGCCCGTATGAACGCGGAAGGCGGCGCCGGGTTCAGGCGGGCTTGGAGAAGATCATCCGGCCGGCCGAGGTCTGGCGGACGTTCGTGATGACGACCTCCACCGCCTGGCCGACCCGCGCGGCGCAGTCCTCCGCCACGACCATCGTGCCGTCGTCGAGATACGCCACGCCCTGCCCCGCGTTCTCCCCCGTCCGGAGGATCTTCACGGTCAGCTTTTCGCCGGGCAGGACGTCGGGCCGCAGCGCGTGCGCGACGTCGTTCAGGTTGATGACTTCGACGCCCTGCACCTGCGCGACCTTGTTCAGATTGAAGTCCGTCGTGAGGATGCGGGCGTCGAGGTTCTTCGCGAGGCGGACGAGCTTGGCGTCGACGCCCTCGATCTCCGGCAGCTCGGCGTCCTCGATGCGGACGCCGCGGTCCTTGCGGAGGCGGTTCAGGACGTCGAGGCCCCGCCGCCCGCGGACGCGCTTGAGAGGGTCCTGGGAGTCGGCGACGGCCTGCAGCTCGGTGAGGACGAAGCGGGGGATGACGACGGGGACGTCGACGATCTTCGTGTCCATGACGTCGGCGATCCGGCCGTCGATGATGGAGCTGGTGTCGACGAGGATGGGCTTGCCGCCGTGGCCTTCGCGGCGGAACTCGATGAGGGGGATGACGAACTTGAAGTCGTCCTTGAGCTGGAGGAGGGTGAGGACGGAGAGGAAGGCGATGCCGACGGTGATGCCGAAGCTCCGGTAGAACTCGACCTTGGGGTCGTCGGCGGGCAGCACGAGCTTGAGGACCTGGACGACGAAGTAGGCGACGAGGCAGCCGACGAGGAGGCCGATCATGGCGGTGGAGACGGCGGAGGCGACGCGGCGGGTGAAGGCCATGGCGCCGCCGGCGATGAGGACGCCGGCGAGGACGCCCATCAGGAGGCCGCCGAGCGCGGACTTGTTGTAGAGCTCGTGGCCGATCGCGGCGCCGAGGGCGCCGCAGACGCCGATGAACAGGGCGCGGACGATGTGCAGCATCTCTAGAGCAGATTCTCGAAGGGGTGGAACATCTTTCTGTATTCGTCCTGGCAGTAGCGGTCCGTCATGCCGGCGATGTAGTCGGACGCCGCGCGGGGCACCCCGACCTCCTTCGACCAGTCCTGGAAGCGGGGCGGAAGCGTCGTGGGATTGGTCGTGTAGGCCTGGAAGAGCTCGGTGATGAAGCGCCGGGCCTTCTCGGCCATCTGCACGACGCGATGGTGGCGGTAGACGTTCCGGTGCAGGAAGGCCTGGAGCTCGCGCTTCCGCAGATCCATCTCCTCGGAGAAGCGGACGGCGGGCTCGGCCGCGCGGCGCACCGCTTCGAGCGAGGCCAGCTTCAGGCGCGCGATGTTCTCCTCGGTCGTCTTCACCAGGTCCGCCACCTCGCGGTCGATGAGGTTCCGGACGCCCGCCCGCACGCGCATCTCGCCGGTCAGCGGGACGCCCTCGACGGCCGTCCGCCAGATCTCGAGCTCGGCGAGGCGCTCCTCGGTGATGAGGCCGGCCTTGACGCTGTCGTCGATGTCGTGGGCGTCGTAGGCGATGGAGTCGGCGACGTCCACCAGCTGGGCTTCGAGAAGGGCGGACCATTCGGGATGATAGTCGGCTTCGACGGGTCCGCGGGGCGGCCAGCCGTGCTTGCGGACGCACTCGCGGGCTTCGAACGTCAGGTTGAGGCCGGGAAACGCGGGGTAGCGGCGCTCGAGGAGCTCGACGGCCCGGAGGCTCTGGCGGTTGTGCTCGAAGCCGCCGTGCTCGCGCATGCACTCGTCGAGCGCGTCCTGGCCCGAATGGCCGAAGGGCGTATGACCCAGGTCGTGGCCGAGGGCGACGGTCTCGCAGAGGTCCTCGTTGAGGTTGAGCGCGCGCGCGATGGTGCGGGAGATCTGGGCCGCCTCGGTCGAGTGGGTGAGGCGGGTGCGGTAGTAGTCGCCTTCGTGATTGACGAAGACCTGGGTCTTGTACTGGAGGCGGCGGAAGGCGGTCGAATGGATGACCCGGTCGCGGTCGCGCTGGAAGGCGGTGCGGAGGGGGTGCTCGTCCTCGGGATGTCGACGTCCCAGGGAGCGTCCGCTGCGGGCGGCGTAGGGAGCGAGAGTCGCGTCCTCGCGCCGCTCCAGGTCCTGCCGGGTGATCATGAGAAAAGAAAACCCCCGGGGAATCTTAGCGATCCCCGGGGGTTTGGGAAAGCAAACCCTTCGACTCAGCTCAGGGTGAGCCCGCCCCGGGCGGGCTCATTTTTTGACGCCGATGATCTCGTCGATCCAGCCGAGCAGCTCCTTGAGGTCGGCCACCTGCGTATCCGCCATGTGGGCGATGCGGAAGGTCCTCTCCTTGAGCTTGCCGTAGCCTTCGGAGATGACCGCTCCGCGCTCGTAGAGCTTGTCGTAGAGCTGCTTCACGGTGATGTCCTTGCGCGTGTTCTCGACGCAAGAGACGGTCGTGGACCAGCAGCCCTGAGCCGGGAACATCTTGAAATGGGTGTTCGCCCAGGTCTGGCACAGGGCCGCCATGTCGCGGTGGCGCTTCCAGCGGTTCTCGAAGCCCTCGGCCGCCATCCGCTTCATCTGGACGTCGAGCGCGTAGATCAGGCTGATGACCGGCGTCTCGGGCGTCTCGTTCTTCTCGTCCGTCTTCTTGAACTGGTGGAGGTCGAAGTAGTGCCCCTTGGCCGGGACCTTGGCGGACTTCTCCATGGCCTTGTCGGAGGCCCAGACGACCGCGAGGCCGGGGGGCAGGCCGAAGGCCTTCTGCGTGCCGGCGAGGAGATAGTCGATGCCCAGCTCGGCGGGGTTGATCGGCACGCCCGCGAGGGAGCTCACGGCGTCGACGGCGAAGGAGACGTCCGGGTACTTCTTCATCACCTCGCAGATCTCGCGGAGCGGATTGAAGAGGCCGGTGGAGGTCTCGTTCGACACGAGGGTCAGGCAGTCGTACTTGCCGGTGGAAAGGAGCTTGTCGATCTCCTCGGGGCGGTTCGGCTGGCCCCACTCGACGCCGTAGCGGTCGGACTCCTTGCCGTTCTCGAGCGCGATCTCGTGCCAGCGCTCGGAGAAGTTGCCGCAGGTGCAGGACAGGACGCGCTTCGCGCAGAGATTGCGCAGCGCGCCTTCCATGGCGCCCGTGGAGCTGGACGTGAAAAGGTAAATCTGGCCCTTGTCGGTGCCCAGCATCTTCCGCAGGCCGGCTTTCGCGCTGGAATGGATCTTCTGATACTCCTTGCCGCGATGGGAGATCATCGGGACGGCGCAGGCCTGAAGGATGTCGGGGTGGACCTCGACGGGTCCGGGGATCCACAGTCGTTTATGGCTCATCGTTCTAGTCCATCTTCAATTTGCACAGGAGAAGCCCCGTCAGGAGCTTCGGATAAAAGTCCGTGGCCTTCTGGGGGAACTTCTCCCCGTTCTTGACCACACGTTGGATCTGCTCCATCCGTACCGGGTTGACCAGGAAGGCCACCTGGTACGGCTTCGTCGCTCGGGCCTTCTCGACGGCCTCGTCGGCCGAGCGGAGGAACTCGACGTTCTTCTCGTCGGCGAGCTGCTTGGGGCCGATCCCCAGGAGCTCCTCCAGGATCAGGGTGTGGAGGATGCAGACATCGAGCGAGCGCCAGTCCTCGGAGCGCTCGACCTTCACCTTTTTCGCGGCGGCCTTCACGTCGCGGACCACGAAGAGGTAGTGCGCCTTCGCGTCGCGCGCGGCCACGCCGAAGCAGGGCTTCGTCAGCCCCTCGATCCGCAGGTCCTCGAGCAGCTCCTTCCGGGCCTCCTTCTCGGTCGCGGCGTCCGAGAACGGATAGTCCCGGATGTCGAAGACCCCCTCGGCGGCCCGCAGCACCTTCTCGAGGTTGAAGCCGGGGACGTCGTAGCACAGCCGGTGCGTCCCGAAGATGACGAGCTCGTCGTCCATGTTGACGAGCGTGGCGAGGACGTTGGCGGGCGACTCGACGTCCTTCAGCTTGGCGCCCTTCTTGAGGCAGTCCTGCTTGACGTTCCAGCTGGTCTCGTAGCGGTGGTGGCCGTCGGCGATGATGATGTCCTTGGGCTCGAGGATCTTCTGGATGGCGGCGATCTTGGCGGGGTCCTCGATGCGCCAGACCTTGTGCGTCTCGCCCAGGTCGTCGGTCGCCGTCAGGTCCGGCGCGCCCTTCGTGCTTTCGTCGATGAGCGCGTTGACGGCCTTCGCCGGGTCCGAGTAGAGGAAGAAGACCTGCTCGGTGTAGGCCTGGGTCGCCGTGATCAGGTTGAAGCGGTCGATCTTCGGCCCGGTGTGCGTCTGCTCGTGCGGCAGGATCTTGCCCTTGCCGGGTTCGTCGATCTGGACGAGGGCGCTGAGGCCCTTGCGGATCTTCACGCCCTGGGGCGTCTTGCAGGTCTGGTGGTACGCGTAGAGGGCGGGCTTGGGGTCGCGGACCATCACGCCCTGGGCGATCCACGCGTCGAGCGTCTTCGCCGCTTCCTGGTACTTGTCCTTCCCCGGCTCGTCCTTGCGCAGGATGACCCGGATCAGGTTGTGCTCGTGCTTCTTGTAGTACTCGTCCTGCAGCGCCGCGTTGATCTTGTCATACGGCTGCGTCGTGACCTTCGTCAGGTCGCCGACTTTCGCCGGATCGAAGCGGACCGCGCGGAAGGGATGGATTTTGGGCATTCGGAGCCTCGCAAACTCGCCTGTAAAGCGCCTCATATTGGGGAACGACACGGTCGACGTCAAATAATTCTTCGGCCCGGCGACGGCCCGCGGCCCCCATCCTCGCCGCCAGCGCGGCGTCGGACAAGACCTCCTCCGCCGCTTTCGCCAGGCCCTCCAGGTCCCCCACCCCGACGACCTTCGCGCAGGAGCCGTCGACGACCTCCCGCACCCCGCCCGAGTCCGTCGTCACGACCGGCACCTCGCAGGCCATGGCCTCCAGCAGCGACATCCCGAAGCCCTCGAACTCGCTCGTGGAGAGCAGGACGGCCGCGCCCTTGATGTGTTTCACCACGTCCGGCTCCTCGCCGACGAACTTCACGTCGTTCGTCACCCCCAGGCGCTCGGCGAGATCGCGGACCTCCGCCTCCTCCGGGCCGCTGCCCACGAGGACGAGTTTCGCCATGCGCCGGCGCCGCAGGAGGTAGAAGGAGCGGACGGCGTCGGCCGTGCGCTTGACCGGCCGGAAGTTGGACACGTGGACGAGGATGGGCCCGCGCGCCGGGATGGGGGTGAAGCGGCGGGTGTCGACGAAATCCGGCAGCACCTCGACCGGGGGGCAGGGCGAGAACCAGGTGGGGACGCGGTCCGCGAGGAAGCGGCTGACGGCGGTGACGGCGTCGCAGCGCTCGAGCCCGAAGCGGACGGCGCGCGCGAAGGACGCGTCCTGGCCGACGAGGAGCAGCTCGGTGCCGTGGAGGGTGGTGACGGTGCGGAGCTTCCCGCCGGTCATCTCCCGGGCGAGGAAGGCGCTGACGGCGTGGGGGTAGGCGTAGTGGACGTGGAGGAGGTCGAGCTCCACCTCCGCGACCTTGCAGGCGGCGGCCATGCCGTAGGACGGATACTCGAAGAGCGGGTACTGGGGGATGGAGATCTCGTGCCAGGTGAAGTTCTCGCTCTGGGGGCGGAGACGGAACGGGGGGCGGTAGCTGAACAGGTGGACGTGGTGGCCGCGGCCGGCCAGGGCCATGCCGAGCTCCGCGGCGATCACGCCGCTGCCTCCGGACGTCGGATAGCAGAGGAGCCCGAGCCTCATCCGATTACGGCGTCCGCCTCGATCTCGACGACCATGGCGGGGTCGATCAGCTTCGAGATCTGGATCATGGCGGTGGCCGGGCGGATGTCCTTGAAGATCTCGCCGTGGGCCCGGCCGTACTCCTCCCAGCGGGCGATGTCGGTGACGAAGAGGCGGGTGCGGACGACGTCCTTCATCGAGGCGCCGGCCTTCTTGAGGGCGTTCTCGATGTTGCGGAAGGTCTGGACGGTCTGCTGGTAGGGGTCGCCGGGGCCGACGATCTTGCCGTCGGCGTCGGTGGCGGTGGTGCCGGAGACGAAGATCATGTTGCCGACCTTCACCGCGCGGGAGTAGCCGATGACGGGCTCCCACTTGGAGCCGGTGGAGATGTTCTCGCGGGCCATCACGCCTCCGTAGACCTGTAGACCGTAGACGGTGCCGGGCTAATGCTTGAAATGCCGCATGCCGCTGAGCAGCATGGGCACGCCGCGCTTCTTCGCGGCCTCGATGACCTCCGCGTCGCGGATCGACCCGCCGGGCTGGATCACGGCGGTGATGCCGGCGTCCAGCAGGACCTCGAGCGCGTCGGGGAACGGGAAGAACGCGTCGCTGGCGGCGACGGCCCCCTTCGCCCGGGAACCGGCCTTCCGCACGGCCATCCACGCGCTGTCGAGCCGGCTCATCTGGCCGGCGCCGACGCCGACCACCTTCTCGCCCTGGGTGAGCACGATGGCGTTGGAGCGGACGTGCTTGCAGACGGTCCAGGCGAAGAGGAGGTCGCGCTTCATCTCGTCGGTCACTTCCCCGCAGGCGGGCTTGAGCTCCGCGACGAGCGCGTCGTCGGCGCTCTGGACGAGGAGGCCGTCGCGGATCGTGCGCACCAGGGTGACGGGGGCGGAGGCGGTCGTGGAGCCCGCGTCGAGGATGCGGAGATTCTTGCCCCACTTCACGCGGTCGCGAAGGATCTCGACGGCCCCGCTGGCGTACTGCGGCGCGACGATGCCCTCGAAGAAATGCTCCTTGACCGCGATCGCCTCGGCGGTGGCGAGGTCGACGGGGCCGTTGAAGGCGACGAGGCCGCCGTACGCGGAGACCGGATCGCCCTCGAGGGCGCGGCGGAAGGCGTCGACGGCGCTCTCGCCGCAGCCGACGCCGCAGGGGTTGTTGTGCTTGACGATGACGCAGCCGGGGCGGCGAAGCTCCTTGACGAGCTCGAAGGCGCTGTCGAGGTCGAGGAGGTTGTTGTAGGAGAGCTCCTTGCCCCCGAGGAATTCGGCGAAGGCGACGGAGGTCCCGCTGCGCGTCGAGGAGCGGTAGACGGCGCCCTTCTGGTGCGGGTTCTCGCCGTAGCGGAGCTCGTCGATCTTCTCGTATTGGAGGGTGAGGAGGTCGGGGAACTCCTCGCGGCCGCCGAGGAAGGACGCGATGGCGCCGTCGTAGCGCGCGGTGTGGGCGAAGGCCTTGACGGCCAGCTCGCGCCGGAGCATCTCGCTGGTGGCGCCGGAGCGGCGGCGGAGGTCGTCGGCCACCCGCTCGTAGTCGGCGGGGTCGGTGACGACGGCGACGTACTTGTGGTTCTTGGCGGCGGAGCGAATCATGGCGGGGCCGCCGATGTCGATGTTCTCGATGGCTTCCTCGAAGGCGACGTCCGGCTTGGACGAGACTTCGCGGAAGGGGTAGAGGTTGACGGCGACGAGGTCGATCATGCGGATGCCGTGGGTCTCGGCCTGCTGGCGGTGGGCCTCGCTGTCGCGGACGCAGAGGATGCCGCCGTGGACCTTGGGGTGGAGGGTCTTGACGCGGCCGTCCATGATCTCGGGGGAGCCGGTGTAGTCGGCGACCTCGATGATGGGGACGGCGGCCTCGCGGAGGACCCGGGCGGTGCCGCCGGTGGAGAGGATTTCGACGCCCAGGGCGACGAGCTTGCGGGCGAAGTCGACGATGCCCGCCTTGTCGTAGACGCTGAGGAGGGCGGTGCGGATCTTCATGGGAAGTGCGCGCATTGTAGGCAGGGGGAGGGGGCGAGTCAAACGACGGCACGAGGATTGCTCTTTCTTTACGAAGGCGTCCGGGAGCGCCGCCGAGGGGATCGGCGGGCACGGCGCCGCGCGGATGGGCAATCCGCTTCACGGTCGGTTGACCGGGGGCGGAGCGGGGCCTAGAATCGGGCGCCCCTCGACATGTGGAAGAAACTGCTCACGGCGGCCTCGCTCCTCCTCGGCATCGGCCTCTTCGCGTTCGTCATCGCGAAGTTCGGCGGCATCCGCAACACGTTCAACGTGCTGGTGGAATTCGGCTGGGCGGGGATGGCCATCTATCTGGGGATCGCGGCGATGACGCTCGTCGCGCCGGCGCTGAGCTGGACGCTGCTGATGCGGGGCGAGGGAATGACGATCCCGCTCTCGACGGCCCTGAAGGCGAACTTCATGGGCTTCCCGATCAACTTCATCGCGCCGACGATGTTCCTGGGCGCGGAGCCGCTGAAGCTGCTCTACGTGGCGCAGAAGCACGGGCAGCCGAAGGGCAAGGTGCTGGCGACGATCATCGTCGGCAAGTTCCAGGAGATCGGCGGCCTGCTGTTCGTGATGGTGGTGTCGGCGGGGATCGCCCTCTGGAAGATCCGCTTCTCGCGGGAGCAGACGGTCCTGATCGTGAGCGCGATGACGCTGCTGTCGGTGATTTTCGGGCTGACGCTCTGGGCCTTCCTCGGGAACCTGCAGCCGACGGTGAAGGTGATCAACTTCCTCGCGCGCTTCAAGCGGCTGCGCCGCCGGCTGGCCCGGCTGCGCACGCGGGCGGAGGAGATGGAGCACCTCATCCACGCCGCCTTCACGCACCGCTGGAAGCTCTTCCTGCTCGCCCAGGCGGTCACGCTGCTGTCGGCCGCGTCCATCATGCTCCGCCCCTGGGTCTTCTACTACTTCGCGCGGGACGGGCACATGCTCGGCATCGAGCATCTCTGCGCGATCTACCTGGTCACCAACGTCATCAACAGCCTGCCGCACACGCCGGGCGGCCTGGGCATCTTCGAGGGCGGCATGGTCGGGCTCTTCGCGCTGCTGGGGCTCGGCGAGGCCAACGCGGCCGCCTACTCGGTGGTGAACCGGGCGGCGGACCTCCTCCTGATCCTGTTCGGCCTCTACCTCATCGTGCACCTGGGGCTGCAGTCGCTCGCGCGGCGCGTGGCCAAGGGCGAGGAGAAGGTCCGCGTGGAGGACGCCGAGGGCGCGCGGGAGTCCGTCCCGCCTACGAGCCCTTGATCAGCGGCAGGATCGCCCGGAACTCGTCCGTCCCGGCCCGTCCCAGCAGCTCGTAGATCGCCGACTCCGCCGTCGCGGGGATCACGCCGGCGCCCGCCATCTTTTCCAGCCCCGCCGCGTGGCTCTCCTCGGAGCGGGCGCTCGAGGCGTCCCGCGCGACGTGGACCTGGTAGCCCGCGTCCAGGGCGTCGAGCGCCGTCTGGCAGAGGCAGATGTGCGTCTCGAAGCCGGCCGCCAGGATCTGCTTGCGGCCGAGCGCCGCCAGCTTGGAGCGGAACTCCTCGGACCCGAAACAGGAAAAGACCATCTTATGGACGGGCGCGTAGGAAGCCAGCGCGTTCCGCACGGGCTCGATCGTGGAGCCGAAGGCCTTCGCGGCGTGCTCGGCCAGGACGACGGGGACGCCCAGGATCTTCGCGGCCGCCGCCAGCTTCGTCGCGGCCGCCGCCACCGCGTCCTTGCGGACCACCTCGCGATGCAGGCGGTCCTGCAGGTCCACCAGCACGAGCGCCGCGTCCTCGCGGCGGAGCAGCCGCGGATGGCCCATCCTAGTAGCCGGCGAGATCCGGCTCCAGGCCGCCCGCGCCGCCCTTCCCCGCCATCCGCTTCGTGGGCGCGTCCTCGAGCGACGCCCGCGCGTCGAAGCTGTACTTCACGTCCACGAAGTTCGAGCGGAAGCGGTTGACCTCGGCCTTCACCGTCTTCTTGTCGATCAGGCTTTCCTTGAAGAAGCGCGCGATCTCGGCCATCTCCGCCTCCTTCATGCCCCAGTGCGTCATCTCCTGGACGCCCAGGCGCAGGCCGGACGGCTTCATGACGGCCTTGGGGTCGTCGTGCGGCAGCAGGTTGTAGTTGCAGATGATGTCGTTGGCCTCGAGGGTCTCGGCGCACTCGCGGCCGCCGCCCTGATTCTTGACGTCCACCGCCACCTGGTGGCTGCGGGTGTAGCCGTGCTCCTTGAGCTGGACGTCGAAGCCCGCGGCGTCGAGCGCCTTCGCGAACGCCTGGGCGTTGGCGACGACCTGCTTCGCGTAGGCCTGGCCGAACTCGATCATCTCGTAGGCGGCGACGAGGAGGGGCGGCAGGGTGAAGAGATGGTGGTTCGAGAGGCAGCCCGGGAAGGCGAGCTTGTCGACCCTCTTCCACTTGTCCTCGGGGAGCTGGTTGGAGAGGACGACGCCGCGCTGCGGGCCGAAGAAGGTCTTGTGGGTGGAGCCGAGGAGGATGTCGCAGCCCTCGGCGATGGGATCCTGGAACTGCTTGCCGGCGATGAGGCCGAGGACGTGGGCGCCGTCGAACACGCAGAGGACGCCGAGCTCCTTGCAGGCGGCGGCGATCTCCCTCGCGGGCTCGGGCAGCATGATCAGGCTCTTGCCGATCACGACCATCTTGGGCTTCTCTTTGACGAGCAGGTCCTTCGACGCGGCGACGTCGATGGCGTAGCCGTTCTTGGGATCGCGTGGCCAGCGGAGGATGTTGCGGGTGTACTTCCCCATCCCGCCGATGGGCTGGTGGCTGATGTGGCCGCCGACCTCGAGGGAGTTGACGATGACCTTGTCTTCCGGCTTGACGAAGGCGGAGAAGACGACGTCGTTGGCGTTGGTGCCGCTGACGGTGCGGACCTCGGCGTTCTGGACGCCGAAGAGCTTCTTCATCGCGTCGCGGGTCTTCGACTCCACGACGTCGATGTGTTTCGTGCCCTGGTAGTACCGCTTGCCCTTCTCGGGATGCCCTTCGGCGTAGCGATGGCCGAAGTCGGAGGGCAGCAGCGCGCGGGCGCGCGCGGAGAGGACGTTCTCGCTGGCGATCAGATTGATGGTGGCGCGCAGGCGCCAGGCGTCGTTCTCGCGGACGACGGCCTCGACTTCACGGATCAGGTTTTCGCTCAAAGCCCCACCCCCCACGCAACAGGCACTAGGCAATGGGCAACAGGGCGCGCGGCCTATTGCCTACTGCCCAGTGCCTCGCCTAGGCGGGCTTCTGAACCCGGCCGAGCCGGATGCAGGAGGTGCAGACCTTCAGGCGGACGGTCTTGCCGTCGACGACCGCCCGCACCTTCTGCAGATTCGGCTTGAAGCTGCGCTTGCAACGGCCGGTGATCTTGCGGCCGACGCCGCCCTTGGACTTGGCCAAGCCGCGCCGCCGGATCTTCTGGCCGCGGAGAGGACCCTTGTCGCAGAGCTCGCACCGGCGATGGGACATGGACTGGATCATGGCGGCAAATAATACGAGATTCCCGCGGCGAATCAAGAGATTCCGTCCGCTTGACATCGCCTCAATGACGGCCTACACTCCTTCGGGGAAACCGAAAGGGGACCATGGCCACCCGTCATATCGTCGGACTCGACATCGGCTCGAAGTTCGTCAAAGCCCTGCAGCTCAGCGAGACGAGCGGCAAGTACTCGATCACCGAGTTCGGGATCTCCGAGATCCCGCCCCAGGTGTCGGTGACGGACGTCGTCAACGAGCTGTTCGGCCGGAAGAACTTCAGAACCAAGCGCGTCGTCAGCGCGGTCAGCGGGCGCTTCGTCTTCGTCCGCTACATCTCGATGCCCGTGATGACGGACGAGGAGCTGACCAACGCCGCCAAGTACGAGCTGGGCAAGTACATCCCCGTCGAGGTCGACGAGGTCCTGCACGACTCCCAGAAGCTCGAGGAGCTCCCCCCCACCGAGGGGCAGGAGCCCGAGATGCGCGTCCTCCTGGTCGCCGCCAAGCGGACCTTCATCGACGAGCACGTGGCGGTCGTCGAGACCGCCGGGCTGCAGCCGGCGATCGTGGACGTCGACTCCTTCGCCCTCGGCAACGCCTACGAGCTTTCCGGGATGGTGAACCCGGCGGCGGTGGCGCAGGGCAAGCTGGTGGCGCTGGTCGACATCGGCGCCTCCAAGACCAACATCAACATCATGTCCGACTCGGTCTCCTACTTCACCCGCGAGTTCTACAAGGGCGGCGACGACCTCACCGACGCCGTCTCCAAGAAGCTGTCCCTCGAGTCCCGCGAGGCGGAGAACCTCAAGCGGACGATCGCCTCCGGCTCGTACTCGCCGTCGAGCGGCGGGGGCGGCCGCGGCGGGGACGAGTCCTCGGACGGTGGCAGCATGCCCATCGTCATGGTGGAGGAAGAGGACGCCTCGAAGCTCCAGACGGACACCTGGATGAAGAAGCGGGACAAGCCGCAGACCGACGTCCCGATCGTCATGCTGGAAAAGGGCGACACGGGCCGCTACCAGGGCGGCGGCGGCGGCGGCGCGGGCTCGGCGGACGCCGGGCGCGTGCAGGAGGCCACGGGAAGCGTGGTCGAAGACATCTGCCACGACATCAACATCTCGATCGACTACTTCGAGAACCAGTACGACAAGAAGGTCGAAGAGGTGTACATCACGGGCGGCGCGTCCAACACCCCGGGGCTCGCCGAGACCCTGGAGCGCACCGTCCAGAAGCCCGTCAGCCGCTGGAATCCGATCCAGCACGTGGAAACAGATCTGCCCAAGGACTCGGCGCAGGAGTTGCTCGACTTCCCCGCGCAGGCCGCCATCGCGTTCGGCCTGGCGTCGCGCCTGCTGGGCTAGATCCTTGACAACCCTTCGAGGGGTGGTAGACTTGCTTCGACCCGGAACCCTCTATCGGGAGCTTTCCTAGATGGCATCCCGTCATCTGATCGGCCTGGATATCGGCTCTAAGTTCGTGAAGGCCGTTCAGCTCACCGAGACGAGCGGCCAGTTCAAGGTGACCGAATTCGGCATCGCCGAGATCTCCGCCCAGGTGTCGGTGGCGGACGTCGTGAGCGAGCTGTTCGGCCGGAAGAACTTCAGAACCAAGCGCGTCGTCAGCGCGGTCAGCGGGCGCTTCGTCTTCGTCCGCTATATCTCGATGCCCGTGATGACGGACGACGAACTGACCAACGCCGCCAAGTACGAGCTGGGCAAGTACATCCCCGTCGAGGTCGACGAGGTCCTGCACGACTCCCAGAAGCTCGAGGAGCTCCCGCCCCAGGAGGGCCAGGAGCCCGAGATGCGCGTCCTCCTGGTCGCCGCCAAGCGGACCTTCATCGACGAGCACGTGGCGGTCGTCGAGACCGCCGGGTTGCAGCCCTCGATCGTGGACGTCGATTCCTTCGCCCTCGGCAACGCCTACGAGCTCTCCGGGATGGTGAACGCGGCGGCGGTGGCGCAGGGCAAGCTGGTGGCGCTGGTCGACATCGGCGCCTCCAAGACCAACATCAACATCATGTCCGACTCGGTTTCCTACTTCACCCGCGAGTTCTACAAGGGCGGCGACGACCTCACCGACGCCGTCTCCAAGAAGCTGTCCCTCGAGTCCCGCGAGGCGGAAACGCTGAAGCGGAACCCGGGTGGCGAGCTGGACAAGGTGCAGGAAGCCCTGACCAGCGTGATCGAGGACATCTGCCACGACATCAACATCTCGGTGGACTACTTCGAGAACCAGTACGACAAGAAGGTCGAAGAGGTGTACATCACGGGCGGGGCGTCGAGCACGCCGAACCTCGCCGAGACGCTGGAGCGGACGGTCCAGAAGCCCGTGAGCCGCTGGAACCCCGCGCAGCACATGAGCTTGGAACTGCCCCGGGAATCGGAACAGGAGCTCCAGGACAACCCCGCGCAGGCCGCGATCGCCCTGGGGCTCGCGTCGAGGGTCCGTCCGGATTGAGGCCGCATGATTAAGATCAACCTGCTTCCCTCGGAGAAGCGAAAGGCGGAGCGGACTCCGCTCCCGCGCTTCTTCCTGATCGTGATCAACGCCGCGGCGCTGGTCCTCTTCGGGGCCGGCATCGCGTTCTACACGCTGATCAAGATCCCCTCGCTCGAAGCGCGCGTGGCGGACGCGCAGCGGACCCGCTCGGACCTTCAGAGCGCCGTGGACGAGCACGACCGCCTCGAGAAGGACCTCAAGGCCCTCCAGGCGAAGGTGGGCCAGATCGACCAGCTCACCCGGCGCGACATCGAGTGGTGGTCGGCGGTCAACGCCCTCTGGGACGTGATCGTCGACAACGACAAGGTCTGGATCGACGACATCAAGATGCTCGAAGGCAAGGCGGCGGCGTCCGAGATCAAGAAGGGCGACTCCGCCAGCAAAGACGCGCCGCCCTACGGCATCTCGATGAAGTGCCATGTGGCCGGCGACGAGGTCGAGACGATGACCCGCTTCCGCACGGCGCTGAAGGAGCACGCCACGCTGAAGAAGCTCCTGCCCGGCTTGAACATCAACGTCGACTGGAAGAAAACCGACGAAAAGGACTTCTCGGAAGCGCACGCCTTGAACTTCGCCGTGGTATTGATGGGCCCCGTCCAGGCGCCCGCCGCGCCCGCCGGGGCAGCGCCGAAGAAGGGCGCCAAGGCCGTTCCCGCGCCCGTCAAGTGAGGACCCGATGAACGAAAAGAAGCCCCTGATCATCGCCAGCGCCGCGCTGGGCGTCATCATCCTGGCGGGCGGCGGCATGCTCTACTACTTCCACTTCGTGGTCCTGCCCAAGGTCCAGAAGGCCCTGGACGCCGCGCAGAAGGCCGTCGCCGAGGCCAAGGACAAGCAGGGCAAGATCAAGGGGTTCAAGGAAGAAATCGAGCGTCTGAAGAAGGTGGAAGAGCAGAAGAAGACCCGGATTCCCAACCTGGATTCGAAGGAATACGACGGCCTGGCGAACCTGCTGGACGACATCCGCAAGCGCGCGGGCGTCAACCTGTCCGGCGGCACCTACGCGCAGCCCAAGGCCGCCGCCGGCGCCGCGGCCGCCAGGGCCGCCCCCAAGGGCGCCGCCGCCGCGGCCGCCCCCACGACGGGCGTGCACAAAGTCCAGTACACCATGGACATCAGGGGAGGCTTCCATCAGTTGCTGCGCTACCTGAACCTCCTGGAGAAGGAGCGCCGCTTCCTGAACGTGGACACGTTCACCATCACCAAGGGCGCCGATACGGGCAAGGGAGACAAGGCCGGGCAGGCCGTCCGGAACCTCAAGGTCGTGGTCTCGAGCTACACCTACCGGACGCCGCCGGCGCCGCCGACCCCTGCGACCGCGACGGCGGAAGCCGACAAGGGCGGCCAGTCGACCCCGGTTCCGGACTAGGCGCGCTCCGTCCGGATCCGGAGACCGGCGACCTCGCCCTCCTCCCCGCTCTCACCCCGTTCGCCTCTCCAGGCTCTGTCTGAGAATCCCTCGTGAGCCGCGGCGGGCCGAGATGCGAGCCGTCCAGGGAGCGCGGCGGAATCGAAGCTCGCGAAGGAAGACGAGCGACGCCGGACGGCGAAGCCTTTCAGGCCGCCTCCGCGGCCTCGATGGGACGGACTCCGAGATCCTGTCCGCGGGCGGAGACCGGAAAGAGGGCGGGGCCTACTTCGGCTTGAGGTCTTCGAGCAGCTTCTTGAAGTCGGCGCCGACGTCCGTCAGCTCGAAGCGCGGAAGATGCTTCTGCGCGTCGGCGATCGCGGCGGCCTTGTCGGCGTTGCGCTCGGCCCGGCCCTTGAGACGGAGGAATTCGCCCTTCGCCTTGAGGTTGATGCTCTGGAGGACCTGCTCCGTCTTGGCCTTGTCCGCGGAGGGCTGAGTCAGGTACTGCTGCCATTCCTTGATGGCGCCCGAGTAGTCGGGCTCCGGGCTGCCCAGCTTGTACTTGGCCTCGTTCTCGTTCCGGATGACCTGGAAGTCCTGGCGCTTCGCGATGGCCGCGTCGGTGTCGATCGTCTTGTCGATCCGCTCGATGATCAGGCGCAGCTCCTTGTACCAGTCGAAGCCGGCGTCCTTGACCGCCGCCTCGAGGTCCTTGCCTTCCTTCCAGAGGTCGCGCGCCTGCTCGGGCTTCATGTCGTCGAACTTCTTCCGGAACGCCTCGAAGCGCCCCGTGGCCTCGGCCATGAGCTTCTTGCTCTCCTCCAGGATCTTGACCTGGCCCTTCAGGTTGGCCGCGTCGCCCTTGTACTGGTCGAGGTTGCCGATCAGGGCCAGCAGCTCCTTGGTCTTCTTGATCGCCTCGTCGTAGTTGCGGTCGGACTCGGCCTTCGCCGCCTCCTCGGAGAGCTTCTTGAAGCGGTCCGCCACCATCTGGTTTTCGTTGCCGCCGCTCGTGCCGAACATGATGAAGCCGACGATGCCCACGAAGATGATCCCGATGCCGACCAGGATCATCACGACCGGGTTCGACTTCGCCTTCCGCGCCTCGGAGTGGAACTTCTGCGTGGCCGTCGCCTTGCCGATGGCGCGCGACGTCCCGCCGGGCCGCTGCGTGGTCTTCTTCATCACGCCGGTGGCGCTCTTGGCGATCGCCTGGGTGCCGGCCTTCTTCACGCCCTGCGTCGAAGGCTTCACGGCCTCCACGCGGGCGGTCATCTTGCGGGTCTGGGCCACGGGCAGCTGAGCCGTCGCCACCTTCGACTGGGAGGTCCGCGCCGCGGGAGCGGCGGCGACCGCCGCCGTGGTGGTCTTCGCCGGGGGAGCCTTCGCCGGAGCGGCCGCGCCGTCGTGGAACGTGATCGTCGTGGAGCCGATCTGGATCTTGTCACCGGGATTCAGCGCCTGCTGCTTCACCTGCACGCCGTTGATGAACGTGCCGTTGCCGCTGGAGAGGTCGATCAGCTGGAAGCCGCTCCCCGCCTTGGCGATCTGGCAGTGGCGCCGCGACGCCTTGATGTCCTTGAGGCGGATGTCGCTCTCGAGCCCGCGCCCGAGAGTCACCGACGCGGTCTCGAGCGCGACCTTCTGCTCCGTGCCGTCGCACGAGATCGTGATGCTGGCCATGTTGACCTCCCCAAGGGCCCCAGACGCGTCCCAGCCCGGCCGAAGGCTGGATTATAAGCGGCGAAGAAAGTGAGTTCAAGCGGCCCGATGGGATCCGGGCGAGATCAGGTGCCCAGCGCCCGGACCCGGTCCCGCGGATCCGCGATCGCGCTGATCTTCAGCCCGAACCGCTCGCCCACCCGCACGGCCGAGCCTTCCGCGATCCGGCGACCTCCCACGCGCAGCTCCAGCGGCGCGTCCGCCCGGCGATCGAACGTGATCAGCTCGCCCGGGCGCGTCGCGAGCACCTCCCGCAGCGTCGCCCGCTTCTCGGCCAGGACGACCGACGCCCCCAGCGGCACGGCCAGCAGGACGTCCACCGCCGGCGCCTCGCCCGCCGTTCCGGCCGCCGCGCGGATCACCGAGGCGCGCGCTTGCCGCGCGTCGTCGGGAACGACGTCCGTCTCGAGCTTCGCCGCCCGGCGGTCCTTCATGCGCCCCAGGCGAGCCTGGAATTTCGGGCAGCCTTCCACGGACAGGATCACGGGCGCCGTCGCGGGATGGCTCGAGACGATCAGGTCGCCCGGCTTGAGGTCGCGCATGTCCTCCAGGCGCGCGGTCTCGGTCGGCAGGTCCGCCGACACCGCCACCTCCGCCGGCGTGATCCGGCCGCTCAGCCCCGCCTCCCCTTCGCCCCCGGCCTTGCCCGCCGGCGCGGGGACCGTCTGCAGCCGGGACAGGCAGGGTTCCACCGCGTACACGGGAAAGACGAGGTCGAGGCTGCCCCGCTGGTCGCCCACGACGGCCTCCAGGACCACCATGACCGCCATCTCCTCCAGCCGGGGCAGCTGGAGGGCGCCGGGATCGCTTTCCCGGCGGACGACCCGGAACGAGAGGTTCGCCAGCGGCGCCCAGGCCTCGCGGAGGAGGTCGAGGATCGACGCCAGCAGCGTCTCATAGACGCCCCATTCCAGGGCGGTGAGCGGGCGGGGGTCGGACGGGGGGCCGGCCTTGCCGGACCCCAGGAGCCGCTCGATCGCGGCGCCCGCGATCGTCTGGTTCATCTAGAGGAGGAAGTAGCCTACCAGGGGC
>DASVNH010000059.1:0-14135 GCA_036383955.1 Planctomycetota bacterium | reverse complement strand
GTGTTGACGAAATGACCGCATCAGAACGTCAACGCGCGAGTTCCAGTTCCCTGCGGAGCAACGCGAGCTCCCGCTCCAGCAAAGAACGCAGCTCCTCGTGACGGAGGGCGGACACGCGGGCTTCGATGTCCGAAATCCGCGCCGAGACGGCGGCGGGCGTCGGCGTCTCGACGGCCGGACGTGGATAGAGGCTCAGCACCAGGGCGAGCAGCATCGCGGCGGCCGCCGCGAGGCCCCACGGAACCCGGGGCCGCTCCGGCGCGGCCGGGCGGATCTCCGGGCAGGGCGGCACGGGCGCTTCCCGCAGGCCGCGAAGGATGTCGCGATAGTCTCTCATAACGCCTCCCAGCGGACGGTGCCGGCCGACCCTTGCAGGATCCGGCGGACGCGGAACAGCCGCCAGCGGACCGTCGCGCGGGCCACGCCCAGCGCGGCGGCGATCTCCTCGACGCTCAGGTCCTCGACGTAGAACAGGGCCGCGGTGATCCGGAGCGCCGGCTTGAGCGACGACAGCAGGGCCAGCGCCTCCTCGACCTCCGGCTCCCGCGGGAGCGGCGCCGGCCGCGGCGGCGGCGGCGGACGTCGATGGGCGGACAGATGCTTCCGGAGCAGGATCGCGTAGAGCCAGGTGCCCTCGGAGGCCTCGCCCCGGAAGCGGTGGAGCGACCCGAGGCCCGCCATCAGCGTCTCCTGCGCCAGGTCTTCGGCGTCGGCCTCGCGTCCGCACAGGGCCAGCGCCATCCGATAGACCCGCGGCCACCACGCGGCGACCCAGCGTTCGCGCGCGGCCGGATCTCCTCGACGGACGTCGTCGAGCTCCCCCATCAACGGCCGATCTTGAGCTCCCGGCCTTGCCGGAGGATCCGGATCGGCGCCGGCTTCTGGAGGGCGTCGAGCACCTCCGCCTCGCCCAGGTCGGGGATCAGGTCGTTGACCTTCAGCCCGGCCCTCTCCGCGGCGGAGCCTTCCCGGACCCGGCGCACCAGGACGCCCCGCGCGATGCCGAGGTGGGCCCGGAGCTCCTCAGGGGCCTCCTCGAGGGCGAGTCCGGGCCCCTGCCACGCGGGCACCAGGGTGTCGGACAGCGCCCGCACCTGCTTGCGGACTTCGTCGAGCTCCCGGCGCAGCGCCTGGAGCTCGCCGGCCGGCGGCGCGACCGCCGGCGCGCCGGGCGCGTGCACGAAGACCACGTTGGAGACGTCGTCGCCCACGCGCGGGTCGCTCTTCTTGAGCGTGACCTTGGCGGCCGACCAGTTCCGGTCGGTCCGGTCGACGACGACCTTCGCGACGAACTCCCCGGCGCGCTGCACCGTGAACGCGTCCCCCTGGCGGACGCCCGCGTCCGCGCCGGCCGAGAGCACGACCAGGCCGATTTCCGGGGCCACGGCGCTCACTTTGCATTCCACGCGCGTCAGCGCGGCCCGGTCCCGGGCCTTCAGCAGCTCCTCCGCCGCGCGCCCGGCCTCGTCCGTCGCCCGCTCCTTCGGCAAGGCGGCCCCCCCGGGCGCCGGAGCCGGCACGACGACCGGAGACGGGATGTAGAACGCGGGGGGCGCCGGACTATCCCCGACGCGCTTGCGCAGCGTCTCGGCATAGGCTTCGCTGGCGGCCAGCTTCTCTTTCAGGCGCTGGATCTCCCGCTTCCACTCCTCGGGGTCCTGGACGGCCGCCAGGAACAGCAGCGCGGCGACGTGGATCATCGTCTTCCTCCAATTAAGGGACGTGCGTTTGTCGCGCGAGGCGACGGAAACGTTTGCGGATTCGGCCGATCGGATATAACTCGAGGATGCCCGTGCCCCACCCGACCTCCTTCTCGCGGCCCCCCGCCGAGATGGCCAAGAGCTTCCTCCGCGCCACGATCGACCGCGGCCCCGATCCCTTCTGGCACTACCGCGTCGCCGTGCCCGTCACGAGCAAGCTGAGGCCGTCGGTCGGGCTCGACGTCCCCTCCCCCGTCGCGTCCCTCGGCCTGTTCTATCGGGAGGACGTCGAAGCCGACCTCGAGATTCTCGGCGTGCGGCTGACCCGCGAGATCGATCCGCTGTTCTGGCTCGAGGAGGCGCTGAAGGTCCACGGCATCCAGCCGGAGTCGTGGAAGGCGCTGCCGACGGCCGGCGGCCTGCTGGGCGACGCCGCGGCGGCGTGGGAGGTCGACGGCCGCGCCTTCGCCGGCCGCTTCCTGACGTTGAAGTACGGCTCCCGGCTGTTCGTGATCGTCTGCCGCGCCCCGCGCGACGTCTACGAGCGGATCGCGGAAGAGGTCTTCCTCAGCGTGACGCAGTTCGAGGTGGTCCAGAAGCCCGACGGCCCCTGCGCCGAGCCGCTGGCCGAGCTGAAAGGCGCGCCGTGGACGCTGTCGCTGCCGACGTCCTGGGCCGTGACGCCCGGGCCGTCGGGCTTCCAGGCGAAGCTGCGGCCGCCCGACGACGCGGCGTTCGCCAGCGCGTGGCGGCCCTTTCCGGGGGTCGAGGGCCTGAAGGTGCCGCCGCCTCCGCCGCCGGCCAGCTACGGCGGCGACCTCTCGGTCTCGTTCTTTCCGCCGAACGCCTACGCGGATCCCCGGCCGCTCCAGGAGCTCTGCGTGGAGACGCTGACCAAGGCGGGGCTGGCGCCGTCGACACCCGCGTTCGCGCCGGGCCCGAAGTTCCCCTCCTTCCCGGAGACCTGGGACCTCGCGTCGGCGGCGACGCCGGGCGTCGAGGTCCGCGGCCGCGTGGCGCGCGGCCCGAAAGGCTGGATGCTGGCGGCGCTGGCGAGCCCGGCGCGCGCGTCCAACCCCTTCGCCTGGATGCAGAACCGCCGCACGCTGGACCTGACGGCCGCCTCGCTGGAGTTCCTGACGCCCTAAAACGTACCGCCGCTGTGCCGGCCCCAAGAGCCCGGACTATAACCCGCGGAGATTTTCGAGCTCCTCGCGGTAGAGCATTTCGGTCCGATCGCCATAGGTCTCAAGGCGCATGAGGTTCACCGCTTCAAAGCGCAGCGCGTGCTGGAGCAGGCCCCGCAAGACCTCATGCTTGCGAGAGTCAATGAGCGCCTCAATCGCGGCCGTCTCCAGCCGCTACTGGACGTCCAACACACGCTCACGCATGAAACCGACAGCGTCCTCCGGCCGCGACGCGAGAATCGCGGCGAGTCGGCGCGCGCGGCCGTCGACCTCCTTCAACAGAGTCTCAAGCCCGACTCCTTCCTCTAGCGCCTGGCGAAGCTCCTTGCGGGCCATGGAGCGGATCGCCAGGCTGTGAACGCTGTCAAGATAGCGCGCGGCCCAGCGGGTTACCCCGCGAGAAACCACCTCCACCTTCTTGGCGTCCGGGATGCGCTCCCACCGCTCCATCGCCTCGACGACATGAAAGTTGATGAAACCGAATTGCGCCTCCAGACGGCTCCGCAGTTCGGATGTGTCGAAGGGAATCGCTTTTAGGCCATCGGGGGGGCGCAGCGGGGGCCACCCTTCGACGTTCTCCACCGTCTTCAGGACAAGGCCCCCTTGATCTTTGCCGTCGAAGGTTTTTACTCGCACTTCCCTCAGCAGACCGGTCGCGCCGTCGATCACGAATGTCTTGTGTCCCGCGTCCATCTCAAGGCGAAGATGTCCCTCGTCCGTCTTGTCGAGGGTCGACTCGGGGTTCCGGGCCTCCCGGAGCCAATGGGCGGGGCTGGAGGCCCATCCGCAGGCCAGTCGGATGGATCCGCGAGTCTTCGCGTCCGGCTTGCCGCCCAGGTCGATGATGACCTGAAGGCCCTGGTGCGCGGCCTTCGCGACCTCTTCGACCGCGCCCGATGCCGCGTCGAGGTCCCTGGAGAACTGGTTAATCAGGTCCTCGAAACCCGAGAAGAACGAGGATCCGTCGATGACGCCCTCCCCCTCCTCCCCGCCCCACATCGTCAGCCTGAATCCGTCGACGAGGAACTTAAGGGCGACGACCTTTCCTTTTTCTCGTCCTTCGAGAAGGTAAGCGGCACGGCGGCCCGGGTAGTCGACCCAAAGCGTGATGCCGGTCATCCCGTCCGTATCCGGGTCGAGTCCGTCCACGAACGCATACGTCGCTTTGAACGGCGGGCGCTTCCTCAACGCCTCCTCCAGGACCTCGACGCGGGCGCGCCGGGCCTCGACCTCAGCCTGCCTCTGCTGGAAGCGAAGGACGCAGCCCCCGAGCGAGCGCGGCCGCATGAGCTTGAGCGCACGCTGCGTCACTTCGCGGGCGTCATGCCCTTTAGTCAAATCGACCTGCGCATGAAAAAAGCGTATTTCATCGAAATCGTCGCCTTCCGCCGGCCAAAGGAATTCATCCTCCTTCATGCCTCCACGGGCGTAGCGGACCAGCTTCGAGGCCTGAAGCTCCGGTCCCAGACTGTCGGCAAAGACGGCCGCCCCTTTCGCGTCCTTCGCGCGGACGCTCGCGACGATGATCGCGGCCGCGGAACTCGCCGGCGGCTTCTTCATTGCCTGCGCGTGGGCGCGGAAATCCCGAATCGCGTTGTCCCAGGAGCCCTGGGCGAAGTACGCCCAAGCCCGCATGAGGATCAGATGCGTCACCTCCGGCGACTCCCGGTAGGCTCGTGTAAAATCGGATACGGCTCCGCGCATCTGCAGATCGAAATAGCGCCAGAGGCCTCTTCGCATGTAAACGCGGCCCGTGCGATATCCGCCTTCGATGGCCGCGTCATAGTCCGCGAGAGCCTCCGCGTTCCGATCCAAGCTCGCCAGGCACTCCGCGCGCAGGGCGCGAATCATGGCGGGCGACGCGTACCCCAGCTCTAATACCTTCGTGAAGTCGGCCGCCGCTTCCGCCCAGTTCTTCAGTTGCTGCCGCGTATAGGCTCGTTGAAGCCAGACATCCGCCACCCTGGGCGCCAGCCGCACCGCATGGTCCAGATCCTCCAGTTGTTCGGCGGCCGTAAGCCCCTCCCGCTGGCGGCGGGCGAGCCCGCGACCCACTCTCGCACCCACGTGGTCAGGGTCGATCTCAAGGGCCTTCGTGAATGCGGCCTCCGCGCCCGAAGCATTTCCCGCTTTAAGAAGCGCCTGGCCCGCCTTCACGTGCTCGCCGACGTCCTGTCCCGCCAGCAGAGCCAGCGCCCAGACCCACCCTATCCTCATGCGATCAGCTTACCTCGACGTCTTCGCGTGGACGTAAGATTCAAAGAATGTGGCTCCTCCTTACCCTCCAACTCGCGCCGGACGAGGCCCTGAAGCGGATGAAGACCGCGGAGGACGTCGACGTCCGCCTCTTCGCCGCCGAGCCGATGCTGCTGAATCCGGCCTGCTTCGACGTCGACCACCGCGGCCGCGTCTGGGTCGCGGAGGGCGTCAACTACCGCCGCTGGGCCGGCCCCAAGAGCCCGGACCGGCCGTTCTTCCGCCAGCCGCACCGTCCCGAAGGCGACCGCATCGTGATCCTCGAAGACCGCGACGGCGACGGCGCCGCGGACGTCTCCACGGTGTTCTACCAGGGCATCGACCTCCAGGCCCCCATGGGCATCGCCGTGATCGGCGACAAGGTCTGGATCGCCCAGGCCCCGGACCTCTGGACGATCGAGATCAAGCCCGACGGCAGCGCCGGCAAGAAGGAGACCGTGCTCACCGGCTTCCGCGGGCTCAACGGCGACCACTCCCTGCACAGCTCGTACGTGGGCCCGGACGGCAAGTTCTACCACTGCCTCGGCGACAACGGCGGCGACGTCCTTTTCCCCGACGGCCGGCGCCTCAAGGTCGACGGCCGGGACGCGGTCGGCGGCGTGATCTTCCGCACGAACCTCGACCTCACGGGCTTCGAGCTGCTCGCCCAGAACCATCGCAACCAGGTCGAGTGCGCGACCGACGCGTTCGGCGACACGTGGACCACCGACAACGACCACGACGGCCGCCAGTGGGTCCGCTTCCACTGGGCGATGGAGGGCGGCGACTTCGGCTGGTACGGCCCCAAGGGCTCCCACTGGCGCATGGAGCAGCCCGGCATCGTGCCGATCCTCATGCGCGTCGGCGCCGGCTCGCCCGCCGGGATCTGCGTCTATGAAGGCTCCCTGCTGCCGAAGTACCGCGGCGCGCCGATCCACGCCGACGCCGTCGGCCGCGTCTACGGCTTCCGCCTGACGCCCGAAGGCGCCGCCTGGCGCGTGGCCGGCATGGACGGCCCGCTCACCGTCGAGAACCTGTCGAAGATCCGGCAGCCCGACGTCCTGCTCTCCTCCACCGATCCGTTCTTCCGGCCGTCGGACGTCGCCGTCGCCCCCGACGGCTCGATCCTCGTCTCGGACTGGTACGACTCCGTGGTCGGCGGCGGCGGCATGGATCATCCCGGATCGGGCCGGATCTACCGCCTGGTCCCGAAGGGGCATGCCGGTTACGCGGTTCCGAAGATCCACCCGCTGGAGTCGCCCTGCCTCGCGACGCGCACGAAGGCGATCCTGGACAAGGTCCCGCCACCGGAATCCAAGGACAAGATCGTCCGGGCCCGCGCGGCGTGGCTGTCGGACGTCGACCTCCTGAACGACCCCGATCCCGACTTCCGGGTGCTGGCGATCCGCAAGCTCAAGCGGGCGGACAAGCCCATCCCACTGCTCGACGACCCGCATCCGCACGTGCGCCGCGAGCTCTTGCTGTCGCTGAAGGACACGGAAGCGCTCACCCGACTGGCCCTGCAGTACGACGGCCAAGACCGCTGGTACTTGGAGGCCGTCGCGATCGCCTTCCGGGGCCGGGAGTTGGTCTTGCCGAAGGAGTGGTCGCGGAAGAAGGCGCATCTGCTCTGGGTGCTGAAGCGGCCGGAGGCGCTCGACGTCCCGATGACGCCGGAGGGCATCGAGGTCCTGGGCGAGATGGACGGCCTGGCCGCGGGCGAGAAGGTCGTCGAGGCGCTCAAAGATCCCTCGCTGCGCGCGGCCGCGTTGGCGGCGCTGGAGAAGAATGTCGCCGTCTCCTGGAAGGCGCTCGGCGAGCGGCCGGAGGTGGTGAAGGCGGTGGAGGCCCACTTGCCTGGCTCGCTCAAGACGCTGATGGCGCTGGGCACGCGGCCGCTGGTGAAGTGGCGGCTGTCCGCGGGACGGGCGGATCCCGACTGCGCGCTCTTCGCCCGGCCGCTCGATCCCGAGGAGCTGGCCGCGCCGGCCGAGACCTGGAAGGACGCGCGGGTCAGCCTCGAGGGTCAGATCGACCTGCGGCCCCAGGCTTCCCCCAACGTGAACGCGGTCGTGTCGGCCGTCGCCTGGCTCAAGTGCGAGGAGCCGCTGGAGACCCGCCTGCTCCTCGGCGCGGACGAAGCCGTGAACGTCTACGTCAACGGCAAGCGCGTCTGGGACCAGCACGTCCACCGGGAGCTGACCGCGCGGGAGGACGTCGTGCCCCTCCGCCTCGAAGCCGGCGTGAACCGGATCCTGCTGCGGCTCGACCAGCGGAACGGGAACTGGGCCTTCACGGCGGAGATCGTGGACCCGGGACGTCGGGCCGTCGACATCACCCCGATGCTCGGCCTGCGGAGCGCGGGGGGCGAGAAGCTGAGCGTGAAGCAGCTGCCGCCGGCGGCCGAGCTGCTCGCGATGAAGGGCGACGCGGCGCGGGGCCGGGAGGTCTATTTCCGTTCGAAAGCCGACTGCGCCCGCTGCCACAAGCTCAAGGGCGAGGGCGGCGACATCGGGCCGGACATGAGCGTGATCGGCACGAAGATGGGCAAGGAAGGGCTGCTGACGTCGATCCTCCGGCCCAACGACGCGATCCAGAACGAGTTCGCGCAGTGGATCGTGAAGACGGCGTCCAAGGGCCTCGTGAGCGGCATCCTGATCGAGGAGACGCCCGAGCGCCTGTCGCTCAAGGACGGCGAGGGGCGGCGGATCGACATCCCTGTCGCCGACATCGAAGCCCGCAAGAAGAGCGAGGTCTCGCCGATGCCGGAGGCGCTGGTCAACGAGCTGACGCGCCAGGACCTCGCCGATCTCCTCGAATTCCTCAGCGGCCTGAAGTAGACTTGTTCGATCCTTGATGAACGAGCGGCGGATTCTCGCGGGCGTCATCGCCCTCCTGGCGATCGGGGGAGTCTGGCAATTGCTGGACCGCCGAGCGTTGCTGGGGGAACGGGAGCGCCTGGAAAAGGAGCTGGCCCGGGAGCGCCGCCGCGCTCCCGCGCCCGCGCCTGAACCC
Organism: Planctomycetota bacterium; assembly: GCA_036383955.1. GTDB lineage: Bacteria > Planctomycetota > MHYJ01 > MHYJ01 > JACPRB01 > JACQFK01. The sequence goes on along the minus strand of DASVNH010000059.1, from coordinate 5,998 downwards.
ACGCCCCAGCCGGAGAGCCCCGCTCTTTCACCCGAGCCGGCACGCCCCCCCGAGCCGGAACGGCGGCCGGCGGCCCCGCGTTCGCGCGAGGAGGCGCTCAAAGCGTTTGAGGACGCCTTGGAAGCCGTGCGACAATTCCCGGATCCTGACGAGCCGGCGCCCGCGCCGAAGCAACCGCCGGACATTCCGAGCCTGCAAGCCCAGGCGCTGAACCCGACCCTCAGCGCGCGTCTGCGCGTCGACGCGCTGGCGAAGCTCCGGTCGGCCGGCGACGGAGCGCGCAGTCCCGCGGTCGTCAACAGCATGGTCCAGCTGCTTCAGGACAGCGGCGACGACCGGATCCGCGTGGACATCTGCCGGCATATGAAAGGCGTCGAGTCCGACTTCCTCAAGCGCCAGCTTCTGATCAGCGTGCGATCGGATCCGACCTCCAAGGTGAGGGAGGAGGCCGCGGAGTCGCTCGGACCCATGACCGAGGATCCTCTCGTGCGCCAGGCGCTCGAGGAGGTCGCCCAACGCGACGCGAGCGACAAGGTCCAGGAGCAGGCCCGCCGCGCCCTGCGCGAGCGCCGCTGAATCAGTCCGTGCCGCTTTCGCCGATCTGCTTGCCGATCTCGGCGTGCAGGCGGCGGGTCCACTCGCGGCAGCTCTGCTGGTCGTAGCGCCCGCTGGTGACGGTGACCGTCGTCCGCGACTTGTGGTCGTGGCGGTTCATGTGGATGTGCAGGTCGAAGCTGCCGCTCGCGTGGTGGCCGCGGACCCACCAGTTGTCGTCGCCCGGGGTGTCGGACTTCGTGATCCGGAAGTTGAGCCGGTCGCAGGCCTTGCCGATGCCGGCGTACACGACATCCACCTTCCCCCGGTATTTGAGCATGTACGACTCGGATTGCGCCGCGCCGGAAGGCGCGGGGGGCGCCGGCGGAGGCGGCGGCTGCGGGGCTGGAGCGGGAGCCGGCCGGCTGGACGTCCGGGCGTCCGGATCCTTGTCCACGTGGACGATGCAGCCGCTCAGGAGCAGCCCCAGGATCGCCGCAGCATTTCTCATGGGCTAAGTATAACCCCGACCGCGACAAAACTCCCGGGAAGCTTTGTCGCCCGACGCGGCCCCGGCGAGCGTAGATAAGTGGTCAGACCACTTTTCGATGGAGGCGTCATGCGACGCGCGCTGCTGCTCCTGCTCGTGGCGGGATGCTCGACGTCCGCCCCCCGCCCCGCGGGGCTGACGGCCGGGGCCTCCAAGCTCAAGATCACGCCGGAAAAGATGAGCTGGATGACGGGCTACGGGAACCGCAACAAACGCGCGGAGAAAGTCCACGACGAGCTCCACGTCCGGGCCCTGGCGCTGGGCGACGGACGTCGGAAGATCGTGCTCGTGGCGGCCGACATCCTCGGCTTCCCCCCCGTGATGAACCGCGCCATCCGCGCCGAGGCGAAGCGGCGGCACGGGCTCGACGACGGCGACCTGATGCTGGTGGCCAGCCACACCCACGGCGGCCCCGCCGTCCCCGAACGCCCCTCCCCCGAGATCTTCCACGGCCTGCCCGAGGCCGACGCCAAGGAGATCTACGACTACGCCGGCTGGCTCCAGGACCGCGTGCTCGAGGCCATCTCGACGTCCCTCGCCGCCATGGAGCCCGCCGAGCTCCGCCTCTCGCGGACGACGGCGACCTTCGGCATGAACCGGCGCCTGAAGAACCCGGACGGGTCGTACAAGATCGCCGACAATCCCGCCGGGCTCACGGATCCCGACGTCCCGGTCCTGCGCGCGACGTCCGGCGCCCGGACGATCGCGACGGTCTTCAACTACGCCTGCCACTGCACGACGCTCGGCGGCATCTACGACTACAACGCGGACTGGGCGGGCCCGGCCTGCGCGAAGGTCGAGGCGAAGGCCGGCGGCGTGGCGCTCTTCGCGACCGGCTGCGGCGCGGACCTGAACCCCTCGCCCCGCGCGCCCGGCGCCTTCGACCTCGCCGAGAAGCACGGGACCGCGATCGCGGAGGCCGTCGCCGCCGCCCCCCCGGGCACGCCGCTCTCGGGGCCGTTCCGGACGTCGTACGGCAGCGTCGACCTCCCGCTCGAAAAGGCGCCGCCGCGCGAGCTGCTCGAAAAGGGGCTGGGGGCGAAGGACGTCTACCGCCAGCGCCACTCCCGGGAGATGCTGAAGCTGCTGGACGCGGGCCGGCTCCCGGCCTCCGTGGCGCTGCCGATCCAGGCCTGGCATCTCGGGGACGTCACGATCGCGGCCATCGGCGGCGAGACCTGCGTGGAGTACGCGCTGCGGCTGAAGAAGGAGGCGGGCGTCGCGATGGTCCTCGGCTACGCCAACGAGGTGCCCTGCTACATCCCCTCGGAGGGGGTGCTGGCGGAGGGCGGCTACGAGGCGGGCTGGAGCGCGGAGTTCGGCCGGACGCTCGCGGCGGGGTCGATCCTGTACTACGGCTGGCCCACGCCCTTCGCCCCGGGCGTCGAGGACAAGCTCATGCGCGGCCTCCGCGCGCTTTTGAAGAATTAGGTTAACCGCCGGCCCTCCGACGTCATTCAACGCGGACGGAGGAACAGCCATGAGAACCCTGGCCGCCGCGATCCTGCTGACGTTCGCCCCGCCTTCCGACGAGCGCATCACCTGGTACTTCGACGCCGACACGGCGCTGCGGACCGCCGAGCGGTCGGGACGGCCCATCGTGCTGCTCAAGGTGCGCGCCGACATCGGCCAGGACGTCAAGACCTGAGGGGGCGGCGGATGCGTGGAGCAGAGGCTCTGCTCCCCCGGCAGCGACTTCTCCAAGCTGAGCAAGCACTTCATCTGTATCCGGCTCTACTACACGGCCAAGGGAGCGTCCGCCCCCTTCGCCAAGCTCGGCCTCGGCAATCCCGTCGGCCCCCGCAACAACGTGGACCTGGCCTTCCTGACGCCCGACGGGCGCAACATCGACGTCCACAGCCTCCAGCCGATGACGGGCCCGGGCGAAGGCGTCTGGGTGCGCGACCTCGTCGCCCGCGAGAAGAACCAGGCCGGCGACGGAGAGGAAATCGTCGAGACGACCGTCCAGCTCATGCGCAAGATCGCCGCGCGCTACCCCGTGAAGAAGGACGTCCACGCCGCCCCCTGGCAGGTCTCCCTGAGCCACGCCATCTTCGTCTCGGCCTGGGACAGCAAGCAGGCGAAGGGCGGGGCGGCGCGGGATCTTCGCCGCCTCGTCCTTGCTTCGACGGCCGTCGAGGCCCTGGACGACCCCGAGGTGCTGCGCAAGTTCGAGCGCCACTACGTCTTCGCGCGGGTCGAGCCGAAGGACGCTCCCGCCGAGCTGAAGGAGGACCTGGAGCGCGCGGGACCCCAGGGGCTGGTGCTGCTGGACGTCGCCGCCGGCGTGGACGGCTTCGGCGAGAAGCAGGACAAGGTCGCCCGGACCTATCCGAAGGTCCTGGCCGTCCAGGCGGGCCCGCTGACGAAGGCGACGGTCGTCGACCTCCTGGGCAGGCACCTGGCGCGCTGATTACTTGGCGGCCAGCGCGCGCTTCACGGCGTGGTACGGGAAGGTCAGCTGCGTGTTGAGCTTCCCGGCCAGCTCGCGCAGCGGGCCGGCGCGCGACGGGATCCGCCGGGCGATCGCGGCCAGCGCGGCGGCCTTGAGCGAGGTGTCCATGGCGACGTCCATCGCCGCGGCCAGCTCGGCCTCCGATCCCGTGCGCAGGGCGGCCGCCAGCGGGGCCGCGTCGGAGTCCTCCTCCTCCAGGGCGGCCGCCGCCTTCTCGCGGAGAGCGGCGTCCTCCGGGCGCGCGAGCACCGCCGCCAGGAGCAGATGGACGTCGTCTTCATCGCCGGCCTTCAGGGCCTCGTCCACCTTCCCCAGCTCCATCAGGGCGATGGCGTGGTCGTAGGACGGCTCCTTGGGATTCCCGCCTTTCAGGTTCAGCAGCGCCTCGAACTCGCCCGCGGCGTACAGGATCTCCACTTCGAGATTGCGGATCAGCTCCGCCGAGTTGGGTTCCTTCGCGCGGCGGAGGACGTCGCGGTACGGCTCCACGAGCGCCTTCGCCTCGGCGGTCTTGCCGCGCGCGACGAGCACGCGGGCGAGCTCCTGGGTCGCCCAGAGCATGACGGGGGCCCGCTTGACCTCCTCCCGGATCTCCTTCTCGGCCGTCTCGAGGTCGCCGGCGCCCAGCCGCGCGTGGCGGAGCGCCGTCTTGAACTCCGCGGACGCGGGGCGGCCTTCGACGGCCTTCGTCAGCGCGGCCTTGGCCCGGCCCCAGTCCCCCTCCGCCCCGTGCCCGTAGCCCAGCGCGTAGTGGGCGTAGCATTGCTTCGGATCGGCCTGGAGCGCCCGCTCGTACCAGTTCCGGGCGCCCGAGATCCCGCCTTCCAGCCGGCCCCGGAGATACAGGAGGTCGGCGTCCTTCGGCGTCTTCGCCAGCGCCTGGTCGTACTCGGCGATGAGCTCCTTCGACGTCCCCCGCAGCCGCTGGTACTGGCGGTGGGCTTCGATCTCCACCGGCCGTTTCGCGGCGCGCTCGCGCAGCAGGGCCAGCGCGCGCTCCAGCTTGTTCTGGGACCGCGCCATGCCCACGTAGACGGGCAGCACGGCGTCGCGCTCCGCGGGCCGCGCGCGGATCGCCCACTCGGCGACGTCCAGGGCCTCTGCGGGGCGCTTGTTGTTGAGCAGTCCGTAGACGATGCCGACGATCGCGCCGTTCTGGAGGTCGATCTGCCGCTTCTTGATGACGCCCGACTCCTTGGTGGTGATGGAGGCCGGCGCGGGCGCGAACGGGTAGTCGATGTCGTCGATGGCGTAGAAGGTCTTCCCGTAGAGGAACTTGTACGGGGGGATGGCGTTCACGTTGACGTTCTTCCCGTAGTGGGTCTCCTCGACGACGAGGAGCCCGGCGGCGCCGGGATTGAGGACGAAGACGCGGTCGTCGAAGAGGCGCGCGAAGAAGTTCGACTCGAGGACGAAGTCGATGTCCTCCTGGATGGCGCCGCTGACGCGGGCGCGATGCTTGCCCTCCGGGATCTGGAAGGGCAGCTTGGCGCCGGACGGGACGGTGACGGCCGGCTGTCCCGAGATCTCGACGGTGACCGGCTGGTCGAGCCCGGAGACCACGTAGAGGGTGCGGGCCCCGGCCTTGAAGTAGCTGGTGCCCGCCGCGCCGAGAAGGACGATGGCGATGATCGCCCCGACGGCGATGGCCTGGCCGCGGGAGGCGCGGGCCTTCACGGGCTTGACGGGGTTTTCCGGCGCCTCGGGCGGGGCGATGGCCGGGTCGATCGCGCGGGCCCGCGCGAGGGCGGCCTCGGCTTCGGCGGCCCGGCCCCGGTAGGCGTGCGCGCCGGCCAGGTAGAGCTGGACCTTGGCGTCCTTGGCGAACTCCGCCTCGAGCTTCTTCTGGAACGCGTCCGCCTTGTCCCATTCCCCCATGACCAGGCAGGTCCGGTGGAGGTCGATCTGCGCGTCGGCGTTGGCCGGCTCGGCCAGGGCCTTGCGCGCCGCCTCCTCCATGCCCTTCCGCTTGATCCCTTCCCACTCCGCCAGCGGCACCGCCCGGTGCGTCGTGCAGGACGAGCAGTAGTCGAGGATCCGCTTCTTCGCCAGCGGGACCACCGGAATGAAGACGAACGTGAACCAGAGCCGGGTGTCGTAGGACGTCAGCACGGCCCCGCGCTTGCAGGCCTCGCACTCGCCCGTCCGGCTCAGGACGTTCGACTTCCCCACATACGAGGTTCCAATTCCGTTGATCCGTTGAGGCATGGAGTATCCTCCCAGCCCTTTGATACACTCCCCGCATGAAGAAGGTCAAGCTGCAGTACGGAACCTCCGGGCTGGAGCTCTCGATCGACGCCCCCCAGGTGACGGTCGTCGAGCCGCGCTTCGTCCCCGGGCTGCCCGACGAAGCGGCCGCCTTCCGCGACGCCGTCCGCTCCCCGATCGGGACGAAGCCGCTCAAGGAGCTGGTGAAGGCCACCGACCGCGTGGCCGTGGTCATCCCCGACATCACCCGG
>DASVNH010000058.1:0-17609 GCA_036383955.1 Planctomycetota bacterium | reverse complement strand
TGGGCTTTACGCAGCACGAAGGCGGCGACGACAAGAAGGCGATCGCGACGCTGGAGGGGCTGCTGAAGCGCTTCCCGGCCTCGCCTTGGGCGGCGGAAGCCCGGCTGCGCATCGAGCACATCAAGAACCCGCCGCCGGACCATACGCATTGACGACCAGACCCGGACCCGGACCCGGAACCGGAACCGGAACCGGAACCGGAACCGGGAACCTGGACCTGTCGTTAGGGGTAATGGTAGAACGGTCCGCGATCCGATAACTAAAGAACTAAAGAGGGAGAATCACATGATCGGGATGTCACGGCGGTCGTTCCTCGGGGCGGCGGGCATGGCGGGCGCGATCGGCGCGCTGGCGCCCCGGATGGCCTGGGGGCAGGACAAGATCGTGTTCGAGGCCGGCGCGAACAAGTATGAGTGGGTGCCCGGCTGGCTCAAGCTGCCCGAGGGCGTCTCGCTCGCGAGCACGCACGGCTGCGTGGCGGTGGACAGCCAGGACCGCATCTTCTTCAACACGGACAACGAGAACGCGATCATCATCGCCGACAACGACGGCAAGTACGTGAAGTCCCTCGGCAAGGACTTCCGCGGCGGCGCCCACGGGATGACGATCGTCAAGGAGGGGGACAAGGAAGTCCTCTTCCTCTCCAGCCTCTCGCGCAGCGAAATCCTGAAGTGCACGCTCGACGGCGAGGTGCTGCTGTCCATCCCGTATCCCGAGAAGTGCGGCGTGTACACCAAGAAGGGCGAGTACAAGCCCACCTCGGTGGCCGTCGCGCCGAACGGCGACATCTACGTCGGCGACGGCTACGGCAAGAACTACTGCCACCGCTGGAACGCCAAGGGCGAGTACCTCCAGTCGTGGAACGAGGGCAAGGGCGGCGCGATGAAGACGCCGCACGGGATCGCGATCGACACCCGGGGCGCCGAGCCCATGGTGGTCGTCGCCGACCGCGGCAACGGGCAGCTCCAGACCTTCACGCTCGACGGCAAGCCGATCGGCGTCGTCAAGGAAGGGCTGCGCATGCCCTGCAAGGTCTACATCCGCGGCGAGCTGGCCATCATCCCCGACCTCAAGGGCCGGATCACGCTGCTCGACAAGGACTGGAAGCTGGTCGCCCACCTCGGCGAGAACGAGGACAAGGGCAAGCAGGGCAACTTCAACGTCAAGGAGTTCAAGGACGGCCAGTTCACCGCTCCCCACGGGGCGGCGATCGACTCGAAGGGCAACCTCTACGTCGAGGATTGGAACGTCCTCGGCCGCGTCAACAAGCTCAAGAAGGTGTAAGAAAAACCCCGAACGGCGGGCCGGGACGTCGATCCGACGTCCCGGCCCGTTCGTTGACAGCGTTTCGGGCCGTCCTTATACTCCGAGGCATGGCGGAGTGGACGAAGGTCGCGAGCGCGGGAGCCCTGGCTCCCGGCAGCGCGATGAAGCTCGAGGTGAACGGCCGCGAGCTGGCGCTCTACAACGTCGACGGCAAGTTTTTCTGCACCTCGAACATCTGCCCGCACCAGGGGGCGTCGCTGAGCGAAGGGATGCTCGAGGGGAATTCAATCGTGTGCCCGTGGCACGCGTGGGTCTTCGACGTGACGACGGGGCAGTCGCCCGTCAATCCGCGGGCGAAGATTCCGTGCGTGCAGGTCAAAGTCGAAGGATCAGACGTTTTCGTCAACATGTAGGGAGCGCCTCAAATGGCCTATGTGATCGCCGAACCCTGCGTCGGAACCAAGGACAAAGCTTGCGTGCCCGCGTGCCCCGTGGATTGCATCTACGAAGGCACGAAGATGCTCTACATCCATCCGGAAGAGTGCATCGACTGCGGCGCCTGCGTGGAGCCCTGCCCGGTGCAGGCCATCTTCCCGGCGGACGAGCTTCCCGAGAAGTGGAAGTTCTACACCGAGGTGAACAAGGCCTTCTTCCCGGACAAGAGCGACGACAAGGCCTGGGCGGGGCATACGCTGCCCCCCGAGAAGCCCGCCCACTAACGCCAGGTCCCAGGTCAAGGTCAAGGTCAAGGTCAAGGACAAGGACAAGGACAAGGACCTTGCCCCCCCCAGCCCCCCCGGGGGGGAGGGGGGAACTCCTCCTGGACCGTGACCATGACCTTGACCGGTCTTGTACTTTTGGCGCTCCCGTTCTCCACGTAGGAAGCGGGAGGATCCGTCATGAGAATCGCGACTCTGGCCGTTCTGGCCTGCCTCACGGCGCCCCAGGACAAGGATAAGCTCAAAACCGCCCTGAAGGACGTCGAAGTCCGCGGCGACTGGGTCTACGACGACCTGGACGCCGGCCTCGCCCAGGCCAAGAAAGCCGGCAAGCCCGCCTTCGTCGTCTTCCGCTGCGTCCCCTGAGCGGCCTGCCGCGCGCTCGACGGTCAGGTTGCCCGTCGCGAGGATCCGGAGCTCGCCGCTCTCCTCGAGAAGTTCGTCACGATCCGCGTCGTCCAAGCCTGGGGCATGGACCTCAACCTGTTCCAGTTCGACAAGGAGCTCACCTGGGCCTGCTTCTTCCTGAACGCCGACCGGACGATCTACGGCCGCTACGGCACCCGCGCCGACCATAAGGATCCGGCCCGCTACGTCTCCCTCTCGGGGCTCAAGAAGGCCCTGGAAGGCGCCCTCGAGGTCCACGCCGCTTATCCCGCCAACAAGGCCTCCCTGGCGGGGAAGACCGGCGAGAAGGCCCCCTGGCCCAAGCCGGAGCTCATTCCCGACCTCCAGGGCAAGCCCAACGTCAAGCCGGCCGACGGCACCCGCGGCGGCTGCGTCCACTGCCACCAGGCCTCCGACGGCGAGACCTGGTCCCTGCGCGCCGCCCGCCGCCCCGTCCCCGACGCCCTGCTCTGGCCGTTCCCGCTGCCGGCGATCCTCGGCCTCGAGCTCGACCCCGCCGAGCGCGCCGCGGTGTCGGACGTCGCCCCCGGCTCGCCCGCCGAAAAGGGCGGCTTCAAGAAGGGCGACCGGATCCTCTCGCTGGAAGGGCAGCCGCTGCTGTCGATCGCCGACGTCCAATGGGTCCTCCACGCCGCGAAGGAGCCGTCGACGCTGAAGGGGGAGGTCGAGCGCGACGGCAAGAAGGCCCCGGTCACGCTCGCGCTCGCCGCGGGCTGGCGCCGGAAGTCGGAGTTCTCGTGGCGCGTGATCGTCTGGGGCATGCGGCACCGCCTGCTCGGCCTGGAGCCGCTGGAGAAGACCGCGGAGGGCCTGAGGGTGAAGAAGCAGCCGCCCGACTGGGTGAAGCAGAAGAATCCCGACGGCGCCAAGTTTCAGCCGGGGGACGTGATCGTGGAGGTCGACGGCCTTCGCGGCCTCGCCCGGGAGGACGACCTGCTCGCGCATCTGATGCGGAAGGGGCCGGGCGCGACGGCCGACTTCACGGTGCTGCGCGGCGGAAAACCGGAGAAGGTCACGATCAAGATTCCGTAAGATAGGGGCCATGCCGCCCCTCAAGGCCCGTTACGCGCACACGAACCTGGTCGCCCGCGACTGGCGCCGCCTCGCGCGCTTCTACGAGGAGGTCTTCGGCTGCGTGCCGGTGCCGCCCGAGCGCAACGCGCGGGGGGCCTGGGCCGACAAGGTGACGGGCCTGAAGGACGTCCACGTGCGGGGCATGCACTTGCGGCTGCCGGGCGGGGGCGACGCCGGCCCCACCCTGGAGATCTTCGAGTACGCGGCGCCGGCCGAGGCTCCGACGCCCGCGGTGAACCGGCCCGGCTTCGCCCACCTCGCGTTCGAGGTGGAGGACGTCGAAGCCGCCCGCGCGATGGTCCACGCCGCCGGCGGCCGCGACTACGCCGAGCGCGTGAGCGTCGACATCCCGGGCGCGGGGACGATCAACCTGATCTACGTGGCCGACCCCGAAGGCAACATCATCGAGCTGCAGAGATGGTCCTAATCGTGAACTCCCTTCTCGGACGCGCTTTCTCCTGCTAGAATCCTTCGACCGTGCTAGAAGAGGAAGCGGAACTCGGCATCCTGGCCCTGGAACGGGGCATGATTCCCCAGGACTCCCTCAACGACTGCCTGACGCAGGTGTCGGAGAAGGGGACGTCGCTCATCGACCTCCTCCGCTCGCGCAAGCTCCTGACGCCGTCGCAGATCGAGGAGCTCCTGACGGAAGCGCGCCGGCGGGTGCGGGGCCGGGGGGACGAGGACGCCCTGGCCGACGCCGCGAAGCGGGGCAACGGCGACGCGCCTCCGGCGCCTGAACCGGAGCCGGAACCGGAGCCCGAACCCCCGACGGCGGCGACCATCGGCTCGACCCTCGAGGGGCGGCCGGCGGTGGCCCCGATCTCGAACGCGATTCCCGCCGAAGCCAGCCGGGCGGCCCGGGACCCGGGGAGCCTGTTCGGGAAGTTCATCCGCGTCGACCAGGTGGGCAAGGGCTCGCTGGGCGAGGTCTACAAGGCCTACGACACGGCGGGCGCGCGCTGGGTCGCCCTGAAGATCCTGAAGGACCAGGGGGGCGGCTCCGAAGGCGTGGACCGCTTCATCAAGGAAGCCCAGGCGCACGTCGGCCTGGAGCACCCCGGCATCGCGGCGATCCTGGAGGCGGGCCGCCAGGAGGAAGGCGGCGTCGACCGCGCCTATATCGCCATGGAGTTCGTCGAGGGCGAGACCCTCGACCGCGTCCAGGCCCGCGGGATCAAGATCAACAAGGCGGCCGAGATCATCCGCGACGCGGCGAAGGCCGTCCAGCACGCCCACCGCCAGGGGGTGATCCACCGGGATTTCAAGCCGCACAACGTGATGCTGGCCTTCGACGGCCGGGTGCGCGTCACCGACTTCGGCCTGGCCGGCTACGCGGCGACGCTGGGGCCGTCGGAAGACAACATGCTGTCCCGCACGATCCAGGTGCAGGGGACGCCGCAGTACATGTCGCCGGAGCAGGCGCTGGGCCGCACGAGCGACATCCGGGAGCGGTCGGACGTCTACCAGCTGGGGGCGTCGCTGTACTTCCTCCTGACGGGCAAGCCGCCGCACGACGCGGGCAACCCGATGAAGACCTGCTTCGCGGTGGTGCGCGAGCCGCTGGTGCCGCCGTCGAAGCTCAATTCGCAGGTCCCGGAGAACCTGGACAAGATCGTCGTCCGCGCGATGGCGAAGGACCCGGTGCGGCGCTACGACTCCGCGTCGGCGCTGGGGGCGGACCTCGACCGCTTCATCCAGGGCGGCCCGGTCCTCTCCGACGACCAGCTGCGCCTGACGCAGGGGATCGCGGCGCTCCACGCGGGCCGCCTCGAAGAGGCGATCCACATGTTCAAGGACCTCCTCAAGCTGGAGGCGACGGGCAAGCTCGGCGAGGCGGGCCTCAAGGCGGTCACCAAGCAGATCGAGGAAGGCGAGAACGGCGTCACGCTCGCCATCAAGCAGCAGACGAAGAACTACGACATCCGCACGCAGCGCGGCGTCTACCGCTTCGCGAAGGCGATCATCATGTCGCTCGAAGGGAACGATCCGGGCGCGGGCTGCAAGAGCGCGTTGGAGGACTTCGTCTCGGCGGCCGACATGCGGGCCGAGTCCACGGCGGCCCGGGTCAACCGGGCGAACGTGCTCATCTTCGGCGGCCGGGCCGTGCGGGACTCGGGGAAGGACGTCTCGAGCGTCTTCCAGATGGCGCTGAAGGATCTCGACGCGGCGACGAGCTTCGACAACACCTGCAGCCCGGCCTACCACAACCGCGGGATCGTGTATTTCTACATGGCGCGCTCGCTGAAGAAGGGCTCGGGGGATCCGGAGCCCTTCTACCGGAAGGCCATCGAAGACTTTTCGCGCGCGGCCGAGCTGGAGCAGACTTACGCCTACGTCTTCAAGGACCTGGGCGTGGTCAAGGTGGCGCTGGCCAAGCATCTCCTGTCCCAGGGGCAGAAGGTGAAGGACCTCTTCGTTCAGGCCATCGCGCACCTGGACATCGCCGTCCAGCTCAATCCCAGCATCTACGGCGCGTACTACGAGCGCGGCCAGGCCCACTTCGCCGTGAAGGACTTCAAGAGCGCGATCGCCGACTTCCATCGCTGCGTCGAGCTCGATCCGACCCGCGACAAGAAGGTCCAGGCGCTCATCGACGAGGCGCAGAAGCACATCGACGCCCGGCGCACGTAGAATCCAGAATCCGGAAGCCAGGGGACGACGAGGGGGGACGGAGTGACGTCAGGTTCAGTTCCAGGCTTCGGCTGGATTGACTGGACCGTCCTCGCGGCCTATCTCCTCGGGACGTCGTGGCTCGCCGACCGCCTTGCCGGCTCGCGCCAGACGATCCGCGACTTCTTCCTGGGCGGCCGGCGGCTGCCGTGGTGGGCCGTCGCGGGCTCGATCGTGGCCTGCGAGGTGAGCGGGGCGACGTTCGTGAGCGTGCCGCTGGTCGCCTTCAAGGGCGACTGGACCTTCCTGATGCTGGGACTGGGCAGCGTCGCCGCGCGCCTGCTGATCGCCTGGAAGCTCGTGCCCGCCTACTACGAGATGGAGATCTACAGCCCCTACGAGTTCGTCGGGAAGAGGCTGGGGCCGGAGGTCGACCGCGTCGCCACGCTCCTCTTCTTCGTGGGGAGCCTGCTCGCCCAGGGCGTCCGCCTCTTCCTCGCGGCCCTCGTTCTCGACGTCATCACGGGTATGGGCGTCGTCGGGGCCATCGCGGCGATCGGGGGCGTGTCGGTCGTCTGGACCTGGCTCGGCGGGATCAACTCGGTCGTCTGGACGGACGTCGTCCAGTTCGTGATCCTGTTCGTCGGCGGCGTGACCGCGCTCGTGGCCGTGGGCTGGGTCGTGCCCGGCGGCTGGAGCGCGATCCTGGCGGAGGGGAGCGCGGCGGGGAAATTCAAGGCCCTGGAGCTCTCCACCGATCCGCGCAAGGCCTACACCCTCTGGGCGGGCCTGTTCGGCTTCACGTTCCTGACGCTGGCGTCGCACGGGACGGATCAGAACATGGCCCAGCGCCTCTTCTGCTGCCGGGGCATCGCCGAGGCGCGCAAGGCCATCGTGGCCTCCTCCGTCAGCCAGCTCATGCCCGTGCTCATGCTGGCCGTGGGAACGGGCATCTGGGCCTACTACCGGCCCCGCGCCGCCGCCCCGGCGCCGGACGACACCCTCCTGCCGATGTTCGTCCTGGAGGCCATGCCGACCGGGGTGAAGGGCCTGCTGTTCGCCGCGATCTTCTCGGCGGCGACGGCCACCGGCACGCTGTCGGCTATGGCGCAGACCGCGTTGACGGGCTTCTACAAGCCGCTGATCCGTCCCGGCGCCTCCGAGGAGCATTACCTCAAGATGTCGCGGGTGTTCGTCCTCCTGGCGGCCGTCGGCCTCTGCGCGACGGCGACGCTCTGCGTCTGGTTGAGGAAACAGTATCCCTCCATCGTCGACCTGGCGCTGGCGAGCGCCGGCTACACCTACGGCGCGCTCCTGGGGATGCTGCTGCTGGCGCTGCGGCCGGGGGGGCGCGACGCCCGGGGGCTCCTCTGGGCGGTCCCGCTGTCCATGCTGCTGGTGATCGCGCTCAATTGGAACCACACCCTCGAAGGGAAAGGCGTGGCGCTCGGCGGCGCGGCGACGGCGGCGCTGGCGGGGATGCTCGCTCTCGCCCGCGAGCCGCTGAAGATCCCGTTTCTGCTCCTGGGCGCGGCGGCCGTCGCCGCGGTCGCGCTGGGCGGCTGGAAGCTCGCGTTCCCCTGGCACTTTCCGCTCGGCACGGCGATGACGTTCGGCCTCGGGCTCGCCCTCGGCCGGAGGACTTTGGACAAGGCCCCCCCGGCTGCTATCATCCAGGCGTGAAATGTCTCGGGTGCGTGTCGACGGCCGAGGGCTTCGCCGTGATTCCGGGCATCGGCCGCGCGGGCGAGATCCGCTTCTTCTGCGACGCCTGCGCGCGCCGGGAGCGGGTCAAGATGCGCTACTGGGACGGCCGGGACCTGGACGTCGGCGGCTGGCGGGAGAAGCCCGACCTGGGGTCCTCGTTCTCGACGCTCATCCTGTCTTTTGCCGACGTGAGCCGGATGCGCCGCGAGGACCTGGAGCCGGTCGTCGAGTGGCTCGAGGACCCGGAGATCGCCCTGGCGCTCATCGGCGCCGACGGCGACATCGTCGAGCGGATCTATTCGGTGCTGCCGCTCTCCCGCGTGCGCGCCGTGCGCGAGCTCATGGAGCGGAGCGATCAGGAGGGCACGGCCGCCGCGCCCACGCCCCAGGCCGCGCGCGAGCTCTTTGTCAGCGTGATTCGGAGGCTTTGATGGCCCCCTGGATTCTGGATTCCGGATTCTGGATTCCGTCCGCATGATCGCCGACTACCACACGCACACGCCCCTCTGCAAACACGCGACCGGCGAGCCGGAGGCGTACGCGGCCCGGGCCGTCGAACGCGGCATCGGCGAGCTCGGCTTCTCCGATCATTCTCCGATGCCTCCCGACTACGATCCGGACTGGCGGATGTCGCGCGACCAGTACGCCTCGTACGTCGCGATGGTCGAGCGCTGCCGGAAGGCCTTCCCGAAGCTCTCGATCAAGCTCGGCCTCGAGGCCGACTTCCATCCCGGCACCGAGGCCTACGTCGAGGCGATGCTGAAGGAGCATCCGTTCGACTACGTCATCGGCTCCATCCACTACCTCGGCGACTGGGGCTTCGACAACCCGGACCTCGCCCACCGCTTCGACGGCCAGGACCTCCACAAGGTCTACGCCCAGTACTACGCGCTCGTCGAGGGGCTGGCGGCGACGGGGATGTTCGACATCCTCGGCCACCCCGACGTGATCAAGAAGTTCGGGCACCGGCCCGCGCGGGACTGGGAGCCCCTCGAGCGCCGCGCGCTGGAGGCGGTGGCGAAGGCGGGGATGGCCCTCGACGTGAACACGAGCGGGCTTCGACGTCCGGCGAAGGAGATCTACCCGAGCCCGCGGATGCTGCGGACGGCGCGGGAGCTGGGCATCGGGATCACGTTCGGATCGGACGCGCACGAGCCCAAGCACGTGGGCGAGGCGTTCGCCGAGGCGGTCGCGGCCGCGAAGGCGGCGGGCTACGCGACCTTCCGGCGCTACACGAAGCGGAAGTACGAGGACGTCCCGCTTCCGACGTAGAATCAAGAATCACGAATCAAGAATCACGGGGGGGCTAGACTGGATTCGTGAAGCGGACGCGAGTCTGGTACGGGGTTCTCCTCGCGTTCGGAGTCCTTTGCGCCGCCAGTGTCTGGCTTCCTCTCGTCGACTGCCGACCCTGCGTCGGGGACGGAACGGTGAACGACGGCTCCCGCTGCGCGCGCTGTGGCGGGGCGGGAAGTCTTCCACTCCTCCAGCATGTCCTGATCGAGCGTCGGGCCGGCTCCCGCTTTTGCTGGGCCGGTTGGCATTGGACGCCTCGGGGATACAGCTGCCTCTGATAGGGCCGCGCGGGCTCCCGGAGGGGGCCGCCGTCCGTGATTCTTGATTCTTGATTCGTGATTCTCCGTTGTGTCTGTATGGGTCTCAGGCATGCTGTACGCTGCCTGGTTTGTCGGCGGGGGGTCCTCGCATGGACGGAGGCGCGGGGTTCTGTTAGGATTCGCGGAGATGGCTCGGATTCGCGTGCTCGCGCCGGACGTGGTGAACAAGATCGCGGCGGGAGAGGTGATCGAGCGTCCGGCGAGCGTGGTGAAGGAGCTCGTCGAGAACGCGCTCGACGCGGGGGCGAAGGAGGTCCGGGTGGACCTTGAGGAGGGGGGCCGCAAGCTCATCCGGGTCACGGACGACGGGGGGGGCATCGAAGCGGCCGACCTTCCGCTCGCCTTCGCGCCGCACGCCACCAGCAAGCTCGCCTCGGCGGACGATCTGTTCGCGGTGGCCACGTTCGGGTTCCGGGGGGAGGCGCTCGCCTCGATCGGGTCGGTGGCGCGGGTGCGCTGCGCCAGCCGGACGAAGGCGGGGGAGGGGGCGGAGCTCGTCGTCGAGAACGGCGAGGCCTCGGAGGTCCGGCCGGCGGCCGCGGCGAAGGGCACGGTCCTCGAGGTCCGCAACCTGTTCCAGAACGTGCCGGTGCGGAGAAAGTTCCTGCGCTCCATCGAGGCGGAGACGGAGCACGTCGTCGAGGCGGTGGCGCGGGTGGCCGTCGCGCGGCCCGACGTTCGCTTCGATCTCTTCGTGGACGGCGAGCGGCGGCAGGCGCTGCCGCCGTCGGACCGGAAGACGCGCATCGGAGTCTTCTTCGGCGCCGAGGTGGCGGACTCGCTCCAGGAGGTCGAAGGCGGGTTCTTCAAGGCCTGGATCGCGCCGCCCCAGCACGCGCGCGTGAACGCCAAGGGGCTGCAGTTCTACCTCAACGGGCGCTTCATCCGGGACCGGGTGCTTTCCCGGGCGGTGAACGAGGCGTACCGGGAGCTCATCCCGCACGGCCGCTATCCCGTGGCCTTCGTCTTCCTCGAGATGGATCCGGGGGACGTCGACGTGAACGTCCATCCCACCAAGATCGAGGTCCGCTTCAAGCAGGTCTGGCGGCTGCACGATCAGATCGCGGCGGACCTGCGGAAGTCGCTGCTGGGCTCCGGCCTGGACGTGAAGCTGGATCCGGCGCGGCTGGCGGATCGCGGGCCGTTGCTGCGGCCGCTGGACGCGGCCCGGGACGTCGTCAACTTCTTCAGCGGCCAGGGCTCCGACCCGGGCCCGGCCGTCGCCTACGCCCCGGCGCTCGTCTCCACCGGCAAGCGGGTGTTCCAGGTGCACGACCGCTACCTGGTGGAGGAGACCGAGGAGGGCCTGCGGATCATCGACCAGCACGCGCTGCACGAGCGGGTGATGCTCGAGGAGTTCCGCAAGCAGTACGCTTCGGCGGCGATCGCGAAGCAGCGGCTGCTCATCCCCTCGGTGGTCGAGGTGGGGAAGGAGCGGCTGGCGCGCCTGGACGCGCACCGGGAGCTCCTGGAGAGTTTCGGGGTGGAGGTGGACGACTACGGCCGGGGGGCCGTGGCGGTCCGGGCCGTGCCCGCCCTGGTCGCCGACCAGGATCCCGCCGTCCTGCTCGGGGACTTCCTCGACCTGGCCGAGGAGGGCGATCCCGAGGTCCCGCTCCTCGAGCGCGCGCTCGAGTTCATGGCCTGCCGGGCGGCCGTCAAGTTCGGGCGCCGGCTCGCCCCGGAGGAGATCGAGCGGCTGCTGCGGGACGCCGACGGTCTGGATTTCGCCTCCGCCTGCGCCCACGGCCGCCCCACCGCCATCAAGCTCACCCTGACCGATCTGGAAAGGTTCTTTCAACGATGAAAAAGGCGGCGATGAAACCGGCCCCCAGGAAAACGGCGGCGAAGAAACCGGCTCCGACGAAGACGGCGGCGAAGAGACTCGCGGACTTCGAGACCTTCGAGCCCTCCAAGGGCTTCCGCGTCTACGTGCATCCGACGCCGAAGTTCAAGACCATCTCCCTCGCCGTCTACCTCCACCAGCCGCTGGGCGACGAGGCGACGTCCATCGCCCTCCTGCCCTTCGTGCTCCGGCGCGGCTGCCGGGGCTTTCCCGACATGCGCTCCATCGTCCGCTACCTCGAGAACCTATTCGGCGCGTCCATGGGCGCCGACGTCGCCAAGGTCGGCGAGCGCCACGTCATCACCCTCCGCATGGAGGTCGTGAACGACCGCTTCGCCCCCACCAAGATCCGGGCGCTCGAGAAGGCCCTCGATTTCCTCTGGCGCTTCCTCGCCCAGCCCGTCGTCCGCAAGGGCGGCCTGGACCCCGAGTACGTCGCGCAGGAAAAGGAGAACCTCAAGCGCCTGATCGAGGGCATGGTCAACGAGCGGATGAGCTACGCCTACGAGCGCTGCGTGCAGTCCATGTGCGCGGGCGAGCGCTACAGCCGCTACGAGTACGGCCGCCTCGAGGAGATCGACGCGATCACCCCCAAGGACCTCCTCAAGCTCCACGGCCGCGTCCTCGCCGAGTCGCCCGTCGACCTCTACGTCGTGGGGGACGTCGAACCCAAGACCGTCGCCGCCCTCGCCAAGAAGATCTTCAAGTTCGGGAAGCGCCGCGTGAAGACGCCGCCGCCGGCGGACGTCCGAAGCGGCCCCGACGCCCTCCGCGAGAAGATCGAGACGCTGGAGGTCGAGCAGGGCAAGGTGGTCCTGGGATGTCGGACGGGCGTCCGCTGGGGCGAGCCCGACACGTTCCCGCTGGTGATGTACAACGGCCTGCTCGGCGCGTTCCCCCATTCGAAGCTCTTCGCCCACGTCCGCGAGAAGGAGGGGCTGGCCTACGCGATCCATTCGTCGGTCGACCACACCAAGGGCCTGCTCTTCGTGACGGCCGGCATCGACCCCGACAAGTACGGCCGCTGCGTGGAGACGGTGAAACAGCAGATGGCCGACATCCGGGAAGGGAAGATCAGCGACGACGAGTGGGACAAGACCGTGCGCACCATCTGCGACCGCGTCCTCTCCCGCGAAGACAATCCCTCCGGCAAGATCGGCGCCTTCCTCGAGATGAACGTGAACGGCAAGCCGCTCACCGGCGGCGAGATCGTCGAGCGGGTGCGGGCGGTGACGCGGGACGACGTCCGTCGCGCCGCCGCGCGGGTGAAGCCCGACACCCTGTTCTTCCTGACCCGCCCGTGACGGACCAGGAACCAGGACCCGGACCCGGCGCGGGCAACTCCTCGTTCAAGCTGGCCGCGTGGACGCCGAAGCTCCTGCCGGCGGTGGTGCGCTTCTGGAACCGGGCTTTTTCAGCCAAGCACAATTTCTTCCCCGTGACCGAAAAGCTCTTCCGCGAGCGGGTGCTGAACGCGGAGGCGTTCGACTCCCGGCACTTCGTCGTCGCGCTGGACGGGGCGGAGGTCGTCGGGATGCTCCACGCGGCCGTGCGGCGGGAGGACGCCTGCCGCGCGCTCGACGGCGACTGGCCGGGCGGCAGCCAGGGCTACGTCGCCTTCCTCTACGTCGAGCCCGCCCATCGGCGCAAGGGGGTCGGCGACGCCCTGTGGCACCGCGCGATCGAGCGGCTGAAGGCGACGCGGCAGGTGACGCTCGACGGCCAGTGCCTCAACCCCTTTTACGGCAACTCGGAAGGGCCGTTCACGCCGTTCTGGGGGACGCCCGAGGGGGTGTCGGTGGACTGGGACGATTCGCCGACCAAGAAGTGGCTGGCCCGGAAGGGCTTCGCGCCGCGCTTCAAGGGGGTCCAGCTCGGGATCGAAGTCGGGCCGGGCCCGGCGGCGGAGGAGGTCGGGAAAGCGCTCAAGCGCCAGCGGACGGACCTGCGGTTCCTCCAGGGCCAGATGCCGGAGCTGGGGCGGCCCGCGATGGCGCGGCGGGCGATCCGGCCGGGGCTGGACTTCGAGTGCGCGCAGGCGGTCCGCGGCGGGCGCACGGTGGGGATGATCGCGGCGTACCCGCTGCGCGAGATCCGGCCGGACCTCTGGGCGATCTACGAGGCGGCGGTGGTGGAGGAGCAGCGGGGCAAGGCCCTGGGCCGGCGCCTGCTCGAGGCGGCGCTGGCGCGGATCCGCGCGCGGGGCGGGACCCGCTGCGAGGTGCTGACGCTGCCGGACCTCTCGCCGGGGACCTACAAGCGCTACACGGCCGCGGGCTTCACGCCCGTCCGCAAGTGGGCCATCTACTGACGACCGGACCCGGACCCGGACCCGGACCCGGACCCGGACCCGGAACCGGAACCGGAACTGGAACTGGAACTGGACCCGGAACCGGTGGCGAGGCCATATTTTAAGCGCAACCTGGGGCCTTCCCCCGGGTTGATAGAATGAGATGGCCATGAACTGCGACGAGTTCCGGAAGACCGGCGACCGGGCCCATCTGGCCTCCTGCGTGGAGTGCCGGACCTGGGAGGCGCTGCGGGCCTATCCGGAGATCGGGCCGTCGAGAGACTTTTTCCGCGGGATCCGGTCCAAGCTGGCGCCCCGCATCCTCCGCTTCGCCGCTCCGATCGCCGCGGCCGCCGCGGTGCTGCTCGTCGCGGTCGTGCTGACCCTGCACCCGACGCCTCCGGCCCTGCCGGCCGTCGCGCAGCCCACCGACGAGGAGCGCGAGCTGGTCGAGAACCTCGAGATCCTCCAGGACTACGAGCTGCTGCGCTCCCTCGAATTCATCGGCGAGAACGGGGAGGAGCGCAAGTGACGTTCCTCCTCCTCGCCCTCTGCGCGGCCACCCAGCAGGGGTCGGCGGCCGTCGACGCCCAGAAGCTGGACATGATCCGGAAAATGACGCCGGAGCAGCGCCAGAAGCTGAAGGCCCGGCTCGAGGAGCTCAAGGCCCTGCCGACCGTCGAGCGCGTCCGCCTCCAGGACAACCTGAAGAAAATCAAGACGCTGCCCGCGGAGGAGGTCGTGAAGCTCCGCCAGAAGGCCCAGACCCTGTCGACCGAGGAGCAGAAGGAATACTCGGATCTCGCGGGCGGCTTCTTCAAGTGGGCCCACCGGATGGGCTACGCCGAAGGCTTCCCCCGCGGCCAGTTCTTCCACTGGCTCAAGAACGAGAAGCCGGGCGAGATCGCCGAGATCCGCTCCATGGAGCCCGGGCCCGGCAGCCCGCGCGTCGACCGCTTCCTCAAGCTCTTCCACGAGTTCCGCGGCGTCATGCTCGTCAAGACCGAGCGCCACCTCCGCCAGCACCGCTGCGCCGACCCCTCCGTGCTGGCGCCCCTCCGCGAGCTGTCCGCCACGGAGTTCTGGCCCCGCTGGCAGGAGATCAACAAAGCCTGCCAGGCCCGCCGCGCCACTCCGGGCCCCGTCCCGCCTCTGCCCGAGAAGCGCTAGCGGTTCGACACGCTTGATTCCCCGGGTTGCCCGCGAGCGGGGCACCCCGGGGAATCAGAGCTGACTCACCACTAGGCTCCCCCCGTCCTCGACGCGTATAATCGACCGCGATGCGTTGGCTCTGTCTCCTCGCGCTCGCCGGCTGCGGACGTCCCGAGCCTCCCTCCGGCCTCCCCGGCGGCGGCCGCATCGCCTTCGCCTTCGACCGGAACGTGCTGGTGGATCGCGACATCCTGATCCTGGACGACGGCAAGAACGAGCCCTGGGAGCTCACCTCCGGCGGCGGCACGAACGAGGCGCCCGCCTGGGCGCCCGAGGGACGGACGATCCTGTTCAACCGGAACGTCGACGGCCTCAAGGCGATCTTCATCTGGGAGGACGACGGCGAGATCGAGCGCCTCTGCTCCGCGCCCTACGTGGACATGGCCCCGTCGTGGTCGCCCGACGGCCGCCGCTTCGCCGTCATGTCGCTGCGCGACGACAACTGGGAGCTCTACGTCCTGCGCGCCGACGGCACCGGCGACTACCGCCTGACCGAGGACGAGGCGGACGACCAGTGGCCCGCCTGGTCCCCGAAAGAGAACGTCGTCGCGTTCGTGTCCACCCGCGACGGGGCGTCGGACCTCTGGACGGTGGACGTCGGGACCCTCGAGGTCCGCCGCCTCACCAGCGACCGCTTCGTCGACGGACGTCCCGCGTGGTCGCCCGACGGGAACCGCCTCGCCTGGTCCTCCGCGCGCGACGGGAAACCGGCGGTCTTCGTGATGAACGCCGACGGCAAGAACGTCCGGCGGCTCACGTCCCCGGAGCACGAATCGCTCGATCCGGCGTGGTCGCCCGACGGCCGCCACCTGGTCTACGTCGGGTCGCAGGACGGCTACAAGGAGCTCTACGTGATCGACGCGGAAGGGAAGACCGAGCCGCGGCGCCTGACCGAGCTCCGCGGGACCGTCCGGAGCCCCTCCTGGGGACGTCGGCCGGGATGAGCCGCGACGTCCGCCGGGCCCTCGCCGCCGGGCTGGTCCTCGCCGACGGCGCGATGGGTACGGAGCTCGCCGCGCGCGGGCTCGACGCCCCGTTCGAGCGCTTCAATCTCGAGCGGCCGGAGCGGGTCCTGGACGTCCATCGCGCGCATCTCGCCGCGGGGGCGCGGCTGCTGCGCTCGAACACGTTCCTGGCGCCCGACGCGCGGACGGCGCTCGCGGGCGCGCGCCTGGCCCGGGAAGCGGCCGGGGAGGGGATCCTGGTCGCGGGCGCCCTGGGGCCGGGCACGAACGCCGCGGCGGCGCTCGCGGAGGGGGGCTGCGATCTGATCGTCCTCGAGACGTTCCTGGATCCGGACGAGCTGATCCGGGCGATCCGCGACGCCCGGGCGACGGGGCTGCCGGTGATGGCGCAGATGGCGCGCGAGCCGGAGCTCCGGGCGGTGGCGACGGCGGACGTCGCGGGCGTGAACTGCGTGGACGCGGACGCGGCGGCCGGGATGGTGGAGAAGCTCGTGCGGGACGGGGGGCGGCCGGTCTCCGCCTTCCCGCACGCGGGGCTTCCGGGACGTCGCGTCTCCCCGGCGGATTTCGCGCGGTCGGCGGCGCGCCTGGCGAAGGCCGGGGCGCGGATTCTGGGAGGCTGCTGCGGGGCGGGGCCGGAGCACGTCCGCGCGCTGGCGAAGGAGGTCGGATGATCGTCGTCCACGTGGGCACCGCGAGCGAGATGAAGGTCAAGGCCGCGCGCCAGGCCTTCGCGCGGTTCTTCAAGAAGGTCAAGGTGAAGGGCGTCGACGTGTCGTCCGGGGTGCAGCCCCAGCCGCTGTCCTTCGGCGAGATCGCCCGGGGGGCGCGGAACCGGGCGCGCGCGGCCTTCCGCGACTGCGACTACGCGGTGGGCATCGAGGCGGGCGTGTTCCGCCTCGCGGCCGTCTCGCCGCGGCCGTTCCAGATCACGCTCGCGTGCGTTTTCGACGGCGAGCGCGAGTCGCTGGGGGCGGGCCCGTTCTTCGAGCTGCCCGAGAAGATGGTGCGCGAGATCGTGAAGGCCGACACGGGCTCGGTCGCGGTCGTCACGAAGGGCAAGGTGAAGCGCGCGTCGGTCACGCGGGACGCGGTGCTCATGGCGCTCGCGCCGATCGTCTCCGCGAAGCTGTACCAGGAGCCGTCCCCGCCGCCCCCGGACCCGGTCGTGGAGTTCCAGGTGCTCGAAGAGAGGGCCCCGGGAGACGACGCGCCCGGAAACCTGGACCTCGAACCGCGAAGTTAGCGCGGCTTCGGAGTTCGCGGGCGGCCTCCGCGTGGGGATATGGGGTTCGGACGGATCCCATACCGATCTGGGAGACCGGGCGAGGAGACGGATGAAAAGGTCAATCCCCTCATCCGTCACGTCCCCGAATCTCCCGCGGGATCTCCGAATCCGCTCTAGGACTTGAGGAAGTCGGCCGCCGCGGCGGGGTCGAAGCCGAGGCCCCGGTGGATGAGCTCGGTCGGATCCTTCAACGCGGCGCCGCCTTCCATGATCGTGTGCAGGAAGGTGGGGCCGAAGCGGCGCTGGGCCTGGTCGACGAACACCCGCCGGGGGCCGGACCGCCAGAAGAACGTCGCGTCCTCCGGGTCGAGCGGGTCGGCGATGCGGGCCAGCAGGCCGACCGCGCACCAGATGAGGTCGTCGCGCAGCGTTTCCGTCCGCTCCGACAGGCTCCAGAGGATCTGCCACTGCAGCTCGGGCCAGCCCACCCGCCGGGCCAGCTCGTACGCCGCGGCGAGCCGGGGGTCGGCCGTCGCGTCCTCCCGCAGCCGGCAGCGCAGGTAGAGCGCCCAGGCGGGGAGCCGGGGGTCGCGGAGCTCCGGCAGGCGGTCGAGGGCGGCTCCGGCTTCGGTTCCGGCGCCCGCCTCCAGGGCGGTCTCCGCGGT
>DASVNH010000057.1:0-8694 GCA_036383955.1 Planctomycetota bacterium | reverse complement strand
CCCGGGGCGTCACCGGCACGTGCAGCTTCACGCGGAACGCCGCGGGCCCGGGCTCCTCGTCCACGCCGACGGCCACCGCCGCGCCCGCGTCGCGCAGGACCACGCCCGGCACCGCCGCGATCGCGCGCCGCGTCAGCGGGCTCCCGAGCCCCTTCACGGAGACGGCGGTTTCGACGGCCTCGAAGCGCGACGCGCCCGCGACGTCGTCCGTCGCGAACCCGTCGGCGGTCTTGAGGGCGAGCTCGACCGACATCGCCCGGCTGAAGTCGCCCTTCTCCCACCAGCCGCGCTCCCCCGCCGGGAGATCGATCTCCAGCGCGCGCGGGCGGCCGTCGACCGACAGCGTGGCCGACACCTTGCGCGCCGCTCCATGGTTCGCGATCCGCGCGAAGATCTCGCCGTCGGAGGCCGCGAATTCCACGATCCCGACGTTGCCCGCCGGCCCCTGGACGAGCTCCGCGTCCACGCCGGCTGCGGCGCGGTCGGAGACCAGGAGGACCCGCTCGTTCTCCGCGCGGGCCACCGCGAGCAGCGGAGCCGTGTCCACGTGGACGTCGACGATCCTGAACTTCCCCGGATCCCGCTCTTTCCGCGGCGACGGGTCGGCGGCGTAGTACGTCGCGTCGTCGTCCTTCGCGAGTTCCCGCGCCCGTTCGACCAGGCGGCCCAGGCGGTCGCGCATCCGCGCCGACGTGTCGATCACGATCCCGAGCTTTCGCGGCTTGGGGCGGTCGAGCTCGACGTACGGTCCGGCCATCCCGGCCACCGCGGCGGCGATCGCGACGGCGATACAGAGCAGCTCCCAGCGCCACGCGGGACGTCGAAGCGCCCGGATCGGCGGATTGCGCTCCGGGATCTTTTTCCACAGGGAAAGGCTGGGCACGACGGTCCGGACGGCCGCCTGCCGCCAGAGGCTGAAGAGGGCCAGGAGCAGGAGGGCGCCCAGGCCCCAGAGCGCGGCGGGCGTCTCGAAGCTCACTCGATCACCCCCGACTCGCGCAGCCACACGCGCACGACCTCCTCCAGCGGCGTGGAGGACGCGCAGCGCACGTAGTTGATCTCGCGGTCGAAGCACCAGGTCTTCCAGGCCGCGCAATGCTCCGCGAGGAGCCGCGCGTAGTCGCGCTTCTCGTCCTCGCCGACGAAGCGCGTCCGGGCCTCGCCCGTCTCGGCGTCCACCAGGCGGACCTTGCCGGCGTAGGGGGGATCGACCTCCTCCGGCGCGAGCACGTGGACGACCGCCTTCTCGCAGCGGGACTTCATGAGCTCGGCGCGGAGGCCGTCGTCCCAGAGGTCGCTTACGAGGATCAGGAGGCCGCGCGACGTCCCCGGGATCGCGAAGGGAGCGCCGACGGTCAGCGCCTCGATGTCGGGCAGGCGGACGGCCGGGCTTTCCTCGTTGGCGATCATCGCCAGCGCCGCGGCGAGCCGGCGCGCGTAGTCGAACTTGGGCGCCATGGAGGACGTCGTGTCCACCGCGATCCGCACCGGGAGGGCCTCCTCGCGCGCGAACTCCTTCACGTAGAGCTGGCCGAGGCGGCCGTAGAGGTTCCAGTCGATGGCGCGGAGGTCGTCGCCCTGCGCGTACGGCCGATGCGAGACGAACTCGGACGAGCCGCCCCGCTTGCGGGTGAGCCGCTCCCCTTCCCGCCGCCCGTTCACCGCGCGCCGCGCGGCCAGGCGCAGGCCCTCCAGTTTCCTCAGGAAGGCTTCGTCGAACAGCATCCGGGAATCACGAATCAAGAATCACGGAGACGGAATCACGAGTATTTTCGGCAAACCCGCTGATTTCGCGACGACAAAACCGCCCTTTTCGCCACGGAAGGGCGAGGAGGACTAACGTATGGCGGCTACGAGCTTTACGGACCTGAGGGTCTGGCAGGCGTCCCATCGGGCGACTCTGGAGGTTTACCGGATCACCCGAAGCTTTCCGGCGGAGGAGCGGTTCGGGCTGTCGATCCAGATGCGAAGAGCGGCCGTGTCCATCGGAGCCAACATCGCGGAAGGCTTCGGTCGCCGACGTCCCCGGGACAAGGCCCGGCTCTACAACATCGGCGAAGGCTCCGCGGAGGACCTGAAGAACCTCTTGCTGGTCGCGCGCGACCTGGGCTACGCGAAGGAGATGGACGCCCTCTGGAAAGCCCTGGAGGACATCAGCCGGATGCTCCGCGGCCTCGTCGACAAGACCCTGGACGCGCCCGTCCCGTGATTCTTGATTCATGATTCTTGATTCGTCGTTCTCGCCACGCGGATGTCTTCCGCGATCTGCTTCTTCAACGCGTCGACGCCGTCGAAGCGCTTCTCGTCGCGCAGGCGCTCCAGGAAGCGGACCTCCAGGACGCGGCCGTAGAGGTCGCCGCCCGCGTAGTCGAGGAGGTGGGCTTCGATGGTTTCGACGTCTCCCTCTTTGAACGTGGGGCGCGTGCCGATGTTCACGACCGCTCGGAACAGGCGGCCGTCGAGCGGCACGTCCGCCGCGTAGACGCCGCCGGGGGGCTTGGCGGCGTGGTGGAGCTCGAGGTTGGCCGTCGGGACGCCGATCGCCGCGCCGCGGCGGTCGCCCCGGACGACGGTGCCGATGACGGAGGGCGGACGTCCCAGGAGGCGCCGCGCCTCGGCGAGGCGGCCGCCGAGGATGAGCTCGCGGATCAGGGAGCTGGAGACGGGCCGGCCCTCGAAGAGCTCGGGCTCGCAGCGCTTCACGGCGAGGCCCAGGTCGCGGCTGAGCGTCTCGAGCGTGGCCAGGTCCCCTTCCCGGTCCTTGCCGAAGCGCGAGTCGTGGCCGAGGACCACGCCCTTCGCGCGCAGGCGGCCGGCGACGACGTCCCGGATGAACGCGTCGGCGGTCGTCTTCGCGAACTCCTTCGTGAAGTTGAGGACCAGGCCGGCGTCGACGCCCTTCTCGCCCAGCAGGCGCAGGCGCTCGGCGAGCGGGGAAATGAGAGGCACGCTCACGCCCTGCAGGACTTCCATGGGATGCCGGTCGAAGGTGACGACGACCGACGGCACGCCCTCGGCGCGGGCCCAGCCGACCAGGGTTTCGAGCACGCGGCGGTGGCCCACGTGGACGCCGTCGAAGACCCCCCAGGTGACGACGGGCCCGCGGAGGCGGGGATCGGGCAGCGCGTCGAGCCCGGAGAGGATCTCCATCAGCGCGGGGCTTTGCCGCGCGGCTTCTTCTTCAGCCCGGCCTCGTACTCCTCCTCCAGCTCGCGCAGGAGGGGGGCCCACTGCCGCTTGTCGGCCGCGGTCATCTTGTCGACGAGCAGGATGCCGTCGAGATGATCGATCTCGTGCTGGAAGAGCTTGGCCTCGAGGCCTTCGACGTCCCGCTCGACCGCCTTGCCGTCGAGGTCCTTGTAGCGGACGCGGACCTTCTCGGCGCGGACGATGAGGGGGGCCATGCCGGGCAGCGAGAGGCAGCCTTCCTCCTCGCGCTTCTCGCCCTGGCGGTCGACGATCTCGGGGTTGATGAAGACCTGTTCCAGGTCCTTTTCCTCGCGATCGCCCGAGAGGTTGGCGACGATGATGCGACGTCCCAATCCGGCCTGCGGCCCGGCCAGGCCGATGCCGCGGGCGCGGTACATGATGTCGAACATCACGGGCACCGCCTCGCGGAGGCCCTCGTCGATCGGCCCGATCTTCTTGGACACTTCCCGGAGCCGGGGGTCCGGGTAATAAACCAGTTCCATCGCGTGTCATTATAATCGGCGTCCGAGACGAGGACAACGCCTTAGTTGTTGACTCCGACTCGGCGACGGGTTTACCATCGACCTCGTCATTCTGGGGAACGCAATGGGTGAGTCGACGGCGCCGGCGGCCAGCCTCGAAGAGAACGACCCGCTCTACAAGCGGGCGGAAGAGGCCTTCAAGAAGAAGAACTACGACTACGCGCGCGACCTCTTCCACCAGCTGATCACCGTGAAGCCGGACTCCGCGAAGGCGCGCGAGGCGCTGCGGGCGGTCATCACCCGCAAGTTCCAGGAGCAGGGCGGCACCAGCCGGATCAAGATGATGGCGGTGAAGGGCCAGTTCGAAGTCCAGATGAAGACCACCAAGGACCAGGTCAAGAAACTGGAGCTCTGCCTCGGATTCCTGCTGCAGGATCCCACCAACTCGAAGGTCCGCGGCATCCTCGCGGAAACCCTGCTCAACCTGGGCCACAACAACGGGGCGTCGGTCGAGGCCCGGATGGCCCTGGAGAACGACCCCAGCAACGTCCACGCGGCCAAGACGCTGGTCCAGGCCTACAAGGCGACCGGCAAGGTGAAGGAAGCCCAGGCCGTCCTCGAGCGCGTGGCCTCGCTGGCGAAGGACGACCGGGACATCGAGCGCCTCCAGCGCGACCTCGCGGCCATGCAGACGATGGGCGCGGGCTTCGAAGCCGGCGGCGACTTCCGCGACTCGATGAAGAACAAGCAGCAGGCGGAAGAGCTGGAGAAGAAGCACCACCTGATCACGAGCGACGCCGACTTCAACATGGTCGTCGAGAACCTCAAGGAAGAGATGGCGGCGAATCCGACCGACTGGAAGAACCCCAAGAAGCTCGGCGACCTGTACTTCGAGAAGAAGAAGGATTACGCGACGGCCGCCACCCACTACAAGAAGGCCAGCCAGCTCGCGCCGCAGGACTCGACGCTCCGCGACAAGGTGGACGACTGCTCGCTCAAGCAGTACGAGGTCCAGGTCGCGGCCATGAAAGCCGCCAACGACCCGAAGACCCCGGAGGTCGAGCTCGCCAAGCTCAAGTTCACGATCGCCAGCTTCGAGCGCCGCGTGTCCGACCGTCCGACGGACATGGCCCTCCGCTTCGAGCTGGGCCGCGCCTACTACATCGGCACCCTGATCGACAAGGCCATCGGCGAGTTCCAGCAGTCCGTCAAGGACCCCAAGCGCCAGGGCCTCTCCCTCACCTTCCTCGGCAAGTGCTTCCAGCGCAAGAAGATGTACGAAATGGCGGACAAGCAGTACATCGCGGCCTACGACAAAGTCATCAGCCAGGAGCAGCGCCTGGACATCCTCTACAACCGGATGAAGTGCAACAAGGAAGCCGGCAAGAAGGACCAGGCCATCCAACTCGGCCAGCAGATGATGGAGATCGACATCTCCTACAAGGACGTCGCCGAGCTGGTCGAAAAGTGGCAGGCCGAAGCGTAGAGCCAAGTTCCTAGTGCCAAGATCCTAGATCGACCGAGTCTCACCTAGGCGACCGCCCTCCCCTTCCTCGACAAACGCGTTTCCGTCGTTCTCTTGGCACTTGGATCTTGGCACTAGGCACTTGACTCTCCAGGCCCTTTCCGCTACATTTCCCCTCCTTCAAAGGAGGAAGATCCGCGTGGCTCATACGATCAGCGCGCTCAAGCAGTGGAAGCAGTCCGAGAACCGCAGAGCTCGGAATCACGCCGTGAAGAGCGAGCTGCGCACGCAGGTCAAGAAGGTGCAGACCGCGGTGGACAAGAAGGACGCCGCCGTCGCCAAGACCGCCCTCCAGGAAGCCTACAGCCTCATCGACCGCGCCGTGTCGAAGGGCATCCTCCACAAGAACACGGCCTCCCGGCACAAGTCCCGGCTCTCGGCCCGGGTCAACGTGCTTTCCGCTCCGGCGGCGAAGAAGTAGCCCGCTCCTTCAACAGGGCTTCCGACAGCGGCTTCAGGTCCGACTCCCTCAGCGCCCGCTCGGCCTCCGCCGACGGCGACCGCGCCAGCGCCCGCAGCGCGTTCTCCCGCACCGCCAATTGCGCGTCCGCCTTCGACAGCCGGATCAGATCCTCCAGCAGCTCCGGAAACGCCCCCAGCGCCAGCGCCGCGTGAGCCCGGACGTCGGGGAGCTGCGACGTCCCCAGCGCCTCCCGCAGCAGCGGGATCGCGCCGGGCTGGCCGCACTCCCCCAGCGCCACGCAGATCTGGTAGCGCCCTTCGAACGGGAGCGGCGACTCCCAGAGCCGCCGGAGGACGTCGAAGGTATGCGGATCCCGGTACGCCCTCAGCCCCGAGAGCGCCGCCAGCCGGACGGACGTCGGCTCCTCCGGGTCGCTCGCGAGCCGCGCGCAGAGCAGCCGCGCGGGCTCGCCGGGCCGGGCCGCGATCGCCGCGAGCAGGTCGACGCGGAGCATCGCGTCTTCCCGGCGGTCGAGCACGACGTCCTCCAGCGGGAGAAGTTCCTCGGCCGCGCGCACGCGGTCGAGCCGCTTGGCGTAGTCGGCGTGTCCGACGCCCCCCGCCGGCATCGCGGGCGCCGCGCGGCGGAGGACGCGAAGGCGGTCGACCTCCTCCGCCAACGCCGCCGGCATCGGCCGCGGCGGGACGGCTCGAGTCTTGCGCGCGAAGAAGGCGGCGGCCGCGATAGCCGCGACCGTCGCGACGAGGACGATCAGCGGGAGGCGAGGGTTCATCCGGACATTCTAACTGATTCCGGCTCTCGGGTTCCCGCCGTCGGGTTCCAGGGTTTAAGCTCCCCCCCGCCGCTCCCCTCCGGACGTGCGTCCATCGGGGAGCGGCGGCGGAGGATCAAGGAGGGAATAGGGGATTTGATCCTTGGAGGTGCGACGAACCGCGACGGACAGCGACGAACGCACTTCTCAGAGGAGAAACGGACTTACAACTACTCGTCCGTCACTGTTTGTCGCGGTATGTCGCTGCAGCAGGGAGTTGACGCTGGAGTTGACAGATTCTGCGGACTGGCCGCGCCCCTAGGCATTGCCGGACGCTTGGGTATCTGGAGTATCTGTTTGGGGGATCCAGTAGGCCGTATGAGCAGGAATGCTAAATCCCAGGGCAGTGAACCTTCTTCCCATTTCAGCGGCCGCTTTTGGCCGGTTCGCTATCCCAAGGAAGTCCTCAGGGCACTCCTCGACGACAACAACATCTCGGAAATCTGTCTTGGCGATCTCCGCGAGCTCACGCAGCTTGGCCATATCCCCCCAGCTAAGAGCGAGGATGTTTGCATGTACTCGCTCCACTCCGGATGCATCAAGGAGTAGCCGGGATACCTCGTCGACATTGGTGGGGAAGATCTTTGGTATCGCTTCCTGCGTCTTCGTCGAGAGCGATCGTTCGAACATGTCCTCAGGGTAAGGCGCGGTCCAGTTGATAGCCAGAGCTACTAGTTGCGACTGTCCGGCCGCGCAAAGAGTTGACGCCTGAGTTGACAGTCCCTGTTCCGGTTCCTGTTCCCGTTCCGGAATTAAGCTCCCCCCCGCCGCTCCCCTGGGGACGTGCGTCCTTTCGGGGAGCGGCGGCGGAGGATCAAGGAGGGAATAGGGGATATTTCGAGGCGGGCCGCGCCGCCAGGTAATCGTTCGAATCGCGGAGGTCCCAGTTGCCCCGGTTGACGGCGAACGCGGAGACGGAGCCGTCGATGCCGGCCACGTAGAAGGCGTCGCCGAGGGGGCTCCAGGCGGCGCGGGAGAGCGGCCGGCCCGTTTCGAGGAGGTCGGCCACGCTGGACGCGCCGCGGGAGTCGCTCCGGGCGTCGACCAGCAGCAGCTGGCCGGAGTGCTGGAGCGGGAGGACGCCGAGCCGGCCTTCGGGGCTGAGGCGGAGGCGGTTGCGCTCGACGTCGAAGCCTTCGAGCCGGACGGGGGCGGGGCCCGCGCCGAGCGGGAGATCGACACGCACCAGGTGGGCGATCCCCTCGCTCAGCGCCCAAACCCCCGCGTCCTCCGGCTGCGGCGCCAGCTGCACGGCGCCGCCCAGCATGGTAATCCTCCGGGAGACCTCGCCGGACGGAACGGAAAGAGCGACGACCTCCCGCCGCTCGGGGCGGGAGACGAAGAGCAGGTCGCGCGTGGGCGAGAAGGCGAGCGCGTTGGCCGCGCCGTCGATGGGCACGCTGAGGAAGGCCTCGAAGGGCTCGAGGCGCCAGAGGAAGAGATCGACGGCCCCTTCGGGACGTCGAACGAGCACCGCGCCGAGGCCGAGCCGGGGGCAGTACGTGAGGGATTCGGGGACCGGGCGGCCGCGGAACTCCAGCCGCCCGGCCAGGCCGAGATTCCCGCCGATCCTGCGCTCGACGGCGCCGTCTTCCCCGTTTTCCAGGGCGAGGAAGGCGCGTTCGCCGTCGGGCAGGAAGCGGATGTCCACCGGTCGCATCGCGCAGGAGAGGGTCGAGGTGAAGCGGAGCTGGGAGGCGTCGAAGACGGCGAGGCCGGACCCCGGGGCGGCGCAGTAGAAGAGGTCGCCCCGGCCGCCGAGGAAGAAGCGGCGCGTGGGCTCGCCGGGTCCGAGGCGGTCGTGGCCGAGGATGTCGAGACGGGCGGCGTCAAGGCCCGTCACCTTCGCCTCGTCGTCGTGGAAGACGAGGAGGCGGGCGGCATCCGCGGACACGGCGATCTCGGAGACCCGGCCGCCCACGCGGGCCGTTCCCTTCGCTTCCATCCGGGGTCCTTCGCTTGCCATGCCCCCTCCCTACAGCAAACCTCAGGCCATATTGTATGGGTCATATAGCGATTTAAATACCTTACCTCCAAACACTTAAATAGCATATTTTATGCAGAGCAGAAAGACCCATGCCATTTGCAATAAGCCAACAGGGGCGTTTGCAATACGCGAATCGGACGTTAAAGTGGACGTCATGCGCGGCCGCGGCGCCTCGTCCAATCCCCCCAACCGCTTCACCCGCCGCGAGCTCGTCCCCGACGACCCCGACGCCCCCCTCCCCCGCACCCAGATCCTCCGCGACCAGGCCCGCTCCGT
>DASVNH010000056.1:0-17925 GCA_036383955.1 Planctomycetota bacterium | reverse complement strand
CAAGGATCGCGCCTGAACCCCGCGATCCCGTCTTTCTGCTCTTTGTGCCTTTGTGGTGTCGCTCGGTGTTCTCGGTGTCTCGGTGGTTACGCGAGCCGCCAGATGCCGTCGTCGTGGCGCAGCCGCACCCGGGTCTCGAAGAGCTCCGAGAGATGCTCCGACGTGAGGACCTCCTCCGCCGCCCCGTCCTTGAAGATCACGCCGCGGCGCAGCAGCACCACCCGCTCGATCTCCGGGATGACGTCCTCCAGCATGTGCGTGACGAGGAGGATCGACGTCCCCCTCTTCGCCAGCTTCCGCGTCGTCGCCCGGAATTCCAGGTGCGCTCGGAAGTCGAGGCTGGTCGTCGGCTCGTCCAGCAGCACCGCCTCGGGCTCGTGGATCAGCGCCCGCGCGATCAGGATCCGCCGCGCCTCGCCGCTCGACATCTCCGTCATCCATCGGTCGGCCAGGTAGGCCGCGCCCACGCGGTCGAGCGCCCTGCGCGCCGCCGCGATCTGGCTCTCCAGCACCTGGCGGTTGTCCCAGAGGCCCACCGAGCCGAAGAAGCCCGATACGACCGCCTCCAGCCCCGTCATCTCGCGCGCGAAGTCGACCTGCAGGTCCGGCGACACGATCCCCAGGTGCTTGCGCAGCTCCATCAGCTCCCAGCGCTCCCGCCCCAGCAGCTTCAGCGTGAACGGCCCCTCGATCGCCACCGGATACAGCTCCCGCGTCAGCAGCTTGATCAGCGTCGACTTCCCGGACCCGTTCGGCCCGATGATCGCCACGTTCTCCTTCGCGCGGATCCGCAGCGACACGCGGTCGAGCGCCCGCTTCCCCGCGCGCAGCGCCGTGACGTCCTTCAACTCCAGCAGGTCGGCCATGGGGGGATGTTACGAAACATCCAGGATGGTTTGTAACATTCCATTAGACAAAGACTATTTCATAGGTAAAAGACGTAGGATAGTCGTCCCTCGCCCACCCTCTGGGGGTGGGGGGGGAGCTTTCTGAACCTGAACCGGAACCTGACGAATGCTGCCCGCGACGTCCTACCCGGTGCCCGCGCTCGAGAAGGGTCTCGACCTCCTCGAGTTCCTCTCCGCCCAGGGCGTCCCCCAGTCCCTCGCCGACCTCGCCCGCGGCCTCGACCGCAGCGCGAGCGAGATCTTCCGCATGCTCAACTGCCTCGAGCGCCGCGGCTACATCGGACGCGACGACGGCCGCTACCGCCTCACCCTCAAGCTCCATCAGCTCGCCCACACCCACTCGCCCGTCGAACAGATCCTCCGCGCCGCCGACCGCCCCATGCGCGACCTCTCGCGCGAGCTGCGGGAGTCGGTCCACCTCTCCGTCCTCTCCGGCGACGCCCTCGTCACCCTCTCCCAGGTCGAGAGCCCCGATCCCCGCCGCCTCTCCATCGAGGTCGGCGCCCGATTCCCGGCGCAAAACACCTGCTCCGGACGTCTCCTTCTCGCCCATGACGAAAGTTTCTCGACCTCCGACCGCGCCCTGGCCCGCCGGCTGGCCGACATCCGCCGCCGCGGCGTCTCCGTCGCGATGAGCGAATCGATCGTGGGCGTCCGCGACACCGCCGTCCTCGTGGGCTCGCCCCGCACCGGCACCGCCGCCGCCCTCTGCGTGCCGTCCCTCGGATTGCTGACCCGACGTCCCACGCGAAATATCGCCGCCGCGTTGAAACGCTGCGCCCGACGGGTAAACAAAGCTTTAGGACTCACATGAGAACCAGGAACCAGGACCAGGACCAGGCAAGCTCCCCCCCGCGCCCCCCCTGGGGGGGACCGAGGGGGGGACGGTTTTCCTGGTCCTGGTCCTGGTTCCTGGTCCTCTCCCTTTCGGCCAATGCCCAAGACCCAGAGGGCGCCAAGTTCTTCGAAGAGAAGATCCGCCCCGTCCTCGTCGAGAAGTGCTACTCCTGCCACTCCGCCGACGCGAAGAAAGTGAAAGGCGACCTGCTCCTCGACACCCGCGAAGGCACGCTCAAGGGCGGCGAGACCGGCCCCGCCGTCGTCCCCGGCGACCTCGACAAGAGCCTCCTCATCAAGGCCATCCGCTGGACCGACGACGACCTCAAGATGCCGCCCAAGAACATGCTGCCGAAGCAGGTCGTCGCGGACTTCGAAGCCTGGGTCAAGTCCGGCGCGCACGATCCGCGGACCGGCGCCGCCAAATCGACGGCCCGCGTCATCGACATCGACAAAGGCAAGGAATGGTGGGCCTTCCAGCCCCTCAAGCCCGTCGCGGGGAAGGATGTCGACACCTTCCTCCGCGCCAAGCTCGCCGAGAAGGGGCTCGCGCCCAACCCCCCCGCCGACCGCCGCCGGCTGATCCGGCGCGCGTACCTCGACCTCCTGGGCGTCCCGCCGACGCCGGCGGAGGTCGAGACCAAGGAGCCCTGGCCGGCGATCCTCGACCGCCTCCTGGCCGACCCGCGCTACGGCGAGCGCTGGGCGCGCTACTGGCTCGACAACACGCGCTTCGCCGAGAGCCACGGCTTCGAGCAGGACTACGACCGCGAGGGCGCCTATCATTTTCGCGACTTTGTCATTCGCGCGCTCAACGCCGACATGCCCTGGGACCGCTTCGTGAGCTGGCAGGTCGCGGGCGACGAGCTCGCCCCCGACGAGCCGCTCGCCTGGATGGCGACGGGCTTCCTCGGCGCCGGCGCCTTCCCGACCCAGCTCACCGAAGTCGAGTTCGAGCCCGCGCGCTACGACGAGCTCGACGACATGGGCTCGACCGTCGGCTCCGCCATGCTCGGCCTCTCCATCGGCTGCGCCCGCTGCCACGACCACAAGTACGACCCGCTGCCCACCGTCGACTACTACCGCCTGATCTCCACGTTCACGGGCACCATCCGCTCGCACGCCGAGTTCGACTTCGACCGCGAGAAGAACGCCGCCGCGCTCGCCGCGTGGGAGACGGCTCGACGTCCCCTCGCGGAAGCCGTCCAGCGCTACGAGCGCGAAGAGCTGCCCGCGCGCTTCGACGCCCGCAAGCCCTCCGCGGCGCCCTGGACCGTGCTGGACGTCGAGGCGACCTCCAAAGGCGGCGCGACCTTCGCGCGGCAGCCCGACGGCTCGCTCCTCGCGGGCGGCAAGAACCCGGATCACGACCTGGTCACGTTCAAGGCCCGCGTCGACCTGCCCGTCGCCTCGATCCGCGTCGAGGCCCTGACCGATCCCTCGCTGAAGAAAGGCGGCCCCGGCCGCGCCGACAACGGCAACTTCGCGCTGACCGACGTCCGCCTCAGCGCGAACGGCAAGCGGATCCCGCTCGCCGCGCCTCGCGCGACCTTCGAGCAGACCGGGCTGTCGATCGCGGCCTCCATCGACGGCGACCGCGCGAGCGGGTGGGCCGTCGATCCGCAGTTCGGCAAGACGCACGCGGCGGTCTTCGACCTGGAGACGCCGCTCGCCGGGGCGGTCGAGCTGGTCGTCGAGCTGGAATTCAACAACAACGCCCGCCACGTCATCGGGCGCCCGCGCCTGTCGGTGTCGGCCGCGCGCGGCGCCGACCTGCGGGCCGAGGGCATGCCGCAGGCCCTGGTGGAGACGTCCGCGCCCCGCGAGAAGGCGCTCGCCGCCTTCCGCGCGCTGGACCCCGGGTGGACGTCGCTCAAGAAGGCGCTCGACGTCCACGACGCGAAGCGCCCGCCCGCGAACCTGACGAAAGTGCAGGTCTCCACCGAGGGGATGAAGCCGCTCAAGCACAACGCCGACGGCCGCGGCTACCCGCACTTCTATCCGGAGACGCGGGTCCTCGCGCGCGGCGACGTGAACAAGAAGCAGGGCGTCGCCACCCAGAGCTTCCCGCGCGTGCTCATGCGGGGCGCCGACGAGTCGCGCTGGCTGAAGCCGCCGGGCCCGCGCACGCCCAACCGCCGGTCCGCGCTCGCGGCGTGGCTGACGGACGTCGATCACGGCGCCGGCCCGCTGCTCGCGCGCGTGGCGGCCAACCGCGTCTGGCACCACCACTTCGGCCGCGGGATCGTGGCGACGCCCAACGACTTCGGGGTGCAGGGCGAGGCGCCGAGCCATCCGGAGCTTCTCGAATGGCTGGCCGGCGAGCTGATCCGCGGCGGCTGGCGCCTCAAGCCGCTCCACAAGCTGCTCATGTCGAGCGCGGCTTATATGGAGTCGACGTCCTACGACGACGCGAAGGCGAAGATCGATCCCGACAACCGCCTGTATTGGCGACGGCCGCTGAAGCGCCTCGACGGCGAGGCCATCCGCGACTCGATGCTCTCCGTGAGCGGCCTGCTCGATCCCGCGATGTACGGCCCGGGCACGCTCAACGAGGGGACGAACCGCCGCAGCGTCTACTTCTTCGTCAAGCGCAGCCAGCTGATTCCCATGATGCAGCTCTTCGACGCCCCCGAGGCCCTCGTCCCGATCGGCGCGCGCCCGACCACGACCATCGCCCCGCAGGCCCTGCTCTTCATGAACAGCCCGCACGTGCGCCGCTACGCCCAGGGCCTCGCCAAGCGCATGAGCCCCGACGACCCCGTCGGCTCCGGCTTCCGCCTCGCCCTCGGCCGCGATCCGAGCCCCCAGGAGCGCGAGACCTGCGCCGCTTATTTGAAGTCGGGCGCCACGACCGCCGACTTCGCCCAGATCCTCTTTTCGATGAGCGAGTTCATCTATGTCGACTGACGACGGAATCCAGAATCCGGAATCCGGAATCCAGGGGAAGCCGGACGGGGGAATCCGGAAGCTCCTCAACCGCCGAGCCCTTCTTGGAAAAGCCGGGCAGGGGCTCGGCATGCTGGGGCTCGCGTCCCTTCTCGGCGAACAGAAGCTGCTGGCGGGGGACGTCGACGACCCCCTGGCCGCGCGCAAGCCGCACTACCCGGCGAAGGCGAAAGCCGTCATCTGGATCTTCATCAACGGCGGCCCGAGCCACGTCGACACCTGGGACTACAAGCCGGAGCTGGCGAAGCGCGACGGCCAGGAGCTGCCGGGCTTCAACAAGTTCACCGGCTTCTTCGCGAACGAAGTCGGCGGCTTGATGAAGTCGCCCTTCGAGTTCGCCCCGGCGGGGCAGTGCGGCAAGATGGTCTCGTCCATCTTCCCGCACCTGCGCAATCACGTCGACCGCATGGCCTTCATCCACTCGGGCTACACGGAATCGAACAACCACAGCCCGGCGCTCTTCATGATGAACTGCGGCGAGCCGCGGATGGGGCATCCCTGCGCGGGCTCGTGGGTGACCTACGGGCTCGGCAGCGAAAGCC
This sequence comes from Planctomycetota bacterium, assembly GCA_036383955.1. GTDB lineage: Bacteria > Planctomycetota > MHYJ01 > MHYJ01 > JACPRB01 > JACQFK01. Next base: position 12,689 of record DASVNH010000056.1, on the reverse strand, counting down.
GCAACCTGCCGGCGTTCGTGGTGATGAGCGACCCCCTGGGCCGCGGCCTGCCGAAGGGCCACGCGACGAACTGGGGCGCGGGCTTCCTGCCGAGCGTCTATCAGGGCACGTATCTCAAGCCGGCGGGCACGCCCATCGACAACATGACGCCGGCGGGCGACGCGGCGGGGCAGCGGAAGCAGCTCGACCTCCTGAACGATCTCAACCGGGCGCACGCGACGTCCAACGCCGCCGAGAAGGAGCTGGCGGCGCGGATCGAGAGCTTCGAGCTCGCGTACCGGATGCAGTCGGCGGCGCCCGAGGCGCTGGACCTGAACGCGGAGCCGGAGCACGTGAAGAAGGCCTACGGGCTGGGCGAGAAGCACTGCGGCCACTTCGCGCGGCAGTGCCTGATCGCGCGGCGCATGGTCGAGCGCGGCGTGCGCTTCGTGCAGATCTACTCGGGCGGCATGGAGAACCAGCTGAGCTGGGACGGCCACAAGGACATCCAGGGGAACCACGGCGGCTTCGCGGGCGAGACGGACCAGCCGGTGGCGGCGCTGCTCGGCGACCTCGCCCAGCGCGGCCTGCTCGACTCGACGCTGGTCATCTGGGGCGGCGAGTTCGGGCGGCTGCCCATCGCGCAGAAGGGCGGCAAGCCCGGCCGCGACCACAACCCGCACGCCTTCACGACCTGGATGGCGGGCGGCGGCGTGAAGGGCGGCGTGAGCTACGGCGCGACCGACGAGGTGGGCTTCAAGGCCGTCGAGAACCGCGTCAGCGTCCACGACCTGCACGCCACGATCCTGCACTTGATGGGCCTGCAGCACGACAAGCTCACGTACCGCCACAACAGCCTCGAGCAGCGCCTCACGACGATCGTGCACGAGGCCCGCGTCATCAAAGAGATCGTGGCCTAGGGGGGTGCTAACGAATTGGCCTGGCCAATTCATTAGCACCCTGACCGCGTCAGAACGTCGACGCTTTTTTCCCGCCGGGCGTCCCGGGAAGGCGGAAGTATGAGCATGCTCACGCTTTTGCTTGCCCTGAGCGGCGTTGAAGGGCTCCAGGCCGCCGACGAGCTCCGCGCCCAGAAGCCGCTGGAGCCCGCCGAGGCGCTCAAGACCTTCCGCCTGGCGCCGGGCTATCGGATGCAACTCGTCGCCGCCGAGCCGCGGGTCGTCGATCCGGTCGACCTCGCCTTCGATGAAAACGGCCGCCTCTTCGTCGCCGAGATGATCGACTACCCCTACGGCGACGCCGAGGGAAACCCGCCCCAGGGCCGCATCCGCCTGCTGGAGGACGTCGACGGCGACGGCCGCTACGAGCGCAGTTCCGTCTTCGCCGAGCGCCTCCGCTGGCCCACGGCCGTGGCCTGCTGGGACGGGGGCGTGCTCGTGGCGAGCGTGCCCGACGTCCTGTACTACAAGGACGTCGACGGCGACGGCCGCGCCGAGCGCCGGGAGGTCCTGCTCACGGGCTTCGGGGCGAACAACGTCCAGGGGCTCGTCAACAACCTCAAGTGGAGCCTCGACAACGCGTTCGTCGGCGCGACGAGCTCCAGCCTCAGCCGCGTGCATTCGCCGCGGCACTCGGCGTCGGGCGTCGAGGACCTCCGCGGCCGCGACTTCCGCCTGGACCCGGCGAGCGGGGCCTTCGAGCCGCTCTCGGGCGGCGGCCTCTTCGGGAACTCCTTCGACGACTTCGGACGTCGCTTCGTCTGCCGCAACTGGTATCCCGCGTACCACGTGGTGCTCGAGGAGCGCTGGCTGCGGCGCAACCCGCACGTGCCGCCGCCGGCGCCGATCCACCACATCGCCCCGAATCCCGATCCGGTCCACCGGGCCAGCGCGCCGGAGGCCTTCCGCACCCTCATCACGCGGAAGTTCCTCGCCGGCGAGCTTCCCGGGGCCACCGCCGTGCCGACGGGGCGTTCGACGGCCTACATGACCGCGGCCTCGGGGACCACGGTCTTCCGCGGGACGGGCCTGAAGGCGGCGGACTACGGCGCGCTGTTCGTCAGCGAGCCGGCCACGAACCTCGTGCACCGCAAGACCCTGGTCCCGGACGGGGTCACGTTCCGCACCGAGCGGGTCGACGCCGGGACCGAGTTCCTCGTCTCCACCGACAACTGGTTCCGACCCGTCAACGTGACCTACGGGCCCGACGGCGCGCTCTACATCTGCGACATGTACCGGGAGTTCATCGAGCATCCCGCCGCCATCCCGGACGTCGTCAAGAGCCGCCTCGACCTCACGAGCGGCAAGGACCGCGGCAGGATCTGGCGCGTGACCCGCGAAGGCGCGCCGGACGTCGCGCCGCCCCGCCTGGGCAAGGCCACGACGGCCGAGCTGGTCGACGCCCTCCGCCGCCCCGACGCGTGGTGGCGCGAGACGGCCGCCCGCCTGCTCCATCGCCGGCAGGACCGCGCGGCCGTGCCGGCCCTCGAGAAGCTCGAGGGCAGCCCCGCGGCGCGGACGGCCGCGCTCTGGGCGCTGAAGGGGCTCGACGCCCTCCGCCCCGCGCTCGTGGATCGCGCGCTGGCCGACCCGGCCTCCGAGGTCCGCGAGCAGGGCGTGCGGCTGGCGGGCGGGCGGATCGAGGCGCTCGTGTCGGTCGTCGACGACCCCCATCCGCGCGTCCGCTTCGAGCTGGCGGGGGCCCTGGGGGAGGTCGAGGACGTCCGCGCGACCGACGCGCTGGCGCGGCTGGCGGCGCGGGACGGGGCGGACCCCTGGGCGCGCGCGGCGATCCTGTCGTCGGCGGCGGCGCCGGCCGGGCGGGCGCTGGACCTGCTGCGGAAGGTCGCGCCGGCGTCGGAGACGGCCCGCGCGCTGGGCGCGTTGATCGGGGCGCGCGACGGCGGCGGGGCCGAGGTCCTGGCGCTCGCGCGGGAGCATTCCGCGATCCTCTCCGGGCTGGCGGACGGGCTGCGGCGCGCGGGGAAGCCGCTGCCGCCGGAGCTGCTGGACGCGTCGGCCGCGGCGGCGGCGGACGAGGTCGCGCCGCTGGAGCGGCGGGTCGACGCGGTCCGGGTCCTGGCCTCGGCGCCGTTCGAGCGCGCGGAGGGGACGCTCGCGTCCCTGCTGGATCCGGGCTGCCCGGAGCCGCTGCGCGCGGCGTCGGCGCGGACGCTGGTGTCGTTCCGCGACGAGAAGGCGGGCGCGCGGCTGCTCGCGTCCTGGCGCGGCGTGCCCGCGGCGGTGCGCGCGGAGACGCTGGCCTGGTTCCGTCCCGCGGAGCGGCAGGGGCTGCTGCTCGACGCCCTGGAAGCGGGCCGCCTCGCGCCGGGGGAGATCACGACGGACCTGCGTCGGGTCCTCACGGGTGAGCGCGCGCAGCGCCTGCTGGGGGCCGGGCCCTCGTCGGACCGCCGCAAGGTGATCGCCTCCTACCTGGCCGTGCTGGACGCGAAGGGCGACGCGGCGCGGGGGCGGGAAGTCTACCGGAAGACCTGCGCGGTCTGCCACAAGGCCGGCGGCGAGGGGCGCGAGACGGGGCCGGACTTCGCCTCGGTCACGGTGCGCTCCCCGGAAGAGCTCCTGATCGCCATCCTCGACCCGAACCGCGAGGTGAACCCGCAGTTCCTCCAGGTGAAGATCCGCACGCGCGCGGGCGACGTCCTCGAGGGCATCGTGGCGTCCGAGTCCGCCGCCGGGCTTACGCTCAAGCGCGCCGAGGGCGAGCCCGTCGCCCTGTCCCGCGCCGACATCGAAAAGATCGCGCCCACGACCCTCTCCCTCATGCCGGAAGGGCTGGAGAAGGCGGTCGACGTCGCCCAGATGGCCGACCTCATCGCGTTCATCCGCGGTTTGCGTTAACGTCGCGCGATTTACCACGAAGGGCACAAAGGACACGAAGCCGACCTTGTAGACGTCCCCCCAACCCCCCCGGGGGGGGCGAGGGGGAACACTACCTCCTCGCCTTCGTGGTCTTTGTGCCCTTTGTGGTGAACCGCTTCGGTCATTTCGTTAACACTTGGGCGTAGCGCTCGATGGCCTCCGCGACCGCGGCGATTTGGATCCGCGCCTCCGCCCAGTCGCGCTCCTCGAGCGCCTCGCGCACGCCGGGCAGCGTCTTCACGCCGTAGCCCGTGTAAAAGCCGGGCGCGTAGATCAGGTGCTTGAACCAGGGACGCCGCGGCAGCCCCTCCGGCCGCGTCAGGGCCCGCTCCGTCAGGTACACGGACTCCTGGACCGGCCCGCCGGCCTTCGCGCTCGCGGACAGCTTCTCGACGGCCGCCTTCAGCGCGCTGAAGTCGATCGGCGGCACCGCCTCCTGAAGCTTGGGCGCGACATACGTCCGCGTCGGGTCCGCCGCCGCCTCGTAGCGCTTCTCTCGGACCAGGCGGTTGTGCTCCTCCGTCTCGCGGCGGAGGTCGTCGGCCAGCTTCTCGACCTCCTTCGCGTAGCCCGCGATCGCCTCGGCCGACGCGGCGAACGAAAAGGGAAGGGTCTCCGCTTCCGCCAGCCGCAGCACGACGCGGCCCGCGGTCTTCACGAGCGCGACGCCGTAGGCGAAGCCGGGATCCACGAAGCGCGTGTAGTGGTCGATCGAGTCGTAGATCGAGTGGTAGGAGCCGCCGACGCCCTCGCCGCCGTAGCGGAGGTCGAGCGACGCGACGCCCAGATGGTCGAGGAAGGCCGTGTAGTCCGAGCCCGAGCCCAGCGCGCCGAGGCGGAGGTCGTCGCGCGTCCGCGCCTCTTTCTTCTCCTCGGCCGTCCCCCGCGTGAGGCGCAGCGCGCGCAGGCGCTCGAGGACGTTGACGCCGGTCTGGGGATCGACGACATCCCGGGCGACCTGGTTGACCAGCTTTTCGAGGGAGTGGGAGCCCTGGGCGCGCAGGAAGCCGCGGGAATTGTTGTCGGAGTTGACGTAGGCGACGGCCTTCGCCTTCAGCTCCGCCGCGTGCGTCTCCACCCATTCGGTGGAGCCGAGCAGCCCCTGCTCCTCGCCGCCCCAGGCGCAGAACACGATCGTGCGCCGCGGGCGCCAGCCGGCCTTCGCGAGCTCGGCGATCACGCGCGCTTCTTCCATCACGGCCACCATGCCGCTGACCGGGTCGTCGGCGCCGTTCACCCAGGCGTCGTGGTGGTTGCCGCGGAGGACCCAGGAGTCCGGCCGCTCGCGGCCTTTGAGCTTCGCGATCACGCTGTAGCAGGGGACGATCTTCCAGTCGAACTCGACGTTCAAACGCGCGCGGGCGGGGCCGGGCCCGAGGTGATAGGTGAGCGGCAGCGCGCCCTGCCAGGCCTCGGGCGCCACCGGGCCGCCGATCGCGCGCAGGAAGGGCAGCGCGTCCTCGTAGGAGATCGGCAGGACGGGGATCTTCGTGAGCGTGGGCGCGTCCTTCAGCGCCAGGCGCTTCGCGTCGGGCGTCGAGCCCCAGCCCGGCGTGAGCGGATCGCCGGGATGCAGGGGCATGTCCATGACCGAGCCGCGCTGCGCGCCGAAGGCGGCCCGGTGCGCCCCCTTCGGGTAGACGTCGCCTTTCGCGTAGCCGTCCTCGCGGGGATCCGAGTAGATGACGCAGCCGATCGCGCCGCGCTCCGCCGCCGCCTTCGGCTTGATGCCGCGCCAGGAGCCGCCGTAGCGGGCGATCACGATCTTGCCGCGGACGTCGATCCCCCGCCGCTCCAGCTCCTCGTAGTCCTTCGGCACGCCGGTGTTCACGTAGACGAGCTCGCCCGTCACGTCGCCGTCGATCGAGTAGGCGTTGTAGACCGGCAGCTGCTCGGCTTTCTGGGAGGACGTCGCATCTTCCTTCAGCGCCGGCTCCTCGAGCGCGGCCTTGAAGCCCTCCATCTCCAGCCGCCGCGTCTTCGGGGTGGGGAAGAGGACCCGGCTTTCCTCGATCGACGTCTCGTAGCCCCAGTCCTTGAACTTCGCCGCCATCCACTCCGCGTTGTCCTTGTCGTAGGCCGAGCCGAGGTGGTGGGGCCGCGCGGCGAGGCGGTTCATCCACTCGCTCAGGTTCTCTTTGCGGACCAGGGCGTCGAAGCGCGCCTCGAGCCGGGCGACGTCCTCCGCCGGCGGACGCGGGGCCGGCGCGGCGCAGGACAGGAGGACGGCGAGGGGCAGGGAGCGAAGAATCATGGACGAAGTTTAGCTGAACTGAGGACGTCCGTGACGGGGAGGCGTGTATCATCTTGACGGATGGCCGACAGGCACACGGAAATCGGCGGGGAGGCGCACCAGCTGCCTCCGACGGCCTACTCCGCCCTGGCGGTGCTGCGCGAGGGCGATCCGGCCAAGCGCGACGCGGGGCTCGAGAAGCTGGTGCAGCTCTACTGGAAGCCCGTGTATTTCCTCGTGCGGCGCGGCTGGGCGTCGAGCAACGAGGACGCCAAGGACATGACGCAGGACTTCTTCGCGGAGGTCGTCTTCAAGGCGACGTTCGCGGAGCGGTATTCGGCGGGGAAGGGCAGCTTCCGCGCCTATCTGAAAGGCGCGCTGCACAACTTCCTGGCCAAGCGCGCGCGCGACGAGAACCGCGAGAAGCGCGGCGGCGGCGTGCGCCACACCAGCCTGCAGATCCGCGAGTCCGACCTCGAGGACCTCCTGCCCGACGAGTCCCAGCTCAAGCCGGAGGAAGTCTTCGACCGCGCCTGGCGCCGCCTCATCCTCGCCCGCGCCACCCGCGTGATGGAGGAGCGCCTCGTCGCCGCGAACAAGCGCGTCTACTACGACGTCTTCCGCCGCTACGACCTCGACGCCACCCAGGAGGGCGTCTCGTACGAGCGCATCGCCAAGGAGCTGGGCATCAGCACCGACGACGTGAAGAACTACCTCACCCGCGCCCGCGAGGAGTTCCGCCAGGCCGTCCGCAGCATCCTCTGCGAATCCGTCGGCGGCCCCGACGAGCTCGCCGCCGAGTGGGACGCCCTCTTCGGCGCCCCGTAAGTGTTAACGTTCTGACGCGGTCATTTCGTTAACACGTCGTCCTACCCGCCGGTAGGTTCAGGGATTCGATCCGGGCGACGCGCCTACGCTGAAGCCCGGCTCCGCCAGCTGCCTACATGGAGTTGGCAAAGTATGACATTCTCGTGTAAGCTGGCCTCATGAACGTCTCTCTCACCCGGCGGCTGGAAGCCTGGGTCCAGGAGCTGGTCCGCGGCGGACGCTACCAATCCGCCAGCGAGGTGGTGCGGGACGCCCTGCGGCTGCTGGAGGACATGCGCCACATCCAGGAGCTTCGCCTGAAGGAGCTGCGGCGGGAGATCGCCGCGGGCTTGAAGGACCTCGACCGGGGCAGGGCCGCGCCGTTCGATGCCGATCTCCTGGAAACGATCAAGGCGCGCGGCCGGAAGCGCCTGACGCGGCGGAGGCGGGCCTGAAGCGGGTCCTCCTCTCCGCCCGGGCCCAGTCCGACCTGGAAGAGATCTGGCTTCATGTCGCCCAGGACAGTCCGGCCGCGGCGGACCGCCTCCTGGATCGGATCCGCCAGGTCTGCGGGAAGCTTGCTCAAGCTCCCCGGCTCGGGCGCCGCCGCCCCGAGCTGGCCCGGGGGCTTCGAAGCTTCCCCGTGGCGACCTACCTAGTCTTTTATCGAAGCGGCCGGAAGGGCATCGGCGTCGCCCGCGTGCTCAGCGGGTACCGGGACCTGGAGGCTCTTTTCGGTCGTTGAGCTTCCCGGCTCCCTGTGGTGAAATACGCGGATGGCCGAAGGGGTTCCGGACCTGGGGCGACTCGGCGCCGTCCTGCGCGGCGCCCAGGACGCCACCCTCGGCCGCCAGGCCCTCCGCGCCGGCTTCCTCACCGAGGCGGAGCTCGCCGCCTTGGGCGAGGGCGGCGTCGAGGCGGCCCTGCGCGCGAAGGGCGTCGACGTCTCCCGCCTCCGCGAGGAGATCGATCGCGAGGAGTTCGCCCATCTCAAGGCCGACCGCAAGGCGCCGCCGGAAGTCGAGGCCGTCCGCCAGAACCCCGACCGCCGCCTCGCGGAGTTCGTGCTCGTCGACCCCCTGGGCCAGGGCGGCCTTGGCGAGGTCTGGAAGGCCTGGGACACCCGCCTCGGCCGCTGGGTCGCCATCAAGTTCCCCGCGCCGCAGCCGGACGTCGACGCCGCCGGCCGCCGCTTCACCCGCGAGGCGCTCGCCGCCGCGCGGCTCTCGCACCCGAACATCGTCGCGATCCACCGCGTCGACCAGACGGCCGGCCGCGCCTACCTCGTCATGCAGTTCGTCGAGGGCACGACGCTCGGCAAGGCCAAGCTGCCCCTCCGCGGCGCGCTCGAGGCGCTGCGGGACGTCGCCCTCGCCGTGCAGTACGCCCACGAGCAGGGCGTGATCCACCGCGACATCAAGCCCGGGAACATCATGATCGCGCCCGACGGGCGCCCGTTCGTGCTCGACTTCGGCCTGGCGCACCTGGCGGACGCGGGGCGGTCGGCGTCGCGCGACGGCCTGGTCGCCGGCACGGCGGCGTACATGTCGCCCGAGCAGGCGCGCGGCGACGAGGCGGCGCGGGCGCCGGCGACGGACGTCTACTCGCTCGGCGCGACGCTCTACGAGCTGGCGACGGGGCAGGCGCCGTTCAGCGGCGGCTCGTTCGCGGAGACCCTGGAAAAAGTCCTCTACCACGAGCCGACGCGGCCGCGCGTGGAGGATCCGATGATCCCGCGGGACGTGGAGACCGTGATCCTCAAGGCGATGGACAAGGCCCCGCGGGGGCGCTACGGCTCGGCCCGGGAATTCGCGGAGGACCTGGCGCGCTGCCTCCGCGGCGAGCCGCCCGCCGGCCGCAAGGGCACGATGGCGCGGACGCTCCGCGCGCGCGTCCGCAAGCATCCGCGGCTCGTCCTCCTCGGCACGGCCCTCGTCATGCTCGTGCTCGTCGTGGGCGGCCTCGAATCGCGCCGCTTCGCCGACGAGCGCAAGACCCGGGTCGCCTTCGACCGCGACCTCGCGCGCGGCTCGCTCCAGGCCGCGCTCGCGCTCCGCCGCGTGGGCGCCAACGAGCAGATGGGCGAGTTCGCCGCCAAGCTCGCGGCCGCCGAGGCGTCCGAGGATCCCGAGATCCTGTATCTCGCCGGGAGGTTCCGGCGGGCGATCCTCGACGTCCCCCGCGCCCTCGCGCTCCAGGCGCGCGTCCTCGCGAAGGATCCCTCCCACCCGGGGGCCCTGTACGAGACGCTCGTGCTCGGCGGCGGGACGGAGCGGGAGCTCGACCGCCTTCGCGCCGTCGAGATCGACGTCGCCCGCGTGCGCGCGGCGGAGGGGCTCTGGACGAAGGACGTCGACGCCGCCCGCCGGGCGCTGGAGGAGGCGACCAAGCTGAATCCGTCGCTCGAGGAGGCCTGGGAGGGCCTGGCGCTCGCGTGGCTGGCGGGAACGGCCACGGAGGAGAACGCCGGGCGGGCGGAAGACGCGGCGACGAAGGGGATCGATCGCGACCGCGGCTGCTCGCCGCTGTGGATGGCGCGGGGCGACGCGCGGGCGGCGCGCGCGCGGGCCCGGCGGGAGTCGGGGAAGGATCCGACGTCCGACGCGCAGGCGGCGGAGGAGGATTACGGGGCGGCGCACGCGCTGGGCTACGGTCCGGCGGCGCTGGCGCGGCGGGCGCGGCTGCGGGTGTCGCTCGCGGCCCACCGGATGGCGCTGGGGGAGTCGCCGCAAGGGGCGTTCGAGGCGGCGGAGAAGGACGTGAAGGCGGCGCTGGCCAAGGATCCCCGTCACGCGGAGGCGCTGGCGGCGCGGGCGGAGCTGGCGCGGCGGCGGATGGAGCATCGCGTCGCGAAGGGCGAGAGCCCGGCGGAGGAGTGGAAGGCGCTGGGGACGCGCGACGAGGCGGCGTCGGCGGACGTCTGGCTGCAGCAGGGCGCGGGCCGCGGCGTGCTCGCGCAGTGGAAGGCGTCGCGGGGCGAGGACGCGCTCGGCGACCTCGACGCGGCGATCGGCCTGGTGGACGAGGCGCTGCGGCGCTCGCCGGACGCCGCGGCGGCGCTGGAGGCGCGGGGCCGGCTGCGGCTGGAGCGGGCCCGCCTGGAGCTGCGGAAGGGCCGCGACGCGGCGGCGGACCTGGGCAAGGCGCGGGCGGACCTGGAACGGGCGGGCGCCCGGCTGCCGCTGGCGCGGGCGTTCCGGCTGGAGGGGGAGATCGATTTCCACAAGGGCGCGGACGCGCCGGCCTCGCTGTCGAAGGCGACGTCGATCCTCGACGAGCTCCTCAAGGGGAACCCGCTTTCCGCGGAAACCTGGGTGGAGCGCGGCCACGCGCAGATGGCGGCGGGGCACGTGATGGCGGCGGACCGCGCGCTGGCCGTGGAGCACTTCACGCAGGCGGTGCGCAGCTTCGAGGAGGCGCGCCGCATCAACGCGACGCTCGAGGACGCCCTGCGCGAGCCGCTCCGCGAGGCCCGCCGCGCCCTGCTGGGTTCGGACTAAAATGAGAGCGCTCGCGCTTCTCCTGCTCGCAAACTGCGGCGAGGCCCAGCTCACGGACCTGGACGGCCGCGAAGTCCGGCCGGCACCGACATCCGTCTACGTCTTCCTCCAGCCCGACTGCCCCATCGCCAACCGAACGGCCCCCGAGATCCTCCGCCTGCGCGCGGCGTTCCCGGCCGCGGCGTTCCGGATCGTGTATCCGGGGAAGCGGCACGCGCCCGACGCCCTCCGCGCGCACCGCGACGCGTACCTGCCCGGCGTCTCCGCGCTGCGCGACCCGGACCTCCGTCTCACGCGCGACTGCCGCGTCGCCGTCACGCCCGAGGCGGCCGTCGTCACCGCGAAGGACGGTCTGGTCTATCACGGGCGGATCGACGACCTGTTCGCGGACTTCGGCGTCCCCCGTCCGGCCCCCACGCGGCGGGACCTGGAGCTGGCGCTCACCGCGCTGTCGCGGGGAGAGCCGGCGCCGGCGCCCGCCCCGGGCGTCGGATGCCCCGTGACCGAATGAAGAAGGCGCTCGCGGCGGCCGTCGTGGCGCTCGCGGTTCTCGCGATTCTCTTCTGGCCGCGGCGCGACGCCCCGCTCGACTTCGAGCGGGACGTCGCGCCGATCGTCCGCTCCCGCTGCGGCTCCTGCCATCGCCCCGAGGGCGGCGCGCCGTTCGCGCTGCTCGACTACGACGAGGTGAAGGCGCGCGCGGCGCAGATCGCGGACGCGACGGGACGCCGGATCATGCCCCCCTGGATGCCCGAGAAGGGCGAGCACGCGTTCGCCGGCGACCGCTCGCTGACCGAAGCGGACATCGCGACGCTCGGCCGCTGGGCGGCGGAGGGGGCGCCGGGGAAGGCGGACCGCCACCGCTTCCAGTGGATCCCCACGAACTCCCTCCTCCGCGAAGACCTGGTGGTGCGGATGCCGGAGCCGTACGCGCTGCCCGCGAGCGGGCCGGACGTGTACCGGAACTTCGTCGTGCCGCTGCCGCTCGACGCCCCCCGCGCCGTCCGCGCGTGGCAGTTCCGGCCGGGGTCCGGCTCCGCGATCCACCACGCGTTCGTGCTCCTCGACGCCACCGGGGAGTCGGCGCGCCTCGACGCGAAGGATCCGGAGCCCGGCTTCTACGGGCTGCACACGCCCCGGGGCGTCCAGGCCCCGCCGGGCCACTTCATGAGCTGGCAGCCCGGCGCGGACGCGCGGCGGTCGGACGACTTCCCCTGGACGCTGCCGCCGGGCGCCCTCGTCCTCCAGGCGCACCTGCGGCCCACCGGCAAGCCCGAACAGATCCAGCCCTCCGTCGCCTTCTCCTTCGCCGAGCGCGCGTCCGAACGCCAGCCGACCAAGATCGCCTTGTGGTCGCAGGAGATCGACATCCCCGCGGGCGCGACCGCCCACGCGGTGAAGGACGCGTTCACGCTGCCGGTGGACGTCGACGTCCTCGGCCTGCTCCCGCACGCGCACTACCTGGCGACGACCTTCGAGGCGAAGGCGGCGCGGCCCGACGGGACGTCGACGACCCTCCTGCGGATCCCGCGCTGGAACTTCGACTGGCAGGGCGACTACGCCTACCGGACGCCGGTGTTCCTGCCGAAGGGGACGGTGGTGTCGATGGAGGTGGTCTACGACAACAGCGCGGGGAATCCGCGCAATCCGAACGTCCCGCCGAAGCGGGTCCGTTACGGCGTCGAGTCGAGCGACGAAATGGCCGAGCTGATGCTGCGGGTGCTGCCGCGGGATCCGGGGGGCGCGGCGAAGATCGAGGAGGCGAGCGCGCCGCGGGTGCTGGCCTCGGGGGTGACGTACAACCGCTATCTCCTCGAGAAGGATCCGGAGAACGGCCGCGCGCACGCCGAGCTGGGGAAGTCGCTCGTGATCCAGGGGAAGACGGACGAGGCGGGACCGCACCTGGCGGCCGCGATCCGGCTGCGGCCCGACGACGACGAGCCCCACTATTTTCTGGGGATCGCGCGGCGGATGCGCCGCCAGCCCGCGGAGGCGCTGGCCTGCTTCCAGGCCGCCGTCCGCCTGAACCCGAAGAACGCCAAGGCCCACGGCAACCTCGGCCTCGTGCTGCTGGAGCGCGGGGACCTCGACGGCGCCACGCGCGCGCTCGAGACGGCCCTGCGTCTTAATCCCGCCGACGAGATCGCCCGGCAGACGCTGGCCGACATCGCCGCCGCCCGCAAACGGTAACCACCGAGACACCGAGAACACCGAGGCGTTCCACCATAAAGGCGGATCGCGGGGGAGGTCGCCCGCGGGCGACCTCGGCTCCCCGGAGGGGAGCCGGTTCAGGCGAGGAATCACGTGCCGCGACTCGGCGGTGTCGCG
>DASVNH010000055.1:0-13644 GCA_036383955.1 Planctomycetota bacterium | reverse complement strand
CCGGGCGGATCGATTCGCGCGGCGCGAGCGCGAGGAGGGCCTCCACCGCCCTCCGCGTGCCGCGGCGGGCGCGCGCCTCCAGCAGCCGGCCGAGCAGCACGATCGCGATGATCGTGGCCGACGTGTCGTACCAGGGGTGGTCGAGGAAGGGGCTCGCGAGGAACGCCGCGTTGGTCCCGAGCGAGACGAGCACGTTCATGTCGGCGCTGCGGTGGCGCAGCGCCCGCAGCAGCCCCGCGTGGAACGGCCAGCCGAGGACGAACTGGACCGGGGCCGCCAGCGCCGCCAGGAGCCAGGACGGCGCGTGCCAGACCATGCTCAGGAGCATCAGCGCCGCCGCCAGGGGGACCGCGATCAGCGTCCGGATCAGGAGCGCGCGCGCCTCGGGGTCGGCGGCGTGGACTTCCTCCGCCCGCGGGGCGAGGCCCCGCTGCCGGAGCAGCTCCTCGACGCCCGCGTCGAAGAGGACGTCGACGGCCACCGTCCCGTCGAGGTACGAGGCCGAGACGGCGGCCACGCCCGGGAGCGCGCGGAGGCGCTCCTCGAGGGCGGGGACACCCGAGGGGTCGAGGCCGCTCACGCGCCAGACGCGACGGCGGGGCGCGGCGCGGAAGCCCCGGTCCAGCAGCGCCTGCTGGAGGAGGTCGGCCTGGAACTCCGCCGGCTCGATCTCGAGGAAGGCGGTTTCGTCGGCGAGGTTGACGGCGGCCGAGCGCACGCCGGGGGCGCCGCGGGCGGCGGTCTCGACGGTGGAGACGCAGCTCGCGCAGTGCATGCCCCGGACGTCGACTTGGACGCGCATCAGCGGCTATTCTAACAACGCGAAGGACAGCGGCCATTCGCCGACGTCTGATAAAGCGGATGACGAAATACGTTCTCGAGTGCCCGGACTGCGAGGCGCGTTTCGACCTGAAGAAGTACGCCCCGGAGCGGCGGGTGCGCTGCCAGCGCTGCGGCGCGGTGGTGGAGATCCCGTTCGCGCCGGGCGATCCGGCGGGGGAGAAGGCGGCGGCGAAGGAGCTGCCGCCTGAGCTGCGCCGCAAGGTGGTGCGGATCCTCTCGCTGCGGCGGCTGGCGATCCTGGCCTTCCTGCTCTCGGTCGCGGCGGCGGGCGGCGCGGCGATCCTCGTCCAGCGGCGGGAGGCGCGGCGGGCGGCCGTGCCCAAGGCTCCGGAGCCGCCGAAGGTGACGCTCAAGACCCTGCCGACGCTCCTGAACGCGCTGGCGCTGCCGCTCGGCCGCGGCTTCTCGTGGGAGTACGCGCTGAACGGGGGCGGAACGGAGCGGCGCGAAATCCTGAAGGCGTGGGACGGGCCGGACGGCGTGCCCGAGTTCGAGCTGGGCATCCGGGGCTCGTCCCAGGCCGGCAGCCTCACGCTGCGCGCGACGAAGGACGGCGCGCTGCTGCTCGCCTCGGGCCGCGCGACGTTCGATCCGCCGATCCCGTTCGTGCCGCATCCCCTCTACACCGACGGCGCGTGGTCGCAGGAGGCCGCCGGCCGCCTGGACAACGGCGCGACGGAAGCGTGGAAGATCGCCTACCAGGGCGTGCGCGTGGAGAAGGTCCAGTGCCCCGCGGGCACGTTCGAGCTCTGCGTCCGCGTCGAGGTCCGGGGGGAACGCGGAGGCCGGAAGGTGGAAGAGACCCACTGGTACGCGCGCGGCGTGGGCCTGGTCAAGCGCGAGACGCTCGTCGACGGCCGCCTGGAAACGGCCGAGCTGCGCAAGTACACCGTCAAGCGGTAGTGCCCAGTTCCCAGTGCCAAGAGCCAAGAGGGTCCCCCCCGCCCCCCCCCCGGGGGGAGGGGGATGCCTAGGCACTTGGCACTAGGAACTTGGTTCTACCCGCGGGGATGGAACTTGCGGTGGATCGACTTGAGCCGCTCCCGGTCCACGTGGGTGTAGATCTGGGTCGTCGAGATCTTGGAGTGGCCCAGCATCTCCTGCACGTAGCGCAGGTCGGCGCCGCCCTCGACGAGATGGGTCGCGAACGAGTGGCGGACGGCGTGCGGGAAGACGCGGCCGTCGACGCCCGCGCGCGCGGCCCGCGCCTTCAGGATCCTCCACACCGTCTCGCGCGATAGGCGGCCTCCTTTCGCGCTGACGAACACCTGCTCGACCTCCGTCTCCCCGCGGCGTTCGAGGTAGTCGCGGAGGAGGTCGATGGCCCGACGTCCCACCGGCACGACGCGTTCCTTGGAGCCCTTGCCGAGGACGCGGAGGTAGCCCGCGTCGAGGTGGAGGTCGGAGAGGCGGAGGGAGGCCGCTTCGCTGGCGCGGAGGCCGCAGGCGTAGAGGAGCTCGACGAGGGCGCGGTCCCGGAGGTCGAAGCGGGCCTTGTCTTTCGTCTCCGCGAGGCGCGTGACCTGGTCGCGGGAGAGCGGGTGGGGGAGGAGGCGGGGCTGCTTCGGGGACATGACGAAGCGGGCGAGGTCGTCGCGCTCGACGAAGCGGAGGAAGACGCGCATGGCGGCGGCGGCGCGGGCGACGCCGGAAGGGCGGCGGCGGGCGCGGCGGAGGCGGGCCAGGTGGTCCTGGACGGCCTCGCGGGTGAGGGGGCCTTCGAAGCCGCGGAGGTCGCGCCCGTACGCCAGGAGCGTGTTCGGGCTGAGGCCGCGTTCGACCTGGAGATGGAGGAGGAATTCCTCGACGCTTTCCACGTAGGTAGCATCGGCACTCCGGGGGGCGGCCTTGACAGCGCCGCGCGGGGCTCCGTATCATGCGGAGATGACCCGAGGGATTCCGGCGCTCGCCGCCGTCCTGGCGCTGGGCGCCTGCTCCTCGGGGGCGTCGCCCAAAAGCGAGATGGCTCCCGCCCGGGAGCCGGCCGTCGCCGTCCGCGAGGAGCGGGTCCGTCCCGCTCCGGAGCCCCTGAAGGTCGACGCGGACCAGGGGATCGCGGCGCGCGTGAACAACGAGATCGTGACCTGGAAGGACGTCGGGGACTCCCTCTCGAAGGTCAAGGCCGCGATCTCCCCCGAGCTGCGGCGGCAGACGCTGCGGCAGATGGTGGAGGAGCGCCTCTTCCTGCAGGCGGCGCGGAAGAACGGGGTCGCGGTCGGCGAGCAGGAGCTGGACGACGCGGTCCGGCGCGACATCAAGACCTACGGCGGGGAAGAGGAGTACGAGCGCTGGCTGCGGCTCCGGAACCTGACGAAGACGGAGGCGCGGGAGGAGAAGCGCAAGACGATCCTCATCTACAAGCTCTACCGGCACATCATCCAGAAGTCGTTCCAGCAGCCGGACGCGACGACGCCCGGCCTGCTCGTCGACTCGGTGGCGCCGGTGGAGGTGGCCGAGTTCTACGAGAAGAACAAGGGCCGCTTCCAGGCGATCGAGAACGTCACCTTCTCGCGGATCGCGCTGCAGTTCGCGAACCCGGGGGAGAAGGAGGCCAAGTACGCGCTCGCGCTGTCGATCCTGCGCCACCTCGACGAGGGCGGCGACTTCGTCATGATGTCGATCCACCACTCGGCGATCCGGATGGCCCGCGACCAGGAGTACCGCAACAAGTCGCGGAAGGACCTGGACGGTTTCGCCCCCGCCACCCTCGCCCTCCTCTTCGAGACCCTCAAGGTCGGCGAGACGAGCGAGGTCGTGGAGGACGGCCAGACCTGGAACATCTTCCGGCTGGAGAAGCGGATCCACCAGCGCGAGGAGTCGGCGGCGGAAGCCGAGCCCAAGATCCGCGCGACCCTCGAGAGCGAGAAGCGCGAGGAGAACCGGCGCAAGCTGCGCGACCGCCTGGTCCGCGACGCCTACCTCTGGCCCTCGGACCTCTTCGACGAAGAATGAAGAAGCTCCTCCTCGTGCGGGCCCCCGGGCTCACGCCCGACGAAGCCTGCCGCGGCGACCTCGCCTGGAACCTCTCCGACCTCATCGCCGACGGGTCGTTCGCGCGCATCTCCGGGGCGCCGGTGCTCGACGGCCTGGGCGAGGCCGTGACGGTGGTCGACATCCCCTTCAAGGACCTGCCCGCCTTCGACCAGGAGGTCGGCAAGCTGCGCGAGCGCGGCCTGCCCCTCGCCGTCGTGTCGGAATCGGTCTTCATCTCCCAGCATTTCTTCCGCGAGATCAAGCCGGGGACGACCCTGGGGCCGGCCGACGTCCCGGGCCTGCTCGCCAAAATCATCGCGTGAGATCCGGGCGGCGGCGTCCATGAGTACGTTGGATCTCGCGCGCGTCCGGACGAATCTCGCCGACGTCCGCCGCCGGATCGGGGAGGCGTGCCGGCGGGCGGGGCGGAAATCCGAGGAAATCACGCTGGTGGTGGTCACAAAATCGATTCCCGGGGAACAGATCTCGAGCCTCGCGGAAACGGGAGTGACGGACGTGGGCGAGAACCGCGCGGTGGAAGCCGGGGAGCGCCTGGCCGGGACGCGCGGGATGCGCCGGCACATGATCGGGCATCTGCAGACCAACAAAACGCGCAAGGCGCTGGCGTGGGCGGACGTCCTTCATTCGGTGGACCGGCCGGCGCTGGTGGACGCCCTGATCGCGGCGGGAGCCGCGGTCCCCTGCTACGTCCAGGTGAACGTCAGCGGGGAAGCGTCCAAGGGAGGCTTCCGTCCGGAGGACGTCGCCTCCGCCCTGGCGGCGGCGCGGAAGGGCCTCCGGGTGGAGGGGCTGATGACGATGGCGCCGGAGGGCGAAGACGCGCGGCCGCACTTCCGGCGGCTCCGGGAGCTGGCCGAGAGGGAAGGGCTGCGAGGGCTGTCGATGGGGATGTCGCAGGACTTCGAGGCCGCGGTCGAAGAGGGAGCGACGCTGGTCCGGATCGGGAGCGCCGTTTTCGAGGGGGCCCGGATATAATGGAGGCGCCCGGCGCCGTCGGGAGGGAAGTTCCGAACCCGCGGAAACAGGCGATCCGGATCGCGCTATAGCCTTACAGCCCGTACGGGGGGTCGAACGGTCCGCCGGAGTCATATGCCTACGCTCGTCGTCGAAAAAGGGACCGACAAGGGGAAGTCGATCCCCATCACCGTCAATCAGACCGTCATCATCGGCCGGGACACGTCGACGGCGCTGCCCCTGCGCGACCACATGACCTCCCGGATGCACTTCAAGATCGAGGCCAAGGAAGACGGCTTCTGGGTGCACGACCTGGAGAGCATGAACGGGACCTACCTGAACGGGGCGAAGATCAAGCTGGCGATGAAGCTGGAGGTCGGGGACCTCATCAAGGCGGGCGAGACCCTCTTCACCTTCCTCGAGGACGGCTCCGGGGCGACGACGATGTCGGGCCAGACGCTCGCCGGCTACCGCATCATCGAGCGGGTCGGCCGCGGCGGGATGGGCACGGTGTACCGGGCGGAGCAGGTCGACCTCCAGCGCGAGGTGGCGCTGAAGATCATTTCCGACGAGCACGTGAAGGACAAGGACTTCGTCGACCTCTTCATCCACGAGGCGCGGGCCGCCGCCAAGCTGAACCATCCGAACATCGTGCAGGTCTACGACGTCAAGCGGCACGGGGAGTCCTACTTCTTCTCGATGGAGTACGTCTCCGGCGGCAGCGTCCAGGAGATGCTCAACAAGCAGCGCAAGCTGCCCGTCGACGAATGCGTGCGGATGATCCTCGACGCCGCGCGCGGCCTCGAGTACGCCCACAAGAAGGGCATCATCCACCGGGACGTGAAGCCCGACAACTTCATGCTCTCGGAGACGGGTTCGGTCAAGATCGCGGACATGGGCCTGGCCCGGGGCGTCGACGAAAAGGTGGGCCCCGAGGAAGAGACCTCCGTCATCGGCACCCCGCACTACATCGCGCCCGAGCAGGTGCTGGGGCGGCCCGCCGACTTCCGGAGCGACATCTACTCGCTCGGCGCGACGATGTTCCGCATGGTCACCGGCGTCACCCCCTTCCACGCGCCGGGCATCCGCGAGCTCGTCAACCGCAAGGTCCGCGAGGAGGCGCCCGCCGCGCACGAGCACAACTCCGACATCCCCAAGGCCCTCTCGGACGTGGTCGCGCGGATGATGTCGCGCGAGCCGGAGAAGCGCTACCAGACCATGGGCGAGGTGGTGGCCGCGCTGGAGAAGTTCCAGCGGGGCGGCGCCGAGGGCACGGGCGAGCTGCGCTACGCCTCGCGCCCCATCGAGATGCTGGGCGGCGGCAAGCGCGCGCTGGCGCTGGCGGCCGTCGCCCTCGTCGTGATCGGCGGCAGCGTGGGGGCGTGGATCGCGTTCAGCGGCCCGCCGGACGCGGGCCCGAACGTGAACCCGCCGCGGGCGACGGATCCCGAGGCGGCCCGGCAGGCGCTCAACCTCGCGATGCTCTTCGACCGGACGCGCATGGACAAGTCCAGCCCGCGCTCGATCGAAGAGGGCATCCGGGAATATCAGGCCGTCGCGGAGAAGTACCCCGGCACGCCCGAGGCGGCGAAGGCGCTGGAGCTGAAGAAGGCGCTCGACCGCATGCACCGCGAGGTGGCGGCGGAGCGGAAGTTCCAGCTGCTCGAGGCGGAGGAGATCGGGGCGCACCGGCGGGTGGTGGAGGCCTTCCAGGGCGGGAGCCTCAACCTGGCGCCGATGGAGCAGGCGACGGCCTCCCTGCGGGCGTTCGCCGCCGACCCGGCCGCGAAGGGGACGCCCGCCGGCGAGCGGGCGCTGGCCGCGGCGGAGGAGATCGTCCGCTGGCGCGAGCGGGTCACGGCGCAGCGCGACCGCTTCGAGAAGACGGTGGAGAAGGCGAAAGCCGACGGCGAGCGCGGGCGCTTCCGGGAGGCCTGGACGGCCCTGGCGGAGATCCGCGACGGCGTGCGCCGCCTCGAGACGGAAGGGGGCGCGACGAAGGAGCGCTACCGCGAGCTGTTCTACGACGACCTGGCGGGCCGCGAGGTCGAGCGCGTGGCGATGGACGCCCGCATGGCGTGGACGAAGACCGACGCCGAGGCGCGCGCGCTGGCGCGGGACCGCGCCTACGAGGCGGCGATCAAGGTGGCGGAAGCGGCCATCCGCGACTCCATCGACGAGGTGGCCCTCGCGGCGAAGGCGCTCAAGGACAGCCTGGAGAGCGAGTGGGCCATGGTGGTCCGGCGGGAGGTCGAGGAGAAGGAGGCGAAGGACGCCGAGGGGCGCCGGAAGGCGCTCGACGCCTTCGCGGCCGAATCCCGCTTCGCCCGGGACCTGGTGCTCAAGTACGACTTCAAGGGCGCCTACCTGCGGATGAAGTCGCTCCAGGACATGCTGGGCATGGACGAGCTCAAGCCGCGGCTGGAGCGGCGCGTGGCCGAGCTCGAGCGCGTGGCCCACCTCAAGGACACGCTCCTCAGCGTGATCTCCGCGCGGAACAACCCGTACCGCTTCAAGAAGGAGTTCAACCTCCAGGGCATCGAGGGCGTGATCGAGGAGGCCGACGAGCGCGGCCTGGTGGTCGGCCTCAACGTCGGCGGCACGACCCAGCACACCTGGTCCCAGTTCGGCGGCTCCGCCTCCTTCCTCAAGTTCCTCCGCGACCACTGGAAGTACAACGTGAACCAGCGCAAGGACGCCGGGGAGCAGTGCGACATCATCGCCTTCTGCGTCGAGACGGGCCTCTACGAGGACGCCATCGCGGAGATCGACCAGGTCCTGGCCGCGTTCAAGGATCCGGGCTACACCGGGGCCGACACCCTCCGCAAATTCTGCGAGGAGTACCGCGCCCGCCTGGAGAAGGGCGAGAGCGCCGAGCACGAGGAGATCGAGGCGGAGAAGCGCCTCGAGCGCCTGGACGGCTTCCTCCGCCGCGACGACTTCGGCAAGGCCCGGGCGGAGATCGAGGCGCTCCGGGCCCGCTTCGGCCGCAGCAAGACCTTCATCAAGGCCCAGCCGGAAGTCGAGAAGGCCCTCCAGCGGATCGAGAAGGAAGGCGGCGACGCCCTCAAGAAGTCCTTCCGCGAGGACAAGCACCGCCTGCTCCTCGCCCGGCTGGCGGAGGAGAAGGCCGCCGCGAAGCGCGCGCAGTCGGACGTCGTCCAACGCCTCGGCCGGATCGAGGACCTCTTCCAGCGGAACGCGCACCTGGGCGCCGTCTACGCGGCGGCCGGCGAATGGAAGACGTCGACCGAACGCCTCCTCGACGCCAAGCGGGCCGGCGAGCAGATGCTGGCCCGGCGCGAGGTGGGCGCCGAGTTCCTGCCCTCCCTGGGACAGGTGTACGGCGACCTCCTCCGCAACGCGACGCTGCAGCGGGAGAAGTCGCTCCTGGAGGCGGTGAAGACCGACGGCTCGCGCCGCTTCGTGAACCCGGACACGAAGATGGAGGAGCCCTGGTGGACGGGGACGGTGGACTGGGTGTCGAGCTGGAGCGAGACCATCCTGCCCGCCGAGACCTTGAAGGCGGCGAAGCTGCGGGAGGAAGTCCGCGCGGTTTCCGACGATCCGCAGAAGATCTGGACCCTTGCCCAGTCGCTCGCGGAAGGGACCAGCAACCTGCTGGAGGCGCGGGGCTACTACGCCTACCTCCTGGAGAACCACCCCGACTTCCCCCAGGTGCAGAACGGGAACTGCCTGTACCGCTACGCCGAGATTCTCTTCGCCGCGCGCGAGGTGAAGGAGGCGATCCGCCGCTACGACGAGCTGAAGATGGTCGCCAAGGAGCATCCGAAGCTCGGAGACGCCGTCCCCAACGGCGTCAAGAAGCGCCTCGACGAGGCCTACAAGCTGCTCGGCAAGATGGGCTACGCCGCGGGCAAGAAGTAGGCTCCCAGATACCGGGTACCGGGACGTCGGCCCCTTTGGGTAAGGACGGGGGATGCGGATCCAGATCAAGGTTGTCCCCAAATCATCCCGGGATGAGGTGGCGGGCTGGTTGGGCGGACGCCTCAAGGTCCGCGTGAGCGCTCCTCCCGAACGCGGAAAAGCCAACGCCGCGGTCGAGAAGCTGCTCGCAGCGGCCCTGGATCTCCCGAGCTCCGCCGTCCGCGTCGTAGCAGGGGCGACCACTCCCCTGAAAACCGTAGAAATCGACGCCCTGGAGGATGTCGTGATGGCCCGGCTGGGCGGCTCCCATTAGGAGAGGCTGCCTTGGGTATTTACAACACCCTCAAGCATGCGATGCGATGCCCTCGCTGCGAGACCGAAGCGGAGATGGCCGTTGATCTCTACTTTGGCACAAGGGACTTGATCGAATACAAGATCGGGGACCGGATCCTTTGGACCGGGAAGAAGGCGGTTAAGAACGGCGGTCGGCCTGTAGGCGGCAACTTGGAGGGCGAGGCGTACACGGAGTGCCCGGTCTGCCAGAAGGACTTTTACGTGATCGCCCACGTACGGAACGACGTGCTCGTCGGAGTTGAGTCGGATCCAAACAAGCGTCCGCACATCGCGGACTGAATCTTCGCTCGCGCGCCGGCTTCCCGGTACCTGGTACCCGGTACCTGGTACCTAGGCCGTGAGCCCGGCCATCTTGCGAAGGCTGTCGAAGGTGTAGATGCCGGAGCTGTGGCCGTCGCTCCACTTGAAGTTCAGGGCGTAGCGGCCGACCGGATTGATCTCCTGGGGCCAGACGTCCTGCGCGACGGAGTCGGGGTTGAGCCGGCGGATGCCGGTGACCTCGTCGACGCACTGGGCGCAAGGGCAGTTGATCCGCATATCCCGGCAGGAGAGGGGCGTTTCCTTGCCGTCGCTCCAGGCGATGACGAGCTGCTGGCGGGTGCGGAGCTCGACCTTCTGCGGGATGGGGCTGTCGTTCTGGATGCCCGACGCGCGGATGCTGACCTGCGCGGCCAGGTTCTCGGCGACGCGCATGAAGGCCTTCGCGGCCGGATGCTCCGGATGCGCGAGGACGATCGGCGTGCCGGAATCCGAATCCTGGCGGATGTCGACGTGCAGGGGGATGTCGCCCAGGAAGGGGATGCCCTTGGCCTCGGAGTAGCGGCGGACGCCGCCGACGCCGAAGATGTCGTCCTTGTGGCCGCAGCTGGAGCAGACGTGGCCGCTCATGTTCTCGACCAGGCCCAGGACCGGGGTCTTGAGCTCCTTGAACATGAGGATGGCTTTTTCGGCGATGTTGAGGGCGACGTCCTGGGGCGTCGAGACGACGGCGGCCCCGGTGAGGGGGATCATCTGGCAGAGGGAGAGCTGGATGTCGCCCGTGCCCGGGGGCAGGTCGATGATCAAGTAATCGAGCTGGCCCCATTCGACGTGGCCGAGGAACTGCTCCATGGCCTTGTGGAGCATGGGGCCGCGCCAGATGACGGCTTTGTCTTTCGGCGCGAAGAAGCCCATGGAGACGACTTTCACGCCGTGGGCGATCGGCGGGACGAAGCGGTTGGGGTTGCCGCCGGGCTGGGGGACGGCGCCGGTCAGGGTCGGGATGCTGGGGCCGTAGATGTCGGCGTCCATCAGGCCGACCGAGGCGCCCATCTTGGCGAGAGCGACCGCGATATTGGCGGCGACGGTCGACTTGCCCACGCCGCCCTTGCCGCTGGCGATGGGGATGATGTTCGCGACCTGGGGGATGAGCTTGTCTTTCTGCTCGGACTTGGTCGCCCGGACCTGGGCGGTCATCTTGATGTCGACCTGCTTCATGCCCGGGATGGCCATCACGTGCTGGTAGGCCTGGGCCTTGAGCGACTCCTTGACCGGGCAGGCGGGCGTGGTCAGCTCGATCGCGAACGACGCGATGCCGTCGCAGACCTTGAGGTCCTTGATGAAGCCGAGCTCGACGATGTTCCGGCCGAGGTCCGGGTCCTTGACGTTCGAGAGCGCTTTGAGAATCAGGTCTTGCATGGGGGCGTCACCCTAGCACAATGGGGGCCTATGGTCAACCTGGACGGTTCCGTCGGCGAGGGCGGCGGCCAGATGCTCCGGACGGCCCTGGTCTGGAGTCTCATCACCCAAACGCCCTTCACGATGGTCAAAATCCGCGAAAACCGGGATAAGCCCGGTTTAAAGGCGCAGCATCTGAACGTCCTCAAAGCCCTCCGGGTCATGGGGCCGGTCGGCATCACGGGCGATCAGATCGGCTCCCGGTCGGTCAGCTTCTATCCGGCGGCCTTGAAGGCCGTCGACGCTACCGTCGACGTCGGCACCGCCGGCTCGCTGACCCTGCTCCTGCAGACGCTGCTGCCGGTCGTGCTCACGACGCCGGGGCGGAGCCGGTTCCGCCTGATCGGGGGGACCGACGTCCAGTGGAGCCCGACCATCGACTACCTCCGCAACGTCGTCGCGGGTCCCGCGATGCTGCGCGCGAAGCTGCTGAAGCTCGACCTCGTGAGCCGCGGCTACTACCCGGCCGGCGGCGGCGAGATCCTCTTCGAGGCCGAAGGCTGGAAAGACGACGTCCCGCCGCTCGAGCGGCTCGAGCGCGGCCGCCTGGTCCAGATCCGCGTCCTCGCGTCGTCCTCGCGGGCGCTGGAGGAGCGGCGGGTGGCGGAGCGCATGGCGGCGTCGGCGTCGGAAACGCTCCGGCGGTTCCGCGCGCCGGTGCACGAGGAGGTCACGTACGGCGACACGCGCTCGCCCAGCTGCTCGATCACCTGCGTCGCGGACTTCGCCGGCGGCCAGAAGCTCGGCGGCAGCGCGCTCGGCGAGCGGGGCAGGTCGGCGGAGGATGTCGGCAAGCAAGCGGCGGACCAGCTCGCGAAGGAAATCGATTCGAACGCGCCCGTGGACGAATTCGCGGCGGATCAGCTGGTGCCGTGGCTCGCGATGTCGGGCGGCGCGTACCGCGCGAGCGTGATCTCGGAGCACACGCGCACGAACGTCATGATCACCGAGCGGTTCCTTGGAAGCGTGATCGAGATCGAGGGCGACGTGGTGCGCTGTCGCCGGCCCTTCGCAGGATCTTCGCGGGCAGGATGTTAGGATGAGGTCGGAGCATGCGGAGGAAACTCTGTCAAGGAATGTGAAAAAATATCCTGGCGCAAAACCGGTGGAAATGGCGTATTAAGGGTATGTGAGGGGAAGCGAATAAGTCCTTGGGCTCGAGCGTTTTTTAGTTGACAGGGAGTGGCCAGGGACGTATATTGCGAGTGAAGGGAATACCCTCTAAGGCGGGGGCCTTAGGTAGAGAGAGAGACGGGAAGTCGCGGCGGGGCCGCGCGGAAAGATTAATCGTTCTTTGAATGCCGGGTCGTACGGAGCGTCGGACCTCTTGGTAAGGCGCGACGATGAAGGCATTCGAAAATCGGGGCATTCCGGGCTGGGTCGGGAAACCCAAGCTTCGGGTATGTGGAGATCAAGCTAGGATAGAGTGCCAAGCACGTAAGCTTGGTCTCCCAGGCCCAAAATCTGTTTCCCCCTCTCTCCAGGGCCAGGCCGCCTGACAGGGTAAAACCTCGAAGCGGTGGCCTGGCTCCTTTTATTTTAAAGCAGTTCTGCTATACTCCCCTGCATGGGGCCTCGGATCTTCACCGCGCGCGAGGTCAGCGCGCTCGTTCCCAAGCTCGGCAAGCTCTTTGAGACCGTCGACACCCTCAAAGCCCGCCTGCGCAAGCTGAAGGGCAAGATGGACGTCCTGGAGATGATCTGGGGCGACGAGGTCCACACCGAAAGCAACCCGGACCACCGCGAGTATCTTCACTACGTGGAAGAGCTCGAGACCACCAAGAAGGACTACGAAGCGGGCCTCCAGAAGTTCGGGGAGCTGGAGGCGGTCGTCAAGAGCCTGGACCAGGGCCTGGTCGACTTCTACGGGGTGATCGACAACCGCCTGGTCTTCCTCTGCTGGAAGCGGGGGGAGAAGACGGTGGAGTTCTTCCACCACCTGGAGGACGGCTTCACGGGCCGTCAGCCCATTCCCGCCGAGGAGCTGGCGAAGTAACTCGATGGGCTCCTTCGAGGATTACAACCCCACGGTCATGGACCATTTCCTCAATCCCCGCAACACCGGGGAAGTGGAGCATCCCACCCACACGGCCCTGGTCAAGAATCCGGCCTGCGGCGACCTCCTCAAGCTGACCGCCCGGGTCGAGGACGGGGTCATCCGCGAAGTCCGCGCCAAGACCTTCGGCTGCGCCGCCGCCATCGCCGCTTCGTCGGCGCTGACGGAGCTGATCCAGGGCCGGCCGGTCGTCGACGCCCTCAAGGTCGGCAACGCCGAGGTCGTCGCCTTCCTGGGCGGCCTCCCGGAGTACAAGATCGTCTGCTCGGTCTCCGCCGGGGCGGCGATCCAGGAGGCCTTCGCCCGCTCATGATCCTGGTGCGCGCCTCGACCGCCCTCCACTTCATCGCCCTGGCCCTCTGGGTCGGCGGCCTCGCGGCCATCGCCTTCGCGGTCGCTCCGACGGCCTTCCAGGTCGCTCCCCGCGAGACGGCCGGGCTGGTGGTGGGGGACAGCCTCCGCGCCTTCGGCCGCATGGAGCTCGTTTTCGGCGCGCTCGCGCTCTTCAGCGCCGTGATCTGCCAGTTCGTCGGGGTCTGGGGGCCCCGGGTCCGCTGGCCGCGGATCCTGGCGCTCGTCGCCATGGCCGGCCTGAGCCTGTTCTACACCCAATCCGTCTATCCCCGCATGGCCGAGCTCCGCCCGACCGGGAGCCAGGGGAAGGCCGAATTCGACCGCCTCCATCGCCTCTCGACGCGGGTCGTCGGCGCGAACCTCCTACTGGGCATCGCCGTCCTCGGCGTCTCCGCGGCGACGATGAAAACTCCGGAGGGCTCCTAGCCCGTGTTGACGTTCTGACGCGGTCATTTCGTCAACGCGTTGACGAAATGACCGCGTCA